>NZ_JBHUUV010000050.1:0-41454 GCF_042670885.1 Streptomyces sp. NPDC057136
CTTCCCTTCGTTCTTGCGTTTCCGACTCTATCAGACTCTTTCGTGTCCGATTCCCGGTCGAAGCGGGCCCCCTGCAGAGCAGGAGAATTTTTACTGCGCCTTTCAGGAATTCGCTTTCGCGTTTCCCTTTCCGGCGAGTCCGACTCTATCAGGCCTTTTCCGTTCCCTTTGACCAGTCCTGCAGGCATGCAGAAGCAGGAGTCAGGGTTAGGATCTGGGCTTAATGGTCGCCGCCGACCCCCGACTCAATGTCGCGTTGGGGTCAGGCAGAAGTACGACAGTACAGGCCGCCGGGAGTCGAGGCAAATCGTTTCTGGTGCACCCCTAGGTCCGCCAACCGGTAGGTCTCGGGCGGAACCATGACTTCATATGACTTACCCTGCTGATCAGTACGCCGTCCCCCATCAGCCGCGGCGGCGACACACCAAGCTCCACCCCCTGGGAGGCTCCCCATGACCCACGTGACGTCCCCTCTTGCTGGACGCGCCATCGGACTCACCGCGGTGCCGGACCCGGTCTTCTCCGGCGCCATGGTCGGCCCCGGAACCGCTATCGATCCCGTGCGCGAGCCCTCGGAGGCCGTATCCCCGGTCGACGGCATTGTGGTCTCCCTCCACCCGCACGCCTTCGTCGTCGTCGACAGCGAAGGCCATGGAGTGCTGACGCACCTCGGTATCGACACCGTCCAGCTCAACGGCGAGGGCTTCGAGCTTCTCGTCAACAAGGGCGACACCGTCGTCCGCGGGCAAGGCATCGTGCGGTGGGACCCGGCTGCCGTCGAGGCGGCCGGCAAGTCGGCCATCTGCCCGATCGTCGCGCTGGAGGCCACCGCCGACTCCCTCTCCGACGTCCGCGAGGACGGCGACGTGAAGATCGGCGACACACTGTTCGGCTGGCAGTAGCACCTTCGTAGACGTAACAGCCAGTTGGACAACCGCCGCGGTGGCACGATCACCGCACAACCGGAGACGGGTGAAATGGAGACAACGCTGCGAGGCGTCGGTGTGAGCCACGGTGTGGCGATCGGCGAGGTTCGGCACATGGGTACGGCGGTCCTCGAACCGCCTGCCAAGCAGATTCCACCGGAGGAGGCCGAGCGCGAACAGGGGCGTGCTCGCCAGGCTGTGGAGGCTGTGGCCGCCGACCTGATTGCACGCGGCAATCTGGCCGGGGGCGAGGCTCAGCATGTGCTCGAGGCCCAGGCCATGATGGCGCAGGACCCCGAGCTCATCGCTGATGTGGACCGGCGTATCGCTGTCGGCAGCACCGCCGAGCGCGGTATCTACGACGCGTTCGCCGCCTACCGTGCTCTGCTGGCCAACGCCGGTGAGTATCTGGCGGGGCGCGTCGCGGACCTCGACGACGTGCGGAACCGGATCGTCGCCCGGCTGCTCGGTGTCCCGATGCCGGGCGTGCCCGACAGTGACGAGCCGTACGTGCTCATCGCGCGGGACCTCGCTCCGGCCGATACGGCTCTGCTCGACCCGACTCTGGTTCTCGGGTTCGTGACCGAGGAGGGCGGGCCCACCAGCCACAGCGCGATCCTCGCGCGGGCGCTCGGTGTGCCCGCTGTCGTGGCGCTGCCGGGTGCCGGTGAGCTGGCCGAGGGAACAGTTGTCGCGGTGGACGGCTCGACCGGCGAGATCTTCGTCGATCCGAGCCCCGAGAAGCGCGCGGAGATGGAGAGCGCCGCCGCGGCCCGCAAGGCCGCGCTGTCCGCTTCGACCGGTCCCGGTGCGACCTCGGACGGGCACAAGATGCCGCTGCTCGCCAACATCGGCGGTCCCGGCGATGTGCCGGCGGCTGTGGAGGCGGGCGCCGAAGGCGTCGGGCTGTTCCGCACGGAGTTCCTGTTCCTGGACAACAGCAAGCAGGCGCCGTCCGAGGAGAAGCAGGTCGCGGCGTACCGCGCGGTGCTGGAGGCGTTCCCCGAGGGCCGTGTGGTTGTGCGGGTGCTGGACGCGGGTGCCGACAAGCCGCTGGACTTCCTGACTCCGGCGGACGAGCCGAATCCGGCGCTGGGCGTGCGGGGGCTGCGCAGTCTCCTGGAGCACCCCGATGTGCTGCGCACGCAGCTGACGGCGCTGGCGAAGGCCGTTGAGGGGCTGCCCGTCTATCTCGAGGTCATGGCGCCCATGGTGGCCGACCGTGCTGACGCCAAGGCGTTCGCCGATGCCTGCCGCAACGCCGGCCTGCAGGCGAAGTTCGGTGCGATGGTGGAGATTCCGTCCGCCGCGCTGCGGGCGCGTTCGATCCTGCAGGAGGTGGAATTCCTGTCGCTGGGCACCAATGACCTGGCGCAGTACACCTTTGCCGCCGACCGTCAGGTGGGGGCCGTGTCCCGGCTCCAGGACCCGTGGCAGCCGGCGCTGCTGGACCTCGTCGCGCTGTCGGCCGATGCCGCCAAGGCCGAGGGCAAGAGCTGTGGTGTCTGTGGTGAGGCGGCCTCGGACCCGCTTCTCGCCTGTGTGCTGACCGGTCTGGGTGTCACCTCTCTCTCGATGGGTGCCGCGTCCATTCCCTACGTACGCGCCACGCTGGCGAAGCACACGCTGGCCCAGTGCGAGCGTGCGGCCGCCGCCGCGCGTGCGGCCGACTCCGCCGAAGAGGCGCGGAACGCCGCGCAGGCGGTGCTGTCGGGCGAGTAGTCCGGCACAGGTGCTGGTGAAGGGGCTTCCCGCCGATGGTGGCGGGGAGCCCCTTCGTCTTGTCAGCAATGCTGTCAGTGATGCGTTTCCGGTTCGTCGGCGCCGATGTCGAATCCGGCGCGGTACTCCACGCCCGATTCCGGGGCGACCGGTTCGCCCGTGTCGGCGTCGGTGCAGTAGGCGCTGAAGACCTCTCCTTCGGTGAGGGGGACGAGGCCGCCGCGGATCAGCCGCCAGCCGTGGACCCGGTCCGGGGTGTCCGGGCCGCTCGTGCGGAGCACTACTCCCCCGCGGGTTTCCAGGGCGATGCCCACCGCGAGGACGGTGGCGAACTCGGCTCCTTCCGTGGAGTCGAGCCGGGCCGGGCCCGTGAGGCCGCGCTCGGTGTGGAGGACGGCGAGGAGCTGTTCGTTCTCCGTGGGGGTGCTGCACACCATGTGGTGGGTGCCGGGGCCGGCTGTTTCCATGAGGCGGGCCAGTAGGTGGGAGGCCCGGTCGAAGGCGGCGCGTCCGATGTCCTGCCCGCAGTCGACGCACTCGCCGAGGCCGGCCAGGAGCATCGTGGCGTACTCCCAAGTGGCCCGGCGGACGGCCCGGCTGATGAGGAGTGGCACCAGTGTGTCGATGGGCTGGCCCGTGTACGCCACGGTGGCGCCGCCCGCCGCGATCTCCGCGGTGAAGCGGGTGCGGCTGGAGCCGCTGTCCGGATCGAGGTCCGATTCGGCGCAGAACTCCGCGTAGTCCTCGGGGTCGAAGAGGGCGACCGTGGTGTGCATGCCCTGGGCCGCGAGTGTCTTGAGCAGTCCTTCGACCTGCTGGAGATAGACGGTGTGGTTGTCGAAGGTGAAGCTGCGGTAGTCCCGCATAGCCGCGAAGTCCTGGGCGTCGACCAGGAGGCCGAGGGTGCTGGGTGCTTCGCGGCGCAGCGTGCGCCGCATGGATGTGCCCTGCCTGTACTGCCGGGTGTGCGCCATGTGTCCCCCTGTGCGCTGTCGATCAATGCTCACTCAGCGTAATCAGGGGGACTGACAGTGGCTTCGCCGTGCGGGCGGTCATTGGCGTGTGCGGGCCAGGTCCACGTAGAAGTGGAGGAGTTCGAGGTTGTCCACGGAGCCCGGGTTGACGGCCTTGGCCAGGGGTGTGCCCTGGAGGAGGCGCTTGACCGGAACCTCGATGCGCTTGCCGGTGAGGGTGTGCGGGACGGCGGGCACCTCGATGACCTCGTCGGGAACGTGGCGTGGGGAGAGGTTCTCGCGGATGGTCCGTTTGATGGTGTCGCGGAGCTTGTCGTCCAGGGTGGCGCCTTCGGCGAGGTGGACGAAGAGCGGCATCCAGTAGCCGCCGTCGGGTTCCTCCAGGCCGATCACGAGGGATTCGCGGATCTCGGGGAGCCGTTCGACGGCCTCGTAGATGTCGGCGGAGCCCATGCGTACGCCCTGCCGGTTGAGCGTGGAGTCCGAGCGGCCGTGGATGACGACCGAGCCGTGGTCGGTCATCGTGATCCAGTCTCCGTGACGCCAGACGCCGGGGTACATGTCGAAGTAGCTGTCGTGGTAGCGGCTGCCGTCGGGGTCGTTCCAGAAGCGGATGGGCATGGAGGGCAGCGGGTTGGTGACGACGAGTTCGCCGACCTCGCCGATGAGCGGTTGGCCCGCGGGGTCCCAGGCCTGGAGGTCCGTGCCTAGGCAGGGGGCCTGGAGTTCGCCGATGTGTACGGGGAGCGTCGGGACCGCGCCCGCGAAGCAGCTGCAGACGTCGGTGCCGCCGCTGACCGAGGCGATCCAGAGGTCTTCGGCCACCTCGTCGTGGAGCCAGCGGAAGCCGTCGGGGGGCAGCGGGGAGCCGGTGGTGGCGACGCACTGGACACGGGAGAGGTCGTAGTCGCGTCCGGGGTGGATGCCGGCCTTGCGGCAGGCCATGACGTACGCGGCCGAGGTGCCGAAGAGAGTCGCTCCGGTCTGTTCGGCGACGCGCCACTGGGCGCTGACGTCGGGGTAGCCGGGGCTGCCGTCGTACAGCACGACCGTGGTTCCGGTGAGCAGGCCGGAGACGAGGAAGTTCCACATCATCCAGCCGGTGGAGGTGTACCAGAAGAGGCGGTCGTCGGGCCCGAGGTCGCAGTGCAGGCCGATCTGCTTGAAGTGTTCGAGCAGGATGCCGCCCTGGGACTGGACGATCGCCTTGGGGAGTCCGGTGGTGCCGGAGGAGTACAGCACCCAGAGCGGGTGGTCGAAGGGGACCTGCTCGAATAGGGGCTCGATGTCCGCGGAGGTGAGCGCGGACCATTCGAGGGCGCCTTCGGGAGCGTCCGTGCCGAGCAGCGGGATGTGGACGACGGCGCGCAGGGTGGGGAGCTCGCGGCGCAGTTCCTCGACGGTGTCGGTGCGGTTGTGTACCTTGCCGCCGTAGCGGTAGCCGTCGACGGTGAACAGGACGACGGGTTCGACCTGCTGGAAGCGGTCGAGGACGCTGCGGGCGCCGAAGTCGGGGGCGCAGGAGGTCCATACCGCGCCGACGGCCGCGCTGGCGAGGAAGGCGACGACGGCTTGCGGAACGTTGGGCAGGTATCCGCTGACCCGGTCGCCGGGGGTGACGCCGAGTGCGCGGAGTTCGGCGGCGAGGGAGCCGACCTGGCGGCGCAGGGCCGACCAGCTGATCGGCACCTGGGTGTGGGTCTCGTCCACGTGGATCAGGGCCGGGGCTTCGGCGCGGAGGGGGTCCTCGGCGGTGCGCAGGGCGTGCTCGGCGTAGTTGAGGGTGGCGCCGGGGAACCACTGGGCGCCGGGCATGGAGCGTTCGCCGATGACGGTCTCGTACGGGGTGGAGAACCGTACGTCGAACCAGTCGGCGACGGCCTTCCAGAAGGTGTCGAGTTCATCGACCGACCAGCGGTGCAGTGCGGCGTAGCCGCCCTCGGCCGGTGCTCCGTACCGTCCGGCCGCCCAGTTCTGGAAGCGGGTGACGGCCGCGGCGGCGATGCGGTCGGCGTCGGGCTGCCACAGGGGGGCTTCTTCGGCACGTGCGGTCATGGGTCGGCTCCCTGGCTGTACGGGTACGCGGGGTGGGCGTGTCGCGCGCGCGAGGGGAGGGTGCTGAAGACCTTGGCCGGCTCAGGGAGCCCGTCTGGTGCGTGCAGCTGCAAGGCGCTGAAGTGTCCTCGTAGCGGAGCTACCACGACACTTCGGCAACGCCGCAGATATGCGTGCCAGACGCCGCGAGCCCGGCCAAGATCTTCAGCACCCTCCCGTGCGCGTGAGCGGGTTTTACGGACGATGCCATGTGATCGTCTTTCGCACCAGGGTCGCCCTGCCATGGTTGCCCGTCCCGTTATGTGGTCCGGCCACGGGTGAACGGAAGTTGAACGCGGCCTGTTTCGCCGCGGCCGGCTGGCAGGGTGGGCCGTATGGACGGTCGTGACCTGGTGCGCTCGGTGAAAATGGTCGGTTCGGTACAGGGGCTGCGCACGGTGCGCACGGCCTGGCGGCACCGGCGTGCGGATGCGCGGGCGCTGCCGCCGCGCGGGGCGGAGCGGGCGAGAGTGCCGGGCCTGTTGACGGGGGCAAAACCGGGTCCCGGCGGGGGTGTCGTGAGGTTCGCCCGTTCGGAGCTGCGGATACGGGTCGCGGCGGGCGGCGCAGTGTTCTGGGCCTGGGACGGGGCGGCGGCGTTGCCGTCGTACGCCTTGCCCGGTTCCGAGCCGGAACCGGACCCGCGTGCCGCGCTGGAGCCGGACAAGGACGGCGGCTGGCAGGTGGTCTCGGAGCGGCTGACGGTGGCGGTGTCGCGGCACGGGGCGATCGAGCTGCGTACGCCCGGCGGGCTCGTGCTGCGGCGGGAGTTGCCGCCGCGCTGGTGGGAGCCGGTGGCGGGAGGTGCGGCGCGGTGGGTCCAGCGGTCCGAGGTACCGGCCGACGCACGCTATTTCGGGCTGGGTGGTCGGGTATGCGGTGCACGGCTGCGTGAGGGGACGTACCGGTTGTGGAATCCCGGTCCGGGCGGAACGTCCGGTCCTGGTGACGAGCTGGGCGATCTCCCGATGCCCGTGCACCTGGTCGTGTCCGACGCGGGAACGCACTTGTTCTTCCACGACAACTCGTGGGCGGGGCAGGTGACCTTGCGTGAGGGCGAGGAGGGTGCGGGCTCCGGGCACGACAGGCCGGGGACCTGTGAGGTGCGGATGGACGGCGGTCCCCTCCGGTGCTGGGTCGTCGCGGGGACCCCGGCGCGGGTGCTGCGGGGCTGGACGGCATTGACCGGTGCGCCCGCGCTGCCGCCGTCCTGGGCGCTGGGTGCGCAGCATGCCGGGTCGGGGGCCGGCGGTGAGGAGGAGGTGCGGCGGATCGTGGCGGCGTACCGGGAGCGGGGGCTGCCGCTGTCGGTACTCCACATGGACATCGGCCAGGGCGACGGGCGGCAGGTGTTCGGCGTCGACCGCGAGCGGTTTCCCGGTCTGCCGCGGCTGGCGAAGGAGCTGCGTGAGGACGGTGTCCGGCTGGTGTCGGCCGTCGGGCCCGCGGTGCCGGCGGAGCCGGGGAACGCCGTGTTTGACGGCGGGCAGCGGATCGGGGCGGCTGGTGCGTACGTCCGGGACGCCGGGGGGCGTGCGGTGCGGGGTGCGGGGCGTGCGGTGCGGGTGGCGGGGCGTGCGGTGCGGGGTGCGGGGCGGCCGGGCACGTGCGTCTATCCGGACTTCACCGATCCGCTGGTGCGGGAGTGGTGGGGTTCGCTGTACGAGGAGCGGCTGGAGCAGGGGTTCTCCGGGGTGTGGCACGAGCCGGGTTCCCTGTCGGCCGAGCCAGGTCCGGCGCTTCCGCTGTCGGCGCGGTACGCGCTGGAGGGACGCGGTGGTGATCATCGCGAGGCGCACAACGTGTACGGGCTGGCCATGGCGAGTGCCGGGTACGAGGGGGTGCGCCGGCTGCGGCCGGACGAGCGGCCGTTCCTCGTCTCGCGTTCCGGGTGGGCGGGGGTGCAGCGGTACGGGGGTGTGCGGTCCGGTGAGGGGGCGGCCGGCTGGCATGGGCTGCGGGCCTCGCTGGCGCTGGTGCTGGGTCTTGGGCTGTGCGGGGTGCCGTATGCGGGGGTTGACGGGGGCGGGGCGGAGGAGTCGGACGAGCTGTATGTGCGCCGGCTTCAGCTGGATGCCTTTCTGCCCCTGTTCCGTACCCGTGCGGACATGGGTTCGGGTGGGCGGGAGCCGTGGGAGTCCGGGCCGCGGGTCCTTGAATACGCGAAGGCCGCGTTCGGGGGGCGTGAACGGCTGGGCCCGTACTTCGTGACGCTGGCTCAGGTGGCCCGTCTGACGGGCGCCCCGTATGTACGGCCGTTGTGGTGGGGGACGCCCGGCGACCGGGCGCTGCGGGACTGCGAGGACGCCTTCCTGCTGGGCGATGCGCTGCTCGTGGCGCCGGTGCTGGAGTGCGGAACGGAGCGGCGGGCGGTGCGGCTGCCGCGCGGGCGCTGGTACGACACGGTGACCGGGGAGGCGTACGAGGGCCCCGGCCAGGTGCTGATGGATGCCCCGTTGTCACGGATTCCTGTGCTGGCGCGGGCCGGTGCGGTGATTCCGGTGCGGGGTGCGGAGGGCGGTCTCGAACTGGAGGTGTGGGCTCCGCCGGTGGGCCGTACGGGCGGAGGTCTGGTGGTGCGTGACGCGGGCGACGGATGGGCGCGGACGGCGGTCGAGCGGTATACGTCGCGGATGGCGGGCGGGCGCGTGGTGGTCGAGCGGGACGGTGGGGAGGAGGGGGCGATGCCTCCGGTGCGGGTACGCGGGCTGTAGGGCCTGTCCGGCGGATCACGGTCGCCGTGACCCCGGCCATGATCCGCCGGACAGGCCATAGGCGGCTCGTTGCCCGGTGTGCCGGGCGGTCAGCCGTACTGGCCTGCGAACCAGGCGTGGGCGGCTCGGGTGTGCAGGGGGAAGGCCAGTTCGCGGGCGGAGCGCAGCACTGCGTGGCCGTCGGTCTCGTCGGTGGGTACAGAGGGCGGCAGGGCGTCGGCAGGGCGTGGGGGCAGCAGGCCGAAGAGCAGCAGGTGGCCGTCGGGGCTGCTCATCGCGTCGGCCAGGCGGACGTCCTGCTCGTGGGCCTCGATGCCGGTTTCCTCGCGAAGCTCTCGTACCACCGCGTGGCGCCAGTCCTCCGCGTGGTCGACGAAGCCGCCGGGGAGCGCGATGCCGCCCTGCTGGGGTGGGATCGTGCGGGTGATGACGACGAGTCCGCCGCCGTGCGCGTCGGTGACGGGGAGCAGGGCCACGGCGACCGGCAGCGGATTGCGGTAGGCGGTGGCGCCGCACGTCGCGCAGGTCCTGGGCCAGACAGCGGACATCCGCGCGGAGTACGGCGTACCGCAGCTGCCGCAGTGAGAGTCCCGGGCAGGCGCCGTGGGCGGGTTCGTGAGTGCGGACACGGGCGGACTGTATCCGATCACCCTTTCGCAGCGGCCCCGGAGCTGATAGACGATGTGCCCATGACAGGAATTCGCACCGCCTTCCGTGCTCTGGCGGCCACCGCCGCCACCCTGCTCGCCGTGACCGTCGCCGCCCCGGTGGCCGGGGCCTCACCCGAACCGAAGGCCCCCCGGGAGTTCGTCTCGCTGCGCTCCGTCGATCCGACGATCATCCAGGAGATGCGCTACACCACCGCCCACAACTTTCTGGGGACGCCCGTCGACGGCTACCGGCAGCCGGTCTGCATCCTGACCCGGCCAGCCGCCCGCGCGCTGCACGAGGCGCAGAAGCTGCTGCTGCGCCAGGGCTATTCGCTCAAGGTGTACGACTGTTACCGGCCGCAGCGGGCGGTGGACCACTTCGTGCGCTGGGCGAAGGATCTCGACAATCAGGCCATGAAGGACGAGTTCTACCCGCTGGTCGACAAGACGCGGCTGTTCGAGGACGGTTACATCGCGGAGAAGTCCGGTCACAGCAGGGGCAGCACGGTGGACCTGACCCTGGTGAAGCTGCCGGCGCTGCCCACCAGGCCGTATCTGCCGGGCGAGGTGCTGACGTCCTGCTACGCCCCGCAGTCCGAGCGCTTCCCCGACAACTCGGTGGACATGGGGACGGGTTACGACTGTTTCGACACCCTGTCGCACACCGATGACCCGCGGATTCAGGGGGTCCAGCGCGACAACCGGCAGTTGCTGAAGCAGACGCTCGTCGGTCTGGGCTTCGTGAATCTGGCCGAGGAGTGGTGGCACTTCACCTTCAAGCCGGAGCTCTTCCCCGACACCTACTTCGACTTCCCGGTGGCGAAGCGTTCCGTCGCGGGCCACTGAGGCTCCGGCGCCGGCTCCGGCACTGGTGAACGGGCGGCCGGGACCACCCCCGTGGGCTCCGGCCGCCCGTTCTCCTCTTCGGACGCGGACGGACCGTATCCGGTTGCCGTTCCAGCCATTACGGTGCCCGTATGTCGCAGCAGACGTTCGATTCGTACGAGGAATTCTGGCCCTATTACGTGGCGATGCACTCCCGGGCCGCGACCCGCTGGATGCATCTGACCGGGACCCTGACCGGCCTCACGATCGCCGCCTACGGGCTGACACGCGGGCGGCGGCGGTACGCGGCGGCGCTGCCGCTCATCGGGTACGGGACCGCCTGGCCGGCGCACTTCTTCATCGAGAAGAACAACCCGGCCTCGTTCGGGCACCCCGCGTGGTCGCTGCGCGGTGACGTGCAGATGATCCGGATGATGCTCGCGGGCCGGGACCGGGAGCTGGCCGAGACCGCTGCCAAGTGGCTCGCCGAGAACCGCTGACCGTGGCACACTTCTGACGTTCCGTCAGATCCAGTGCCGGGAGGGGCTTTGTCGCGCACGCGCACACCCGTGGTGGCCGGTTGGTTCACCGAGGACAGCACCGATGAGGACTTCCGGCTGCTGGGGACCCGGTGTTCCGGGTGCCGGACGGTCTTCTTCCCCCGCGAGGACCGCTACTGCCGCAACCCGGGCTGTCCCGGCGGGGAGTTGGCCGAGGTGCCGCTCTCCAAGCGGGGCACTGTCTGGTCGTTCACCGACGGCCGTTACCGGCCCCCTCCCCCGTACGTCTCCGATCCGGATGTGCCGTGGGAGCCCTGCACGCTGATCGCCGTCGAGCTGGCCGCCGAGCGCATGGTCGTCCTGGGGCAGGCCGCACCGGGGGTGGGGGTGGCGGATCTGGCGGTCGGGATGACGGTCGAGGCGGTGCCCGGTGTGCTGGGCGAGGCCGCCGGAAGCGGGGGCGTACGGACGACGTGGAACTGGCGGCCCGTACCGGCCCCGCGGTCCGCGGCCCCGCACTCCGCGGCCCCGCACTCCGCCGCGCCGGACGGAGGCGCGGCATGACCGGCGATGTGGCCGTCCTCGGGGCCGGGATGCACCCGTGGGGCAAGTGGGGGCGCAACTTCGTCGAGTACGGCAGGGTCGCGGCGAAGGCCGCGCTCGCCGACGCGGGCCTCGACTGGCGGGACGTGGGCTCGGTGGTCGGCGCGGAGACCGTGCGCGGCGGCTATCCGGGGTACGTGGCGGGGGCGACGTTCGCGCAGGCGCTCGGCTGGCAGGGCGCGCGCGTGACCAGTGTGTACGCGGCCTGCGCGTCGGGCGCCCAGGCCGTCAACGCCGCCCGCGCCCAGATCCTGGCGGGCCTGGCCGATGTGGTGCTCGTGGTGGGGGCGGACGCGGCACCGAAGGGCTTCTTCGCCCCGGCGGGCGGCGAACGGCCCGACGATCCCGACTGGTTGCGCTTCCGCGTCCTCGGGGCGACGAACCCCGCGTACTTCGCGCTCTACGCACGCCGCCGGATGGCCCTGTACGGGGACACGGCCGAGGACTTCGCCCTGGTCAAGGTCAAGAACGCGGCGGCGGGCGCACTCAACACCCTCGCCCGGTACCGCGCGCCCGTGACTGCCGCGCAGGTCGCCGCATCCGCCGTGGTCGCCGATCCGCTGCGGCTCCTCGACATCTGCGCCACATCCGACGGCGCGGCGGCACTCGTCCTGTCCAACATGGACTTCGCCAGGCGCCACGGGGCCGCGGACCCGGTCCGTATACGCGCGGTCTCGACCGTCACGCCGACGTTCCCGAGGGAGGTGCTGGATCTGCCGGACATCGCGACGGATTCCGCGGTGGCGGTGGAACCCGCTCCGGAGAGCTTCCGCGCCTCGATCGCCCGGGCCGCGTACGAGGAGGCGGGCATCGGCCCGCAGGATCTCTCGCTCGCCGAGGTGTACGACCTCTCCACCGCGCTGGAACTGGAGTGGTACGAGGACATCGGCCTGTGTGCACCGGGGGACGGCGCGAAGCTCGTACGCGAGGGAGTGACCGCGCTCGGTGGGCGCGTTCCGGTCAACCCGAGCGGTGGGCTGGCCTCCTTCGGGGAGGCGGTGCCGGCCCAGGCGATCGCTCAGGTCTGCGAGCTGACGTGGCAGTTGCGCGGAACCGCGGGCAGGCGGCAGGTGCCGGGCGCCCGTGCCGGGATCACGGCGAATCAGGGGTTGTTCGGCCACGGCTCCGCCGTGATCGCGGTGCGCTGAGACCGGGCAGGCCCTGCCGGGCCGCCCGTACGACGCGCGGCCCGTACCCCGGTCGGCGGGGGTACGGGCCGTGTGCTGCGCCAGGTGTCACGTGGTCGCGGGTTCCCGGAGCCTGTCGGCGCGAGTCATCGCGTGCTCCACCACCGCGACCAGCACGTCCCGTACGGACGGGCGGTCGCGTGCGTCGCACAGGAGCACCGGGACCTCGGGGTCGAGGTCAAGCGCCGCCTGCACCGTTTCGATGGGGAACCGGTCGGCGCCCTCGAAGCAGTTGACGGCGACGGCGAACGGGATCGCCCGTCGCTCGAAGTAGTCGACCGCCGCGAAACAGTCCTCCAGCCGTCGCGTGTCCGCCAGGACGACGGCGCCCAGGGCTCCCTGGGACAGCTCGTCCCACAGAAACCAGAAGCGGTCCTGTCCCGGGGTGCCGAACAGATAGAGCACCAGGTCCTCGCGGAGCGTGATGCGGCCGAAGTCCATCGCCACCGTGGTGGTGGTCTTCGCCTCGACGCCCGCCAGATCGTCCACCGGACGGCCTGCTTCGCTCAGCCTCTCTTCCGTACGCAGCGGTCTGATCTCACTGACCGCTCCCACCAGGGTCGTCTTGCCCACTCCGAAGCCGCCCGCCACCAGGATTTTCAGGGTAACGGGCTCAACGGGCCGCCTCTTGCGGCTAGAGCGCCCGAAGGCCATTGATCACCTCGCGAAGAATGTTCACGTCCGGCAGCTCGGCCGGCGGAACGGGACGGGTTACGTGCACCAGCTCGTCCTCGACGAGATCACCGACGAGGACCCGGACCACCCCTACGGGAAGGTCGAGACCGGCCGCGAGTTCCGCGATCGACTGGGGCATGTCACTGCAGAGTTCGACGATCTCCACGTGTTCCGGGGAGAGCGTCTGGTCCCGGCCGGGATCGTCGGCCGCAGGTTCGGGGACGACGATCGCGATCAGGTCGAGGCGGTGGCGGGACGCGCTGCTGGTACGCCCCCGGGTCATCGCGTACGGGCGGACCACCGGTCCCGCGTCGGCGTCGTACCAACGCGAGGACTGGGAGACGGTGGACGCGGCCGGGGGTCCGGAGACGGCGCCCCGGGAGGAGTCAGCGCTCATGCCATCCACTCACCCTCCGGCGTGCAGACCGGTCGTCCGGGGGGCGTTGGCCAGGTGGGCCCCCACGCGTTTGACCATCAGGGTCATCTCGTACGCCACCTGGCCGACGTCGGAGTCGGAGTCGGCCAGGACGGCGAGGCAGCTGCCGTCGCCGGCCGCGGTGACGAAGAGGAACGCCTCGTCGAGCTCGACGACGGTCTGGCGCACCCGGCCCGCGTCGAAGTGGCGGCCCACGCCCTTGGCGAGGCTGTGGAAGCCGGAGGCGACCGCCGCCAGATGCTCGCTGTCCTCGCGGGTCAGATCCTTGGACGTGCCGGTGGCGAGACCGTCGCTGGAGAGCACCAGCGCCTTGTGGATGCTGCCGACGCGATCGACGAGTTCGTCGAGGAGCCAGTTGAGTTCGCCGGAGCCGTGGCGGCTCCCGCTGGATGCTGAGGCGTTCGGTGCGGTCATGGACCGTCCCCTCCCGGAGTGGTTCCTGGTGCTGTCTCGCCGCGGTCGGCCACGTCTTCGGCGTTCTCGCGCCGGCCACGCTGCCAGCCACGTTGTAGCGAAGCCATGCGATTGCGTACTTCTTCCGCGTCGCGTTCGAGATCGTCGGCGGCGTCCGCGGGGGCGTGGCCGGGAGTCCGGTGCGCGGATTCCTCCCGGAGCTGGTGGGCGAGGCTGGCCTGCCGGACCCGGCGGGGCAGACCGCCCACGGTCTCCCGTACCGGTTCCGCCGCCGGAGCCGGGGCGGCCGGCCGGTCTGTCGTCCCGGGAGGTGACGGGAAGGCGTCGGGGTGGGTGCGGCCCTCCTCGTCCACCCGGCGGCCCCGGTCGGCGACCAGGGTCGGCGGCTTGCGGCGCGGCAGGGGTACCGGGCCTGCGGGCCGCATCGGGCGGACATCGGCCTCGCGTTCGCCGGTCTGGTCGGCCGCCTGCTGGTGCTGCTCGCGGTCGGCGTCGCGGCGCAGGTCCCGTGCGCGGAAGATGCCGCCGCGTTCGCTCTCGGTGTCCTCCAGGTCCGAGACGCCGTCGAGTACGGGAGCGAGTGCCGAATCGAGCTCCGGGTCGACGGCCCTGCCCTGCGGGAAGCCCAGGGCGTCGAGCGGGCCTTCGAGTTCCACGGGGCCGTCGAGGACGGACGGTCCGACGAGTCCGGTGGGAACCGGGGACAGGACGGCGGAACGGCCGCCCTCCTTCGTACCGCTGTCCGGGACGCCGTCCTGCGATGCACCGTCCTTGTGGGACCGGCCGCCTGACGCGCCGATGCCCGGGCGTCCGCCGCCGATCGCCTTCTCGGCTCTGCGGTCGAGGCGGAATCCGGTGCCGTGGGTGTCCGGTGCGTCCGTCAGCAGCGCGGCCGGGATGAACACGACCGCGGTGGTCCCTCCGTACGGAGACCTCTGGAGGGAGACGCGTACGTTCTGCCGCTGGGCGAGCCGGCTGACCACGAAGAGGCCCAGCCGGTCGGTGTCGGAGAGCTCGAAGTCGGGGGTCTCGGCGAGCCGGAGGTTGGCGTCGAGGAGGATCTCGGGGGCCATGCCGAGACCCCGGTCGTGGATCTCCAGCGTGAAACCGTTGGCGACGCGCTCGCCGTGCACCTGGACCGCGGTGTGCGGGGGCGAGAACACGGTGGCGTTCTCCAGGAGTTCGGCGATCAGGTGGGTGAGGTCGGCCACGGCGGGGCCGCCCACGCCGATACGCGGCATCCGTCGGACCTCGATCCGTTCGTAGTCCTCCACCTCCGCGACCGCCGCCCGCACCACGTCCATCAGCTGGATCGGCTTGCGCCACTGGCGGGACGGGGCGGCGCCGGAGAGGATCACGAGGCCCTCGGCGTGCCGCCGCATGCGGGTGGTGAGGTGGTCGAGGCGGAAGAGGTCGGCGAGTTCGTCGCTGTTCTCGGTGCGGCGCTCCATGGTGTCCAGGAGCGTCAGCTGGCGGTGCAGGAGGACCTGGTTGCGGCGGGCGAGGTTCACGAAGACCTCGGAGACACCGCGGCGCATGTCGGCCTGCTTGACCGCGGCCTCGACGGCGGCCCGCTGAAGGGTGTTGAGTGCCTGGCCGACCTGGCCGATCTCGTCGCGCTCGTACTGGAGGTGCGGGGCCTCGGTCTCGACGTCCACCTGTTCGCCCGCGGCGAGCCGGCGCATCACGCTCGGCAGTCGCACACCGGAGACCTCGTGGGCGTCCTTGCGGAGCCGGGAGAGGTCGCGGATGAGCTCGCGGCCGATGCGTACGGAGACGAAGACCGAGACGAGCAGGGCGAGGAAGCCGAGCACACCGGCGATCCCTGCCTGGATCAGGACCCGGTAGCCGGCCGGTTCGGCGCGGTCCTGGAAGCGGTTGGTCATCTCGGTGGTGTCGTTGGCGAGCCGGTTCAGGACCGGCTCGGACACTTCCTGCCACCGCTCCCCGTCGACGCTGCCCGGCCGGGTGAAGGGGCCCGCGCCGATGAGCGTCTTCTCCGCGCTGCGCAGGGGTTCGGTGTCGGGGCTGCCCCAGTAGTGCTCCATGCGGCGGCGTTCGGACGAGGGCAGGAGTTCGAGGTTCACCTCGTACAGCAGTTTGCGGCCGGCGACCAGGTCGGAAGCCGCGCGCAGCTCTCCGGCGTCGAGCCGGCCCGCGATGAGGCCGGAGGCGATCAACGCGTCCTCTCGGGAGAGCATTTCGCGTGCACGGGAGATCCCGATCAGCGCCCGGACCTGCTTGTCCATCGATACGTTCTCCATCGTGTGGAGACCGTTCAGGAAGCGGTAGCAGGGGTCGATGAGCCGGTTGTAGAAGTCCAGTGCCCGGTCGCGGTCGATGGTGCGCCGCTCCACGGACTGCCGCAGGGCGTCCAGGCCGTCGACGGCGCTGAGGATCGAATCGAGCCTGTCCTCGGCGTCCGGCCGCAGTGCGTCGCGGATGTCCTTCTGGTGCGCGTTCTCCCTGACGTCCGCCACGACACGGTCGGTGGCGGCGCGTTGGCGGCGCAGGAGGGGCAGGGCGTCGGAGGCCCGGGGGTCGGCGAGGAAGATCAGTGTCTGGCGTCGTTCGCTCTGGACGGCACGGACCGTGTCCTCCAGAGGGTGACCGACCTTCTCCATGATGGAACCGGCACCCATGAGTTCGCCGGCCTCACGGCCCGTGATGTAGGTGGCGAAGACCCAGAGGCCCGTGAGGGAGACGAGCGGCACCATGAGCAACGCCACGATCTTCCTGCGGATGGACTTCCCGCGAAAGCGCATGGCCTCCCCCAGCTCGGCCCCGCGGTGCGGGGGTTGTGTACGTCGGTGGCTCGCCGGGTCCTTGTCGCTGACCGGTCGGCGTTCCGTCGGCATCCGTCAACAAACGGCGCGAGCCTACTACCGACACACAGACAACTCGAAGGCATGTCCGGACGAATTTCGGCCGCCCTGCCATGGCTTGATCATGAGTTGTCCCGGTATTCCCTGAGATGAAACTCGCGAAAGCGACAGCTGAGGCCGTGCGGACCGACACATGCACGACACGGGCAGTTGGCTGGAATTCTTCGTTCTATGGCCTTCGGGGCTTGATGACCCACTTCCGCGGGAATCTTCGCGGCCCGGCATTCGTCCCTCTGTACGGGGCAGGGAGCTACATGGGTGCGTACGGCAGGGCAGCAGGCTCCGCCCGCGTAGAACGTCCGTAATCCGGGCAGCCACCCTGAAGTCGGACAGCGGTGGGGAGTTGAAGGTTCTTGGACACGGAAGAGCGTCGGAACGAGCAGTCGTCGGAGCGGTCGGCTCGGATTCCGCGGCAGCTCTGGGTGGAGGAGCCCGCGGAGCGGCGGAGGATGCCGGACCCGGTGCGGACGGCGGCCGTTCGGGCCGTCCTCATCACGTCACTGACCCTCATACAGGCCATGGTGGCCTTCCTGAGCGCCGTGACGGGCTCCTGGCTTGCCTTCCCGATGATGCTCAGCAGCGTGGGCAGCACGGTGGTCGCGACATGGTCGGTCCTGGATGTGTGGGTCACGCGCCAGGTGTGGAATCAGCGCAACGGTGTGGTGTCCGTGCCGAGCAGCACGGCGCGGCGGATGCGCCGTGAGCGGCGCCGGGCACGACGGACGGCCCGGAGCGGGGCGCGGCAGGCCACGCGGATACGCCGCCGGGGCACGGGCGGCCTGTCCCGGGCCTGACCGGCCGCCTGCGCCCCGGCTCACGGAGATGTGCGCGGCTAGACAGTGCGCTTCGGGGCCTCGGCCCGGGCCGCTTGTGCCTGGGCCGCGGCTTCGGCGGCCTGGGGGGTGCGCTTGAACATCCGGGTCGCGGTGATCTCGCCGTGGACCGTCTCGACGTCCGGGTCCTGCTGCGGCAGTCCGGGCCGCAGGTGCTCCTCCACGCTGATGTACTTCAGCCCCGCCCGCAGGTCCGCGTCGTTGCGGAGACGGATGACCAGCGGGAATTCGGCGAGCGCCGTGGTATCGAACAGGCCGGTCGTGTAGAGCAGTTGGACACCGAGCGCGTCCGAGACCGCCCGCTGGAGCTCCAGCAGATACGTGGCGTTGGCGCGGCCGATGGGGTTGTCGAGGAACAGGGTGCCTGCGTGCCGGTGACGGTCCCGGCCGCGGTCGTTGCTGCGGAGCGCCGCCATCGTGCAGTACAGGGCGATCGCCGCGGTGAGCAGCTGGCCCCCGGAGAAGACGTCGCCCATCTGTCCGACCGGGACTCGTTCGGCGCGGAGCACGGCGTCCGGCTTGAGGATCTCCACGGCGATGCCCTTGGGTTCGAGGGCTGCCTGGACGCCGCGCAGCAGCAGGGACATGCCGTCCCTGCGCAGATCGGAGTTCTTCTTGAGGGCGGCGTGCGTGGCCTCGTCGATGACCTCGCCGAGCCGCTCGGTGAGCGTGGCCTGGTCGGGTTCCTCGAAGCGGATCCGCAGGAATTCCTGGCCGGACCACTCCCCCAGTCCCTCGGGGAGCTGGGAGAGCCGCTGCGCCGAGCGGAGGGTGGCGAGGGCGGACTCCACGAGCCCGCGGAGCCGGTCGACGATGGAGTCGCGGTTGCGCTCCAGCTGGGCCATCTCGTCGGTGAGGACGCGGAGACGGGGCGCGAAGGCGACGGCCCACTTCTCCGCGTGCTCGGGCAGGGCCGAGGCCGGGAGTTCCCGGATCTGCTGGCGTGCGGGGGTGCGGACCTGCTCGTACCGGGTGGAGTTGGCATGCCGTACGAGCACATCGCTCGCTTCCCGTACGGCGGTCTCGGCGGCCGACAGGTCGGCGGCGCAGCCGCGCAGGGAGCGGCGGGCCTCGGCGGCGGACTGCCGGGCCTCTTCGAGGGTGCCGGGATACGGCTCGGGGCCGTCGGTCTCGTCGTCGGCGCCGTGGTCCCGAAGCAGGTCGCGCAGGAGGGCCGCTGTCTCCTCGAATCCGCCTGCCGAGTCCTCCGCGGTGCGGTGCGCGTGGAGCAGTTCGGTGTGGGCGGCCCGGGCGGTGTCCAGGGCGTCGGTGGCGGATGCCAGTTCGCCCGTGGCCGTCCGGAGCAGGCTCTGCGCCTGTTCGGCATCGGCCGGGACCAGCTCGTCGGGCAGTTCCGTGTGGTGGGGCTCCTCGTCGACGGGGGCGAGCCGTTCGGCCTCGCCGCGGAGCCGGCCGAGCTGCTCGCTGGCCGTGGACGCCCGGGTCTCCAGGAGCTGGACCAGGGACTCGGCGCGGGCTGCCGCGGCCTGCCGGGACGGGCCGTCGGCGCCGTCGGTGCCTTCGAGGAGCTGGGCGGCGCGGGTGCGGACCTTGTTGGTCAGGCGGTCGAGCTCGGCGAGCGCGGCGCTTTCGTCGCTCTCGGCGCGGGCCTGTTCGGCACGCAGATCGGCGCCGACGCCGACCTTCTCGTACAGCTGGGAGGCCGCGCGGTACGCCTCGCGGAGGGCGGGCAGTGAGATACGGGCGGCGTCGCCCTCCGGTTCCGGAAGCTTCTCCGGTGCGCCGGCGATCTCGGCCCGCTCGGCGCGCAGGGCGCGGGCGGTACGGCGGGCGTCGTCGCCGGCGCGCTGGGCCGCTCGGCGGTCCTCGTCGGCGGCGCGTGCGCGGTCCAGGCAGGTCGTGGCCCGGGCCTCGGATTCGGCTGCCTCGTCGACGAGTTCACGCAGCCGGGACTGCCAGCGGGACCGTTCGCGCAGGCGGTGGGCGAGGCCGGCGAGGGCGTCGGCCGCCCGGCGGGCGCGCTGGGCGGCCTCCTGGCGTTCCTCACGGACGCGGGCGGTGTCGGCGGCGGCCTCGTCGGCCTCGGCGCGGACCGCGCGGGCTTCCGCGAGAGCGGCCTGAGCGGCTTCGGCGGCCGTGCGGGCCGTATGTGCCGCCTCGGCCAGTTCGGTGAGCCTGCCGGGCGGGCAGTCGGCGCGCCAGGAGCCGATGCGGGCGGCGAGGGAGCGGTCGGCGGTGAGCCGGGCCGCCAGGGTCCGGATGTCCTCGTCGCGGGCGGCGGCCCGGTGCCTGAGCGCCTGCCTCTCCTCGTCGGCCGCGTGCTCGTCGTGCATCGCCGGGTTCGGCGGGACGAGGAAGACCCCGTCCGTGCCGTCGCCCGCTCCCGGGGCGGGGACGGGGGCGAGGAGCGCAGCGGCCGTACCGACGGCCACCGCCGAGCGGGGCAGCAGGGCGGCGCTCCCCAGCACGTCGCGGGCGCGGGCGTGGGATTCGGGGTCGGTGATCACGACGCCGTCGACCAGTTCGGGGCGGGCCGCGAGGACCGACGCGTGGTCGGCGGGGTCGACGGCCTGGGCGAGGTAGCGCCAGCCGGGCAGGGCGGGGATGCCGTGCTCGCCAAGGTATTCGACGGTGGCCAGGACGTCGGGGCCGGGCGGCAGCAGTCCTCCGTCGCCGAGCGCGCCGAGGATCCGCGCGTCGTCGGCGGCGGCCGTGCGGAGCTCGAAGAGCCTGCGCTCGGCGGCGGTGACGCCCTGGTCGAGCAGCTCGCGCAGCTCGTCGGCGCTGCCGTCGAACTGCTCGGCGCTGAGGGTCTGTTCGGTGGTGACGGGTTCGGCTACAGCGACCTGCCCGCCGGGCACGGACGCAGAGTCGTGGGCGGCGTCACCGGGGACCGGCGGGCCGTCCTGTGCGCCGCTGCCGTGCGACGCGTCCGGCTCGGTGGCCTCGCCGCCCGCCCCCTGACGGGGCCTGGGCACGCCCGTGGGCTGCGCCGACGAGAGGCCGAGGAGGTCGGCGAGACGGTGGTCGGCGGCGATCGACTCGGCGGCCCTGAGCTCCGCCTCGTACGACTGTTCGGCCGCCTGCGCCCCGTCGGAGGCCCGGGCGGCGGCGAGTTCGGCCCGGCTCTCGGTCGCGGCCGCTTCCCTGGCGGTGTCCGCTGCCGCTCCGGCCGCTCCCCTTGCGGTGTCCCAGGCGGCGACGGCCGCCTGCTCCGACTCGCTCGCGGCGAGGGCCGCGCGGGCCGGGTCGGCGTCGGGCGCCGTGTTGTCGAGCCAGCCCGCCCGTACCGCTTCGGCCGTCTCCTGCTCGACCTCGGCCAGGCGCTGGCGCAGATGGCCGGCCTCGCTGCGGGCCCGCTGGGCCTCGGTGGCGGCGGTGGTGGCGTCGCGGTGCGCCCGCTCGCCCGTCTCCTGGAGGACGTCGGAGCGCTCCTCCTCCTCGTTGGCCACGTGCTCGCCCGCCTCGGCGGCGGTGTGCAGGGCGCGTACGAGGTCGGCGGCGGCCGTGGCCCGTGCGGCGAGGGCCGGGGCGGCGTCGCGCTCGGCCTCGCGGATGGCGACGGCGACCCGTGCGGAGCGGTCGGCCGCCGCACGGTGGCGCAGGACCGCTTCGGCGGCCTGCCAGGCGGAGTGCAGTGTCCGTGCCTCGGCCAGTTCGCGGCGTTGGGCGGCCGCGCCCTTCTCGGCGGCGGTCAGGGCCAGCGAGGCGTGCCGGTAGGCGAGTTCGGCGGCGATCAGGGCGCGGCTGCCGCGGGCCTGCTCGGCCTCGGTGACCCTGTGGGCGGCGGCCGTGACCTGCTGGGCGAGCTCGCCGGTGCGGGCGCGCTCCTCGGTGGCGCGGGCGGAGAGCCTGCGGGCGAGGGTGCGCGTGCGGCGTTCGGCGCCTGCGTGGACGTCCCTGCTGCGGGCGCGGATGTCCGCCGCCTCGACGATCCGGCCGAGCAGATCGACGGAGCCCGCGGTGAAGTCGCGCTCGGCGGTGAGCTCGGCGCGGCGGCCCAGCTTGTTGCCGAAGCCGCTGACCAGGTCGGCGAGACCGTCGGTGTCGCGGGTGTCGGTGACGGCGCGGAGCAGCAGGTCGGTGAAGTCGGAGTCCTTCTTGACGGCGAAGAGACCGGCGGCCTCTCCCTCGTCGGCGTTCATCTCGCGCTGGTAGCGGAAGAGTTCGGGGTCGAGCCCGAGGTCGCCCAGGTGCTCGTTCCACCGGTCGTGGATCTCTTCCCAGTGCACATCGAGGTGCTGGTAGAACTTGCCGGCGTCCGTGAGGGCGTCGCGGAAGCCCTTCATGGTGCGGCGCCTGCCCCGCGCGCCGGAGACACCTTCGGCGGGGCGGCCGACGGCGGTGGCCTCGGCGACCGGCAGCGAGTCGAGGCTGAGGCCGGGCCCGGGGCGGAAGGAGTACCACGCCTCGGCGAACTTGCGGGGGTCACTGGAGACCTGGCGTCCGCGCCACTCGCTGACCTTGCCGACGACGACGCACTCGCCGGTGAGGGTGTGCTGCCATTCCAGCGCGACATGGCCGCAGTCGTCGGCGAGCAGGAACTTGCGCAGGACGCCTGAGCTGGCGCCGCCCAGGGTGTTGCGGTGGCCGGGCAGCATCACGGAGAAGATCAGCTTCAGCAGGACGGACTTGCCGCCGCCGTTCTCCAGGAAGAGCACACCGGCGGGCGCGGGGCGGCGCGGCGGGCCGACCGGCTCGTCCTCGAAGAACTCCGCCTGGGCCGGGGCGGGGTTGGGTACGGGCTCACCGACTCCGCGCAGGTCAAGCACGGTGTCGGCGTAGCGCGCACCGGCGGGCCCGATGGAGTAGAGGCGGACCCGGGACAACTCGTACATGGCGGCGGACTCTCGTCGTTCAGGCAGCGGGAGGGAAACGTCGGGGGCGGGGACCGGTGGAGGCGGGCCCGCGGCGGGTCAGGCGTGGAAGGGCAGGCCCTCGTCGGCGGCCAGCTCGGGGCTGTCGGCATCCGGCGGGGGCAGCAGGGTGGCCGTGCCGTCCGAGACCGGGACCACTCCGAGCTCCAGCAGTTCGGCCATGGCGGCGCTGCCCGCCATGTCGCGGACCTGGAGCTGGTAGCGGGCGGTGGTGCGGTACGCGCCTCCGGCGTCGTCGCCGGTGCGCTGGAGGAAGCCGGAGTCGGTGAGGAAGGCGACGGCCTTGCCGATGATGCCGGTGGTGGAGCCGGCCAGCCGCCGGGCGTCCTTCGTCGCGCCGGTGGCGCTGCGCCGTGCGTAGATCCGCCACCCGGCTTCGAGGCCGGGGGCGTCGGTGGCCGGGTCGGTGTTGTCGCCGTGCTCCTCGGCCCGCTCCTCCAGGCGGTGGCACGCCTGGCGTACGAAGGCGTCGACGCCGTTGACCGTGATGCGGCCGATGTACCCGTTGTCGGCGAGGTCCTCGGGGCGCGGGAAGGCCATGGCGGCGACGGCGAGGTGGGCGAGGCCGTGCAGGAAGCGGTCGGCGGAGTCGGACGCGGCGCGCCGGGCATAGTCGCCCATGCGTACGGCGAAGACCGAGTCCTCGCCCGCGGTGACGGCCATCCCGGCGCGGGTGGAGACCTCCATGACGATCAGCCCGAGTCCGGTGGCCACGGCGTCGGCGAGCCGGGCGAAGGCGGGCTCCTCCCGGTAGCGGCGGAGCAGCTCGGCGTACTCGGCGTCGCGGGCGGGCAGCAGCTTGGGCTGGAGCCCGAAGGAGACGAGGCGCGCGGCGTCGGCGGTGTCGGCCGGGGTGACGGGCGCCGGAGCGCTCGCCTCGGCCGCCGGGGCGGGGACTGCCGTCTCGCTCCACGCGTCGGTGTGCTCGGCGTGGTACTCGCTCACGGTTGGGGCTCCTCGGTGCGGAAACTGCGGAAACTCCGGGGTACGGAGGGGTGGCGGCCGTCGGCCCGTGGGTCCGGGGCGTCGGGGTGGCTGCCGGTGTGAGTCGTGGCGCGGGGGTTCATGACGCCTCCCTGCGGTCCGCGGTCGCCGCGGCCGTGTCCAGCAGTGCGGTGCCCACTATCAGGTCGGCGCCGCCGAACTCCGGGTCGTCCAGCTCCGTACCGTCGTCCACGGCGAAGAGCAGGCGCCGTTCGCCCTGGCGGTACGCGGTGCCGACCGGGGGGCTGGCCGCGTGGACCGCGAGCAGGGCGACCAGATAGGGCAGGTCGGGATCGCTGAGCCGGGCTTCGGCCAGGAGGCCGGAGAGCCGGCGCGGTGCGTCGTACTCCAGATCGAGCAGCGCCATGGCGTGCGCGAGCTGGTCCTCGCTGAATCGGCTGTCGTCGGGGGTGGCGATCACGTCCGGTTCGGGCATTTCCACGCCCAGGTGATCGCGTTCCATGGGCGGCGTGAGCAGCATGTCGACGAGATCGCCGACCCGTACGGACGTGGGCGTACGCAGCCCCGTGCCGTTCGCGAAGAAGGCGTCCGTGACCCGGATGGCCTGTTCGACGGGGAGCGGGAGCAGCGGGGTGACCAGTTGTCCGTACAGATCGAGGCCGGTCCGTACCGTGGGGGCGGCGAAGGCCTGCCGGTCCTGCTCGGCGCGGAACAGCGGACCGGCCTCCAGCAGCCTGGACTGGAGCTGGGTGTGGCGGCGGATGCAGTCCTTGACGATGTCGACGAGCTCGGCGGCGCGCCGCTTGTGCTCGGGGTCCTCGGCCTCGTCGCGCGACTTGCGGATGTTGGTGAGGATCGCGTTCTCGTGGCGGTAGCGGTCGGCGACGTGGTCCAGCGCTTCGGCGATCATGTCCGGCACGGTGTTGAGCCAGTCGACGGCGCGGACGTTGCGCCGGGTCGCCTCCAGGGTCCTGCGGAGCGTTTCCGCGTACTGCACGGTGCGGTAGCGGGCCTGCTCGGCGGCGAGCTGCGCGTCGGCGAGACGTCCGCGGCTGATCAGGACCTCCAGCTTCACCTCTGCGGCGATCTGTGCGCTGGTGACGTCCGTGTCGAGGGCGCCGACCAGGACGTTGACCGCCTCGTCGGTGGCGCGGAGGTAGACGCTGCCGCCGTAACCGGGGACTTCTTCGATGAGTTTGAAGTCGTAGTCCCTGCGGACGTACACCCCGTCGGGTCCGAACGTGCCGTACACCGCACGGAAACCGCGGTCGACGCTCCCGACGTTGATCAGGTTCTCCAGCACCCAGCGGGCGACCCGCTCGTGCTCGGCGACCGGGCGCCGGGGGGCCTGCGCCCCGACCCGCGGCAGGACTCTGGCCACTATCTGTTCGTGGTCGGCGCCCGTGTCGAAGTCCATGTTGAGCGTGACCAGGTCGATGACGGCGAGTGCGACCTCGGCCATCGAGTAGACCGTGTACTCACCGGCGAGATTCGTCTTGCGCACGTCGAGGTCGTGCAGCGGCGCCGTGCAGGCGAGCGCGCGCAGCCGTCGCGAGAGCCCCTCATCGGCGGCGGGGCCCTGGGCGGGCCGCGGTCCCCCGCTGAGCTGGGGCGCAGCGTTGTCCGTGTAGGCAGGCGAAGTCACGCTGCACAGATTAGGTCCTCGCACCGACAACGGTCGAAACGGCGCAGAAGCGACCGAGCGCCCGTCCCGTACGGAGCGGCCCGGTCAATGGCCCGTCGGTCACTCGCGGGGCCCGTATCCGCCACCGCCCGGCGTGCGCAGCACCAGTGCGTCACCGGCCGCCAGATCCGCAGTGTCGCAGCCCTCCAGGGGAGTCACCGTCGTACCGTCGGCGCGCTCGATGTGCTGGCTGCCCAGCGCGCCCGGTTCGCCGCCGGCCATTCCGTACGGGGGCATGCGGCGGTGGCTGGACAGCAGCGCCACGGTGACCGGTTCGAGGAAGCGGATGCGGCGCTCCACTCCCTGGCCCCCGTGCCATCGGCCCGCCCCGGCGCTGTCGGCCCGTACCTCGAAGCTCTCCAGCAGCACCGGGTAGCGCCACTCCAGGACTTCGGGGTCGGTGAGCCGGGAGTTGGTCATATGGGTCTGTACGGCGTCGGTGCCCTCGAAGCCGTCGCCCGCTCCCGATCCACTGGCGACCGTCTCGTAGTACTGGACGCGCTCGTTGCCGAAGGTGAGGTTGTTCATCGTGCCGGAGCCCTCTGCCTGGACGCCGAGCGCCGCGTAGAGGGCGCCGGTGACGGCCTGGGAGGTCTCCACGTTGCCCGCGACGGTCGCCGCCGGGTGGGCGGGAGCCAGCATCGACCCTTCGGGCACCCGTACGTCCAGGGGCTTGAGGCAGCCGCTGTTGAGCGGGATGTCCTCGGCCACGAGCGTCCGGAAGACGTAGAGGACGGCGGCCATGACCACGGATTTCGGTGCGTTGAAGTTCCCGGACTGCTGCGGTGAGGTGCCGGCGAAGTCCAGTACGGCACTGCGGGCCGCCCGGTCCACGGTCAGCTTCACCTCGATCACCGCGCCGTTGTCGGTCTCGTAGCGGTACGAGCCGTCGTTCAGACCGGCGACGATGCGGCGGACCGACTCCTCCGCGTTGTCCTGCACGTGACGCATGTACGCCTCGACGACGGCCGGTCCGAACTGCTCCGACATGCGCCGCAGTTCGCTGATCCCCTTCTCGTTGGCGGCGATCTGGGCGCGGAGATCGGCGAGATTGGTGTCGGGGTCGCGCGAGGGGTACGCGGCGGTCGTCAGCAGTTCCCTCGTCTCGGCCTCGCGGAGCCGTCCGTCGCGAACGAGCAGCCAGTTGTCGAAGAGGACACCCTCCTCGTGGATCGTGCGGCTGAAGGCGGGCATGGAGCCGGGGGTGATGCCGCCGATCTCGGCGTGGTGGCCGCGTGAGGCCACGAGGAATCGCGGTCCGCTCCCGGGTTCCCCGGAAGGCTCGTCGAACACGGGCGTCACCACCGTCACATCGGGCAGGTGGGTGCCGCCGTGGTACGGATCGTTGATCGCGTACACATCGCCGGGGCGCATGGTGCTCCCGTTGCGCCGCAGCACTTCCTTGATGGACTCCCCCATCGAGCCGAGGTGAACCGGGATGTGCGGGGCGTTGGCGATGAGGTTGCCGTCGGCGTCGAACAGGGCGCAGGAGAAGTCCAGCCGCTCCTTGATGTTGACGGAGTGGGCGGTGTTCTCCAGGCGTACGCCCATCTGCTCGGCGATCGACATGAAGAGGCTGTTGAACACTTCCAGCATGACCGGGTCCACACCGGTCCCCACGGCCGTCCGGTCGGGGCGCGGGCGGACCCGGGTCAGCACCAGATGTCCGGTGGGGCCGGGCGATGCCTGCCAGCCGGGGTCGACGACGGTGGTGGCGTCGTTCTCGGCGATGATCGCGGGGCCGCTGATGGTGTCTGCCGCACGGAGTTCCGTACGGCGGTACAGACGTGCGTCCTGCCACTGCCCGTCGGTGAACATCCGTACGGTGTCGTGGGGTTGCGGCCCGTGCGCCCTGTCCGTCGGGTCTCCCGCCCGTGCGGTGAGGTGGGGTCCGGCAGCTCCGGTCGCTTCCACGGAGACCGCTTCGACGACCAGCGGCTTGTCCATCGTGAAGCCGTAGCGTGCCCGGTGTACGGCAAGGAATTCCCCGGTCATGGCGGACACCGTGCCGAGGTCGACGGGGAGGCTCGCGTCCGTCCCGGCGTAGCGCAGGAGCACGCGGGCCCGGGTGGTGACGGCGGAGTCCGGTACGCCGTCGGCGCGGAGGTCGGCCCTGGTGCGGCCGGCCAGCTCCTCGCAGAGTGTCTCCAGGCGGGTGCGGGCCTCCTCGTCGAGTTCTGCCTCGACGGACTGCTCACGCATCGCGGTGGCGTCGGCGAGACCGATGCCGTACGCGGAGAGCACCCCGGCGAACGGGGGTACGAGGACGGTGTCGACGCCCAGGGCGTCCGCGACCGCGCACGCGTGCTGGCCGCCCGCTCCGCCGAACGCGGCCAGGGCGTAGCGCGTGATGTCGTGCCCGCGCTGCACGGAGATCTTCTTCACGGCGTTGGCCATGTTCAGCACGGCGATCTCCAGGAAGCCGGCCGCGACCTGCGCCGCTGTCCGCCGGCTTCCGGTGGCCCGCGCCACCTCCCCGGCCAGTGCCTCGAAGTGTTCGCGCACGGTCGCGGAGTCCAGGGGCTGGTCGCCCCGGGGTCCGAAGACGGCGGGGAAGTGCGCGGGCTGGACCCTGCCCAGCATCACGTTGGCGTCCGTGACGGTGAGGGGTCCGCCGCGGCGGTAGCAGGCCGGGCCGGGGTCGGCGCCCGCGGAGTCGGGTCCGACCCGGTAGCGCCGGCCGTCGAAGTGCAGGACGGAGCCGCCGCCCGCGGCGACGGTGTGGATGCTCATCATGGGTGCGCGCATCCGCACACCGGCCACCTGGGTACCGAGTTCGCGCTCGAACTCGCCCGCGTAGTGCGACACATCGGTGGATGTGCCGCCCATGTCGAAGCCGATGACCAGGTCGTGTCCGGCCTGTTCGGAGGTGCGGGCCATGCCGACGACGCCTCCCGCGGGCCCGGAGAGGACTGCGTCCTTGCCTCGGAAGTGGGCGGCTTCCCGCAGTCCGCCGTTGGACTGCATGAACATCAGCCGGATGCCCCGGAGTTCACCGGCGACCTCGTCGACGTACCGGCGCAGGATCGGTGAGAGGTAGGCGTCGACGACCGTGGTGTCGCCCCGTGGCACGAGCTTGATCAGGGGACTGACCTCGTGGGAGCAGCTGATCTGCGTGAAACCCAGACTGCGGGCCGCGGCGGCGACGGCGGATTCGTGACCGGGGTGGCGGTAGCCGTGCATGAGCACGACGGCCGCGCTGGTGATTCCGTCGTCCTTCGCGGCCCTCAACCGCTCGGTCACCGCCGGGAGGTCCAGCGGTTCCACGATCGTGCCCCGTGCGTCGACCCGCTCCGGCACCTCGATCACCCGCTCGTACACGGCCTCGGGGAGCAGGATGTGCCGGTCGAAGAGGCGGGGCCGGTTCTGGTAAGCGATCCTCAGCGCATCACGGAAGCCTTCCGTGATGACGAGGACGGTCGGCTCGCCGGTGCGCTCCAGGAGTGCGTTGGTCGCGACGGTGGTGCCCATCTTCACTACGGCGACCCGGTCGGCGGGGACGGGGTCGCCGGGCCCGAGATCCAGCAGCCGCCTGATCCCGGCGACGGCCGCGTCCCGGTAGCGGGCGGGGTCGTGCGAGAGGAGTTTGTGGCTGATCAGGTGGCCCTCGGGGTCCCGGCCCACCACATCGGTGAACGTGCCGCCACGGTCGATCCAGAACTCCCAGCGTCCGGTCATCCCTCCATTCTGGCCCGGGGCACGGGTGAGGGGGCGGGCGGGTCCGAAGTACGGTGTCCTGCCGCGGGCGGTTTCAGGGCGGCCAGGGCACGGAGCAGTTCGCGCTCGGCCCTCCGGTCGAGCGTTGCGCTCGTACCGCGCGCCGCGTGACGGATTTCAGCCGCCGCCAGGCACAGCAGCTGGGGCAGCAGATCGGTGGAGCGGCGGGCCAGCCAGCCGGTGCCCTCGGTGGCCAGCCAGAGCGCGGCGGCGGCGCGGGTGGGCGGCGGCTGCCGGGGTTCGGTGCCGGGCGGGGCACCGGGGGCGAGTCCGCGTTCGAGGAGGAGGCGGTGGAATCCGGCGGCTACCTTGCGGTGTCCGCGCTCGGCGGGGTGGAGGCGGTCCACGCTCCACAGGGAGCGGTCCTCGACCCAGGCCCGGCCCGAGGCGTGCAGATGGACGGCGTCGTAGCGCGCGGACAGCGCGTGCACGACGGCGTTCACCGCACGCTGCCGCCGGGCCAGGGGGCGGGCGAGCGGCGCGGGCAGCCCGAGCACGGACCCGGGATCGGGCAGGCAGGCGGTCAGGAGTACGGCTCCGCCCGTGGCCAGGAGCGCGCAGACCTCGTCGAGCCGCTGCGCCAGGCCCATGAGGTCGAAGGACCGGCGCAGGGTGTCGTTGACACCGACGACGACGGAGGCGATGTCGGGGCGGAAGGCTGCTGCCGCGGCGGCCTGGCTGTCGCGGACATCGCAGGACAGGGCGCCGCTGACGGCGAGGTTACGGAACTCCACGCCCCGTACCCCGTCGTCCATGCCCTCGGCGAGCAGCGCCGCCCAGCCCCTCCGGCCGCCCGGCACGGGGTCGCCGACGCCCTCGGTGAACGAGTCCCCGAGCGCCACGAACCGGACGGGCGGACAGTGGCCGCGTACCCGTGCAGGACTCACCCCGTTCATGGCCGGGCCCCGGCGGTCTCGCGGTGCTCCGGCACCTCGTGGGCTGCCAGGAAGGCGGCCACCGAGCGGTCCCAGCCGAAGAGTTCGGCCCGGGAGCGGGCTGCCGCGCGGCGCTCCTGTTCCGGGCCGGCCAGCAGGGCGCGTACCGCCCTGGCAAAGGCCTCACCCGTGTCCGGCGCCGCCGACCCGGCGGCGCCGACGACCTCCGGCAGGGCGGAGGCCGCGCTCACCACCACCGGTGTGCCGCAGGCGAGTGCCTCCAGCGCCGACAGGCCGAACGTCTCGGCGGGGCCCGGCGCCAGGCAGATGTCGGCTGCGGCCTGAAGGTCCGCCACCCGCTCCCGGTCGGCCACGTGCCCCAGGAACTCGACCGGCAGGCCCTCGGTCCGGGCCCGCTGCGCCAGCCCCGCCCGCAGCGGCCCGTCCCCGGCGACGAGCAGCGCCGCCCGCACACCGAGGTCCCGCAGCACCGCCAGCGCGTCCAGAGCCCGGCCGGGCCGTTTCTCCACCGAGAGGCGGGAGCAGAGCAGCAGCAGGACGTCCTGGCCGTGCAGATGCCGGGTACGCACCGCCGTACTGCGCCGCTCCGGGCGGCAGCGCAGCAGGTCCACACCGAGCGGGGCGCGCACCACATTGCGTGCGCCGATCCGGACGAACTCGCGCTCCGCCCACCGCGTGGTGCAGACGATCCGCGTGTAGGCACGGGCGCTGCGCGCGTTGAGACGGTCGGCCGTGCGTGCCGCCGCCGCGGCGGGGACGCCCCAGGTCCGCAGGACGCCGTCCGCCGTCTCGTGGGAGACCATCACTGCGGGCGTTCTGGCTCGCCGCGCCCACTCGCCCGTCCACCGCAGCGTCGTACGGTCGGACACCTCCAGCCGGTCGGGGCTCAGGGTTTCCAGCAGGCCGGTGAGTCGTCGGCGGCCCGCCAGTACGCGGTAGCCGCCCGTGCCCGGCAGCAGCGGTCCGGGCAGCGTGACCACTCGGCCCTGCGGTGTCCGCTCGTCGCGGGCGGTGGCGCCCGGCACGATCAGTACGGGCTCGTGTCCTGCGGCGAGATAGCCCCGGCCCAGTTCCTCCAGGGCCGTGCGCAGACCGCCGGATGCGGGCGTGACGAAGTTGGCCAGCCGTACGATCCTCAGCCCCTCGGGGCCTCGCACGCCACGGGAGTTCACGCGGCCACCGCCGTCCGGTCGCGCAGCACCTCGTCGTAGTGGCCCAGGAGCCGGTCTCCGACGGCCTCCCAGGTGCGGCCCTCGACCGTGGCCCGCGCCGCCCGTCCGAAGGCCGCCGCGTGTGCGGGGTCCGCGACGAGTGAGCCGACCGCGGTCCTGACCGCGTCGGCGTCGTGCGGCGGGACCAGCAGCCCGGTGCGTCCGTGGTCGACGAGGTCGAGCGGTCCGCCCGCCGCCGGTGCGACCACCGGCACACCGGAGGCCATGGCCTCCTGCACCGTCTGGCAGAAGGTCTCGTACGGGCCGGTGTGCGCGAAGACGTCCAGGGAGGCGAACAGCCGGGCCAGGTCGTCACCGGTCCGGCGGCCGAGGAAAGCGGCGCCCGGCAGGGCCGTACGCAGCGACGCCTCGCTCGGTCCGTCGCCGACGACCACGACCCGGACGCCGGGCAGTGCGCAGGCCCCGGCGAGGAGTTCGACATGTTTCTCCGGGGCGAGCCGTCCGACGTACCCGACGAGCTTCTCGCCCGCCGGGGCGAGACTGCGGCGCAGTGCCTCGTCCCGCAGCTCCGGCCGGAACCGTACGGTGTCGACGCCGCGCGGCCACAGGTGCACCCGGGGCACGCCGTGTCCGGTGAGGTCGCGCAGGGCGGCGGTGGAGGGGGCGAGGGTGCGGTCGGCAGCGCTGTGCACGGCGCGCATCCGCCGCCAGGCGGTGTTCTCGCCCGTGCCCAGATACGTACGGGCGTAGCCGGCCAGGTCGGTCTGGTAGACGGCCACGGTCGGCAGCCCCAGCCGCGTGGCGACGGCCATGCCCCGCACCCCGAGCACGAACGGCCCGGCCAGATGGACGAGTTCGGCGCGGTGCGCGGTGAGGGCGGCCGCGAGGCGGCGGCTGGGGAGGGCCACTCGGACCTGCGGATAGCCGGGCAGCGGCAGCGAGGGCACGCGCACCACGGGGCACGGCTGGCCGGCCTCGTAGGTGCCCGGTCCTGCCGAGCTCCTGGTGGAGGCCGTCGCCCCGGGCGTGGCCGGGGCTATGACGAGCGGATGGTGACCGCGGGCGGCGAGATGCCGTGCGGTCTGCAGGGTGCAATGGGCCACACCGTTGACATCGGGCGGGAAGGACTCGGTGACGATGACGACACGCATACCCGTGTTGTCGCCGCGCCGGGCGTGCCTGGGCCGACTTGGATCTTTCCGCCCGGGGAACGTCCTATGAGCGTTTGCGCCGCGCGCCCCGTCGGCGCACCCGCCGTCCTCGCGTGCCCGCCGTCAGACGGCGGGTGCGTCGGGCCCGATCCTGCTGCGTACCGCCGTCTGCACCTCGGCCTCCTCGGCCGGATCCGCGGCCAGCCGACGCAGGCGTTCGGCGACCCTGATGTCACCGGTCTCCGCGTGCAGGGCGGCGACCTCCCGGGTGGTCTCCTCGCAGTCCCACAGGCATTCGACGGCGAATCCGGTGGGGAAGGAGGGGTCGGTCGCGGCCAGGGCCCGGGCGGCCCGTCCGCGCAGATGCGAGGAGGACGTCTCGCGGTAGACGTGGCGCAGCACGGGAGCGGCGCAGGCGATGCCGAGCCTTCCGGTGCCGTCGACGAGGGTCCAGAGGCGCGGGGCGTCGGGGCCCTCGCCCCGTACGGCCTCGCGCAGGGCGCCGAGGACGAGCGGGGCGTCCTGCGCCCCGCCGCGGCAGGCGAGCACTCCGGCGGCGGAGGCTCCGAGCGCGTCGGGCCGGGGGGCCCACCGGCGGGCACGGTCCACCGCTGCTTCCCCGCACATCCGCTCGAAGGCGCCGACCGCGGCTTCGGAGACGGTGCGCGAGGGGTCGGCCGCGGCGGCCTCGATCAGGTCGAGAACGGCGGGGTCCCCGGCCTCGACGAGGTAGTGGAGCGAGGCGCAGCGGGCGCCTTCGGGGCCGCTGCGGGCGGCCTCGATGATCAGGGGCCGGTCGTCGGGACCGGCGACGGCTGACAGGCAGCGCGCTGCCGGTACGTGGAGGACGCTGCCCCGCTCCAGGCCCTGCTGGGCCCAGTCGAACACGGCCTGGACGCTCCAGCCGGGGCGCGGGCCGCCGGGTCGCATCTGCCGCTGCCAGCGGTCGAACGAGCCCTGTTCGGAGGCCGCCCTGACCCGGGCGCCGACCTCGTCCCGCGGGTCGTCGGCCCACAGCCGCCAGGGGCGCGGCTCGAAGGCGTCGCGGACGACCGCGGCGAGCTCGGCGGTTCCCTCGGGGGTGGTGGGGAAGCGGCCGAGTACGGGCACGGCGAGGGAGCGCAGCCCGGCGTCGTCGTCGCGCAGGGCGAGCTCGTCGAGCGCCCAGGCCCAGTTGGAGCCGGTGGCCGCGTAGCGCCGCAGCAGGGCGAGGGCGTCCTCGCGTCCGTAGGAGGCGAGGTGGCCGAGGACCGCGAGGGCCAGGCCCGTGCGGGAGTCGTCGGTGTCGAGGTGGTCCTCGGGATCGCACAGGTGCCGTTCGATCTCTTCGATGCCGCCGTCGAGATCGAGGTACAGGCGTGCGTAGTAGAGGGAGCGGTTCTCGATCTGCCAGTCGTGACGCGGATCGCTCAGGACACAGTGGTTGAGAGCCGCCAGGGCCTCGGGGCGTGGTGCGGCGAGCGCGTGGAGCGTGCCGTCGCCGCGGCCCCTCTGCAGCAGGCCGAGCAGGGTGCCGCTCGGCGCTATGAACGGATCAAACATGGGAAAAGCCTCACATCAAGCTGTCGACGCAACCGGGACTGTGCAGTTCCAGGTGCCGGGAAGGCACCGGGGCCGGCCCTAGGCCGCGCAGCAACATGATCGGCCGACCGCCGTCTTCTGCCTGGTGTAGACCATCTTCCTCTGCCTCTCGTCGGTGGTCCTGAGCGGACCCGCGACGTCATGATGACCCAGCCATTTCGCCACCGCGACCACATTTACGGCGCAACGGTCGGTGCGTGCGCCGGCGAGCGCCCCGGCAGGCACCTGCGCGCTCATGTCAGCGGGCCCCGAAGAGTTCCAGCAGGTCGGCCTTGCCGAACATGCGCGCCGTGTCGAGCGCGGACGGCGTACCGGACTCCGGGTCCGCCCCCGCGGCGAGCAGTGCCTCGATCACGGCGTTCTCGCCCTTGAAGACGGCGCCCGCGAGCGGGGTCTGCCCCCGGTCGTTGGCCCGGTCCGGGTCGGCACCCCGGCCGACGAGGGCCGTGACCGCCCCGGCGTGCCCGTGATAGGCGGCGAGCATGAGCAGTGAGTCGCCCCGGTCATTGGTGAGGTTGGCGGGCACGCCCGCGTCGACGTACGCGGCGAGCGCGTCGGCCTCACCGCGTCGGGCCAGGTCGAAGACCTTGGTCGCCAGTTCGACCACCTCGGGATCGGGGGTTTCGCTCATCGGACGGACCGCCTTCCATAACCGTTGTCGCTGCCGCTGACCTGCTGGGGAGTACGGCTCAGGGCCATACGAGTGAATCGACAGGGTACTGCCCCCGCGCCGACATGACCCGGCCGGTATGAGGCAAAAGATCACCACGTGCGACCCATTTCGGTCACGGAACGTTGAAGTGTTCCGCCCGGACAACCACCCCTTGTCCGCCAGTCAAGTGAAATTGCCAGCTTTTCACTCAATTGCACCTTTTATCGTATAGATACTTCCCGTAATCCTGGAAGGACTCATGGTGACTGTCCCCCCAACCAGGAGAACGACTCATGATCCTTTCCATCTCGGGCGTCGTACTGCTCGGCATCATCGTCTTTCTGTTCTTCAAGAAGGACGGCCTCAAGGCATCGCACGCCATGATCTGCGCCCTGTTCGGCTTCTATCTGGCCGGCACCGCCATCGCACCGAGCATCACCGCAGGCGGGGCGAGCCTCGCCGGCATGCTCAGCGGGATCAAGTTCTGACGCGCGGCAACCGTTCCCACCCCTTCAGGAGACCGACGTGGCCCGGCGACCACTCCCCCGCATTCTGAGCAGCGGCAGCGCATCGATCACTCGCAGTCGAGAGATCGCGCGTACGGCCGCCGACAACGCCACCGACGTCCTCCATCCGCTGATCACGATCGCTCGTGGTCTGCGGCTGCTGGCCGCAGCAGGACGGCAGAAGTGGGCCGCGACGCCCAAGGAGCGGCGTGGTCCCACACTGTTCCTCGCTGCGGCCTGCGTACTCGTGGTGGCGCTCATCCCGTACGGGCCTCTGCTGGCCGTGATCACGGTGATGAGCGCTGCCGCATGGAAGGGGCGCGGCCGTACGTCCGTGAAGACCGGCCCCGACGAGGCGCAGGCCGGACGGCTCCAGGCCCTGTACGAGGCGCTCGTGCCCTACTTCTCGACGGCCGACGATCCCAGTCCGCTGTTCTCCCACGGCGGCGACTGGGAGAAGGGCTTCGGCAGCCACACCTTCGACGCCGACGGGCGCCTCACCAGCCTCCAGGTGAACTACCCCGCGTACTTCACCGACAGCGAATCCTCCTCCCGCACCCGGATCGAGCAGCTGCTCCGGGCCAAGTCCGGCCGCGGCCGCGAATACCACTTCGCCTGGGACGAGGAGAGCAACCACCTCGTCATGACCGTGCTCGACGCGCTGCCCGTCTCGATCGCCGCCCAGCGCTTCGTGACCGCACCCGGCGAGACCGTGCTGGGCTTCACCGACGCCGACTCCGTACAGCGCACCGTGCCCGTCCGGGACGGCGACGCCACGCGGGACGCGCCGCCGGTCGTCTGGCGCACCGGGGCCCGCTCCACCGAGCCCCATCTCCTCGTCGTCGGGCAGCCCGGCAGCGGCACCACCACCCTGATGCGCTCCATCGCGCTCCAGGCGCTCCAGTACGGCGACATCATCGTCGTCGAAGGCAGCGGGACCGGCGAGTACGGCTGCCTGACCGGGCGTACCGGAGTGCTGGCTGTGGAGTGCGGCCTCGCCGGGGCGCTCGCGACGCTCGAATGGGCCGCCCACGAGACGGAGCGGCGGCTGATCGCCGCCAACCGGGCCCGCCAGGCCGGACACCCAGCCCCCGAGGACACCAAGCGTCCGCTCTGGATCCTGCTGGACCGGCCGAGCGTCCTCGGCCATCTGGCCGCCGCCGACGGCAGGCCCGACCCGCAGGAGCTCCTTCAGGTCCCGCTCCGGCACGGCAGGGCGGCCGGGGTCACCGTCGTCATGGCTGATCAGTTCGACAGCACCGACTCCCTGACCGAGACCGTACGGACGCACACCCACGCCAGGGCCGTCCTCGGCCCTGCCGCACGCGAACAGATCGAGGCCGTACTCGGCGTGGAGCCGCACACGACGCCGACCCCGGACGTCCCGCCGGGCCGGGGCTATGTGCGTCTGGGTACGGGTCCGGTCCTGCGGCTCCAGGTGCCGGCCACGCCCGACCCGTACGACGACGCCACCAGCGAGGCCCATCGGCAGGCCGTGCTCGACCTGCTGCCCGACCGACAGTCCGCCGCCGACGCCGAGCCCGTGACCGCGCCCGTCCCCGTGGCCGTCGAGGCCGCCGTCGCGGAGCCCGCGCCCCGGGACCCGCTGATCGGCGCGCCGGCGACCGTCGAGGGGTGACGAGGGCGGGACGAACGGCCGGTGGGCGGGTGGCGGACTCCGTGTCCGTCACCCGCCCACCGGCCGTTCCCGCCCGTCAGGCCACGAACGTCCTCGGCGCCTCGGCCCCCGCGCTCGCGCCGGAGCCGACGAGCTCCGCCGCCGCCGCGAGCCGCAGGGCCGCCTCGTCCGCCACCGGACCGCCCACGGTGAACGGCAGCCGCACATAGCCCTCGAAGGCCCCGTCGACCCCGAACCGGGGCCCGGACGGCACACGGACGCCCACGCGCTCGCCCGCCACGGCCAGCCGTGAACCGGAGAGTCCTCCCGTACGCACCCAGAGAGTGAGTCCGCCGCGCGGTACCTCGAACTCCCACTCCGGCAGCTCCCGGCGCAGCGCACGCACCAGGTCGTCCCTGTTCTCCCGGGCCTGGGCGCGCCGGACCTCCACGGCCTGCTCCCAGCCGCCGGTCCTCATCAGCCAGTTGATGGCGAGCTGTTCCAGCACCGGCGTCCCCATGTCCGCGTAGGCGCGGGCCGCCACGAGGCTGCGGATCACGTCAGGCGAAGCGCGAACCCAGCCGATCCGCATCCCGGCCCAGAACGCCTTGCTCGCGGAGCCGACGGTCAGGACTGTGCTGCCCGCCGGGTCGAAGGCGCAGACCCGGCGCGGCATGTCGACGTCCGCGTCGAGGTAGAGCTCGTTCATGGTCTCGTCGACGACGAGGACCGTACCGGCGGAGCGGGCCGCGTCGACGAGAGCGCGTCGCTGCTGCTCGTCGGCGAGCGCCCCGGTCGGATTGTGGAAGTCGGCGACCACGTACGCGAGGCGGGGTGCGGCGTCGCGCAGTACCTGCCGCCAGCGGTTCATGTCCCAGCCGCCGAGCCCCTCCTCCATCGCGACCGGCACCAGCCGGGCACCGGCCTCCCGCATCAGCTGGAGGATGTTGGCGTACGAGGGCGACTCGACCGCGATCCGTTCGCCGCGCCCGGCGAAGAGGTGACAGATCGCGTCGATGGCGCCCATCGCCCCGGTGGTGACCATGATCTGTTCGGGCATCGTCGCGATGCCGCGTTCGGTGTAACGCGCGGCGATCATCTGCCGCAGAGCCGGCAGCCCCGCCGGGTAGTCGCCGTGGGTGTGCGCGTAGGGCGGCAGCTCCTCCAGGGCGCCCTGCACGGCCCGGGTCAGCCAGGGCTCGGGCGCGGGCAGCGAGGCGCAGCCCAGGTCGATCATCGAGCCGAGCGACTCCGGGGGCAGCGGTTCGAGACCGCGTGCGGGCAGCGGATTGCCCGCGGGCACCGCGGTCCAGCTGCCGGCGCCGCGGCGGGACTCCAGGAAGCCCTCGGCCCGCAGCGCCTCGTAGGCGGCGGCGACGGTCGTACGGCTGACGGAGAGGGCGAGCGCCAGTTCCCGTTCGGCGGGCAGCCGCGCGGCCACCGGGACCCGGCCTTCGAGGACGAGCAGCCGTACCCCGTCGGCGAGGGCACGGTAGGCGGGCTGCTTACGGCTGCCGGGCCCGGCGGGCCGGTCCTGCTGCGCCTGAAGCTGCCGCGCGAGCTGCGCCGCACCGACCGTTGAAGTCCACTGCGCCATGGAAATCAGTCCACCTTCCTCGGATTGGCCATAGTTGGTAGCCAATCCCCCGCCACAGAGTGACACGCAGCAGTCCACTACCACCACACCAGGGGCACCACTTGTCCGATACCACCGGCCACAGCCGCACCCATGTCACTCGGCGGCTGATCCAGCTGTACGGGGGCCTGACCCTGTACGGGGCGAGTGCGGCGCTCCTGGTCCGTGCCGAACTGGGCCTGGAACCGTGGGGCGTACTGCACCAGGGCCTGAACGAACTGACCGGCATCTCCATCGGTGTCGTCTCGATCGTCGTCGGCGCGATCGTGTTGCTGCTGTGGATTCCGCTCAGGCAGCGTCCCGGTCTTGGCACCGTCTCCAATGTCCTCGTCGTCGGCCTCGCCATGGACGGCACGCTCGCCGTCGTACCGGAGATCCACGGGCTCGGCGCACAGATCCCGGCGATGGTCGCCGGGATCGTGTTCAACGGTGTGGCGACGGGGCTGTACATCGCTGCCCGATTCGGTCCCGGCCCGCGCGACGGGCTGATGACCGGCCTCAACCGGGTCACCGGGCGCTCCGTCCGCCTGGTCCGTACGGCGATCGAGGTGGCCGTCGTGGTGACCGGATTCCTGCTCGGCGGCTCGCTGGGCGTCGGCACGGTCCTGTACGCCCTGGCGATCGGCCCGCTCGCCCAGTTCTTCCTCGGCGTGTTCACCGCCGCCGAGTCCACCCCCGAGCCCACCGGTGTCACCAGCGAGGTCGCCGAGCCGTCACCCGAGCAGGCGATACTGCCGCAGTGACTCATGGACGCCACCCCTACCTGGACCATCCCTCGACGATTCCGTTCGCCCACCGCGGCGGAGCGGCGGACGGGATGGAGAACACCGCGGTGGCCTTCCGCCGGGCCGCGGACGCGGGCTACCGCTACTTCGAGACCGATGTACACACCACGTCGGACGGTCGGCTGGTGGCCTTCCACGACCCCACGCTCGACCGGGTGACGGATGCCAGGGGGCGGATCTCCGCGCTGCCGTGGAGCGAGGTGCGCCGGGCACGCGTGGCGGGCCGCGAACCCCTGCCGCTCCTCGAGGAACTGCTGGAGGAGTTCCCGGACGCCCGGTGGAACGTCGACATCAAGGCGGAACCGGCCCTCGCCCCGCTCATCGAACTCATCCGCAGGACCGACGCCTGGGACCGGGTGTGCGTCGGCTCCTTCTCGGAGTCCCGGGTGGCCAGGGCCCACCGCCTGGCGGGCCCGCGACTGGCGACCTCGTACGGCGTGCGCGGCGTCCTGGGCCTGCGGCTGCGTTCATACGGGATACCGGCGGCGCTCCGGGCGGGCGCCGTGTGTGCGCAGGTCCCGGAGAGCCAGAACGGCATCCGGGTGGTGGACCGCAATTTCGTCCGGACGGCGCACGCGCGGGGGCTCCAGGTGCACGTGTGGACGGTGAACGACCCGCAGCGGATGGCGGCGCTCCTCGACCTCGGGGTGGATGGCATCATGACCGATCACATCGAGACGCTGCGCACGGTGCTGAGCGAGCGGGGGGCCTGGGCCTGACGCCGGGCCGTCCGCGTCGGCACGGGACGAGCGAGGGGGCGCGGTGTGAGCACCGGTACCGCAGGAACGGCCGATCCGGCGGAGCGGCCCGCCGGGGCCGACGAGCGCCGCCGTGAGCAACGCGGCTGGTATTTCTACGACTTCGCCTGCTCCGTCTACTCGACGAGCGTCCTCACCGTGTTCCTCGGCCCCTATCTGACGTCGGTCGCCGAGGCCGCCGCCGATGCCGAGGGCTTCGTGCACCCGCTCGGCATACCCGTGCGGGCCGGGTCGCTGTTCGCGTACACCGTTTCGGTCTCCGTGGTCGTGGCCGTCCTGCTGATGCCGGTGGTGGGGGCCGCAGCGGACCGTACGGGGCGCAAGAAGCCCCTGCTGGCCGTCGCGGCGTACACGGGTGCGGCGGCCACGACCGGCATGTTCTTCCTGGACGGCCACCGCTATCTGCTCGGCGCGTTCCTCCTGATCGTGGCCAACGCCTCGATCTCCGTGTCGATGGTGCTGTACAACTCCTACCTCCCGCAGATCGCGGAGCCCGACGAACGGGACGCGGTCTCCTCCCGGGGCTGGGCCTTCGGATACACCTCGGGCGCACTCGTCCTGGTGCTGAATCTGATCCTCTACACGGGACACGACTCCTTCGGGCTCTCCGAGTCCGAGGCGGTACGGATCTGTCTCGCCTCCGCCGGTGTCTGGTGGGGCGCCTTCACCGTCGTACCCCTTCGGCGGCTGCGCGACCGGCATGTGCACCCGGACGGCCGCGGCGCGGTCGGGTCCGGCTGGAAGCAGTTGCTGGCGACCCTTCGCGATATGCGCCGGCACCCGCTGACGCTGTCGTTCCTGCTCGCCTACCTCGTCTACAACGACGGAATCCAGACGGTGATCTCGCAGGCCTCGCTGTACGGCTCCGAGGAACTGGGCCTCGACCAGACGACGCTGATCACCGCGGTGCTGCTGGTTCAGGTACTGGCGGTGGCGGGTGCCCTGGGGATGGGGCGGCTCGCCCGGGTGTACGGCGCGAAGCGCACGATCCTCGCCTCCCTGGCCGTCTGGACGCTGATCCTCCTCGCCGCGTATGTACTTCCGGCGGGTGAACCGGTCTTCTTCTACTCCCTGGCGGCGGCCATCGGCCTGGTACTGGGCGGCAGTCAGGCCCTGTCGCGGTCGCTCTTCTCCCACCTGGTGCCGCGCGGCAAGGAGGCCGAGTACTTCTCCGCGTACGAGATGAGCGACCGCGGACTGAGCTGGCTGGGGCCGCTGGTGTTCGGCCTCGCGTACCAGCTGACCAGCAGTTATCGGGATGCGCTGCTCTCGTTGGTGATCTTCTTCGCGCTCGGTACCGTGCTGCTGGCGCGGGTGCCGGTGCGGGCAGCCGTGGCGGCTGCGGGCAACCCCGTTCCGGCCCGGATTTAGACGTTGAAGTGAAAGGCCGGTAGTGTACGCCTTTGGCCTGCCCGGAGGACCGTTACTGCGAGCGGAAGAAGCCAAACCGTTGGGTGACAACTTCTGCCAGATGTGACAAACCGGGCATTGGTGGGTACCTAGAACCCTGGAAACCCAGTACAAGCAGCGGCACGACGGGCGACGCAGACCGGCAACGGGAATCTTTACCGCCGACCGGACGTTGACCGGATGACGACGACAGCGACACCTGTCCTGTGGGCGACAAGCCCGGGAGGCACGATTCATGAGTGAGCGAGCTCTCCGCGGCACGCGACTCGTGGTTACCAGCTACGAGACGGACCGCGGCATCGATCTGGCCCCGCGCCAGGCGGTGGAGTACGCATGCCCGAACGGACATCGATTTGAGATGCCGTTCTCGGTAGAGGCGGATATTCCGCCGGAGTGGGAGTGCAAGGCGTGCGGCGCCATGGCACTCCTGGTGGACGGGGATGGCCCCGAGGAGAAGAAGGGCAAGCCTGCGCGTACGCACTGGGACATGCTCATGGAGCGGCGCACCCGCGAGGAGCTTGAGGAGGTGCTGGCCGAGAGGCTGGCGGTTCTGCGCTCCGGAGCCATGAACATTGCCGTGCACCCGCGGGACAGCAGGAAGTCTGCCTGACCGCGTACAGCCGCACAGATCCAGAAAGCTGCGGGCCCGGACACAGAATGTGTGTCC
>NZ_JBHUUV010000051.1:0-39519 GCF_042670885.1 Streptomyces sp. NPDC057136
ATCATGCCCCGCGAGCCCGGCATGATCCAAACGACAGGCCCTAGGGCGCCCGTCCCCTGCCGGGACATGCAGAAACCCGCAGGCTCTGGTCCCTCCTTGCGGAGGAGCCGGCCGGACTTACCGGCGAGCCTGCGGGTCGGTGACTGCTTGGGATTGGCCGACGACCGGCCTGCACTGCAAAGAGTGCGACAACGGGCGTCAGCCCGCAGTCACCTCACGAGTCCGAAGAGAAATCACTTCCGGAACACCTCCTTTCGTCGCTGGCAGCAGCCTATGAACCGTCGGGGGACGCCACAACCCATTTATTCGGTGACCTCTTGCCGGTAGCTGTACGCGTATCCGTCGGCACGCTGGAGCAGCCGTAGGTTCACGTGGGACACGTTGAAGCGGCCCACCGGCGTGGTGAGACTGTGCTGCCCGGAGGAGCGGACGGAAATCCGCCCGGTCCATTCCCCTGCCCACTTGCCCTTCGGCACGGAGGCGCGCACGAGGTCGCCGGTGGCGAAGCCGTGGTGCCGCTTTTGGCGCGAGCGGGTGAGCCGGGGGAATCCGTACCGGTCGGGGGTGGTGCGGGCATAGCTACCGCGCCCCGTTGCCGTCACGATCTGGACCTGCCGGGGCACACGGACTGTCGCGGCTCCGGCCTCGTGGTCGAGCGGCCCGACGGAGAGGGCATCGAGCGTGTGCGTCTTGGGCAGGCCCATGACGGTGCGGTTCCACTTTGTTCGGCCTCCTGACCAGGCGTGTACCGGCTCTCCAAGAGCCGCGAGGGCGTCTGTGAGCAGTCGTCGGGTCGCGTTCATGACGGCGGCGTCGCGGAGTGGTGCTTTGATCTGCGAACGGATGGCCGTGAGGCGGGCCGGGTGGTGGGCCAGGAATTCCTCGACGGGCATGGAGCCTTTGGCCTGGTTGCAGCTGACGCAGGCGAGGGTGAGATTGGAGATGCGGTCGGTGCCGCCCCGGCTGCGGGGCTGGATGTGGTCGATGTTCAGCGGTACACCGGATGCTCCGCAGTAGGCGCAGGTGCGTCCCCACTTGGTGAGCAGGTATTCGCGGATCTCGGTGCCTGCCAGGGTTCCGCTGCGGTACTCGGTGGCGGTGAGGTCGTGGCCGGTGATCATGGCGTGGGTGTCGAAAGCGACCTGCTCGATGTGGATCTCGGTGATTGGTGCGTACCGGGTGAGACGGTGGGCGGTTGCCACTGTGGTGTCGATCCGGTGCTGCACCGACGGGGGCAGCCAGCCCTTCGGGCGGGTGCGGTTGTGTGACCTGCGTGCGCGGTAGCGGCAGTTCGCGGAGCGCCGTCTGCGTCGGTATCCGGCTCGCTTGCCCATGACTCGGTGGATCTGGTCGCCGCGATGCCGTAATTCGAGCGAGACGAGTCCGCGCCGAACGGTTGCGGGCGAACCGTCCGAGGCGTCGGATGCCCGCTTCGTGTCGGTGAGTGCGATCCCGGTTCCCTTGGAGCCCGGATCAATGCGCAGCTGTACTCCGGCGACGTGGGATTCGGCGCGTGTGCGGTCTTTGAGGCGGATGGTGAAGGGGGTGTGCCGTGCGACGACGGCGCGGCCGTGGGCCAGTAGTTCGCGTGCGCGGGCGGGATGGCAGGGCATGAGGGGCTCTCCGCCCTTTGCCAGGACGAAGACTCTGCCCGCGCCTGTTCCGCCTCGGTAGGTGTTGTTCGGTGGAGGGACGTCACCGTCCCGGGTCGCTGCCGTTGAGGCGTGACGCCGACGGTGCTGTGTGCCGCGTCCGTCGGTCTCCCCTCGCCCATGTTTCCTGCCGGTGTCCCGCGCGGGGGCGGGGTGTCCGTGAGCCGTTTCGTCCCTGCTCCCAGGGGTGTCTGCTCTCACGGATTCCAGTGCGGGCCGCTGAGGAAGCACAGCTCGGTGGGTCTGCTCGCCTGCGGGAAACGTAGTCATCAAGGGCACCTGCCTTTGATCGATGATCGTGATGACTGGGGCTGTTCACTCGGCTCGTCTCGTGAGGAGGGAGCGGGAGCGAGTGATCTCCTTTCAACGTGTTGGTCAGGAACGCTAGCTGCGACGCGTCCGAAGGGGCCCGGGGATCCGGTCATCACCGCACGTACGCGTGATCTTTTGGCGAACATCGAACGCATGATCGTTCGGGGTGTTAATCGACTGGGACCCAGTGCCAGCTGGGGTGGATTTCAGGGAAGGGGGTGTGCCGTGGGTCACGTTCGAGTTGAATGGTGGGACGTGCGGCAATGGCGAACACCTCCTGCAGGGGGTACGTAATGAACGCTTCCAGCAGCAGTGAAACCACGGATGCTCTCGGCTCCGACGGCGATCCGGAGCCAGGGTCGGAGCTGCTCGCGGCTCTGCTCGACGGGATGGACGCCGCGCTCTGCGCCTTCGACGCGGACGGCACGATCACCCACTGGAACCGCGAGGCCGAGCGCATCCTCGGCTGGACCGCCGACGAGGCCGTGGGCCGCAGCGGATTCGCCGGCTGGGCGGTGCGCAGCGCGGACGCGGCCGATGTGCAGGCCCGGCTGATGGCCGCCATGGACGCCCCGGGCCGTCAGGTCCACGAGTTCGCGCTGCTGCGCAAGGACGGCGGGCGGGTGCTCGTACGGACCCAGTCGGCCGGGGTGCGCGGCGCCGAAGGGAAGCCCGCCGGGGTGTACTGCGCGTTCAGCGAGGTGCACGCGCAGATCGATCTGGAACGGGCGATCGCGCTCAGCGAGGCGCTGTTCGAGGACGCGTCGTGGGGTGTGGTCCTCGTCGACGTCGATCTGCGTCCGACCGTCGTCAACGCGCATGCGGCCCGCGCGCTCGGCGGAGGCCGCACGGCGCTGCTGGGCCGCCCGCTGGGCGAGCTGATCGTGCAGGGCGTGGAGGACCTGGAGGGTTCGCTGCACCACGTCCTGGCCGAGGGGACGCCGCCCGCGCCCGCCGAGCTGTGGGTGACGCTGCGGACGTCGGAGGGGGACCGGCGGCGCTGCTGGCGCAACGGATTCCTGCGGCTGGCCTCACCGCTCGCGGAGGAACCGGTTCCGCTCGGTGTCGGCTGGCTGTTCCAGGACGTGACGGCGGCGAAACTGGCCGAGCAGGAGGCGGACCGGCTGCGGTTCCGGTCGAACCAGCTGCACAGGGCCGCGGGCGCGGCGGCCGAGTGCGAGGACCCGATGGAGGCGGCCACGTCCACGCTGGACTACGCCCTGGCCGGATTCGCCGACCACGTGGTGGTGGACCTGCTGCCGGCCGACGGCGCCCCCCGCCCCGTACGCACGCTCTCGACGCCCGCCGACGGCCCGGGCCCGTGCCTGCCGGTCTCCGGCGGCTCGGTCCCGGTGCGGTACGCGACGGGGCACCCGGCCCTCCAGTCGCTGGACCGCGAGGGCTCGGTACGGGCGAGCGCGGGAGCCGCCGCCGAGGCCTGGGCGCTGGAATGTCAGTGGCCCAGGGACTCCGTCCACGCCCTGTGCACGGTGCTGCGCAGCCGGGGCCGGACGCTGGGCGTGGTCACGTTCCTGCGCACGGCACACCGCACGGCCTTCGAACGCCCGGACGCGACCTACGCGGAGACGGTGTCCGCAAGGGTCGCCTCAGCAGTGGACCTGGCCCGCCTGCTCCCCGAGGAGGCCGGCCCGCCGGGCACCCCCTCAAGCCCGTCCGGCGTTTGAGGACGGAACGGCCACCGGGACGGCTTCGTCGAGCCCCCCGCACCACTCAGTGGCGGTAGAAGATCCGGTCCGCGTACTCCGTCATCACACGCCCGTTCCACTCGTGCCCACCATCGACGTTCCCCGACCGAAGCAACGGCGGTTCGATCCCCCGAGCCACCAGCGCCTCCGCCGCGGCCGCCATCATCGCCTGCATCACCGCGCTGGTGACCACCGTCGACGCGGGCGCGAACGGCGCCTCGACGCCCGGCGTCGTCAGTTCCGCGTCGCCGATCGGGATCTTGCTGTCGAGGACGATGTCGCAGTGGTCGCGCAGGAATCCGCCCGACGTATGCCGGGACTTCGTCCCCTCCGCGTACGCCACCGACGTGACCCCGATGACCGTCAGCCCGAGCGCACGCGCGTTCTGGGCCATCTCCACCGGCAGCGCGTTGCGACCGGAGAGCGAGATGATCACGAGGAGGTCGCCCGAGCGCGCGGGACTGGAGTCCAGCACCGCTCCGGCCAGCCCGTCCACCCGCTCCAGCGCGGAGCCCAGCGTCGCCGGCATGACGTCGACCCCCACCGTGCCGGGCACGGCGAGCAGGTTCATCACGGCGAGGCCACCCGCCCGGTACACGACGTCCTGCGCGGCGAGCGACGAGTGCCCGGCGCCGAACGCGAAGAGCCGGCCGCCCGAGGCGACCGTATCGGCGATCGCGGCGCCGGCGGCGGCGATGCTCCCGGACTCTTCGTCGCGCACCCGCTCCAGCAGGCCGATCGCTGCGTCGAAGAACTGACCGGCCAGCTTGCTGTCGCTCATCGAGGAGGGCCTTTCAGCGGGAGGGAATGTCCGTGCCGCCGATCACGTTGCGGTCTGGACCAGTGGCCTGTCAATACCGCGCAGGGCCCGGCGGCGCACGCTCTTCGGTCGGCGCGGCACGGTTGTCAGCGGTATGCGTCAGAATTGGGGCAGGGCCATCGCACGACGACTTCATGTCACAGCATCGAGGGGCACGTATGTCCGGACTGATCGATACCACGGAGATGTATCTCCGCACCATCCTCGAGCTCGAAGAGGAAGGCGTGGTCCCCATGCGCGCCCGGATCGCGGAACGGCTGGACCAGAGCGGTCCGACGGTCAGCCAGACGGTGGCGCGCATGGAGCGCGACGGGCTGGTCCAGGTCGCGGGCGACCGCCATCTGGAGCTGACCGACGAGGGCCGCCGCCTCGCCACCCGCGTCATGCGCAAGCACCGGCTCGCCGAGTGTCTGCTCGTCGACGTGATCGGGCTGGAGTGGGAGCAGGTCCACGCGGAGGCGTGCCGCTGGGAGCACGTCATGAGCGAGGCCGTGGAGCGCCGGGTGCTGGAGCTGCTGCGGCACCCCACCGAGTCTCCGTACGGGAATCCCATCCCGGGCCTGGAGGAGCTGGGCGAGAAGGCCGAGGCCGACCCGTTCCTGGACGACAGCATGGTGAGCCTGTCGGAGCTGGACCCGGGCGTCGACGGGAAGACCGTGGTGGTGCGCCGGATCGGTGAGCCGATCCAGACCGACGCCCAGCTGATGTACACGCTGCGGCGCGCGGGCGTGCAGCCCGGCTCGGTGGTCAGCGTGACGGCGTCGCCCGGCGGCGTGCTGGTCGGTTCGAGTGGCGAGGCGGCCGAGCTGGATGCCGAGGTCGCTTCGCACGTCTTCGTCGCGAAGCGCTGACCAGGTGAGGAAGGGGCGCCGAGCGCGCCCCGAAGCGGTGGCGTGGCGATACGGCGACGATTCGCCGGAGGTTTGGTGACCGGACCGTAACGCCCGCTTTCTGTTTTCCGTCCGGAATTGCAGCGCCCGGACGGATCGCGTGCCAGGCTGTGGCCAGGCATATGACCTGAGGGTGTCGGCCGGATCGGATCGATCCGGGCCGCGCGGCCGGGGAGGGAGCAGGGAATGCGCCCGTCGTACTGGCATGTGCACCAGGAGGTGCCCGCCGCGCTCATGGGCGCCCGCGTTCTCGTATCCACGCCGTCGTGCACGGCGTGCGAAGGATTCGCTCCGGAACAGGGGCGGGCCCCGGCGCTCATTGGCACCGGGGCCCGTCCTCCCCTTCGCCGACCTGGAGCCCCGAGCTCTCGAGGTCGGCCCCGACGGACCGTTTTCCCCGAGCGGTCCGCCCCCCGGAGAACATCTCCCCAGGGTGGCCGACGTCAATCCTTGGGGGTGGTCACTCGAACGAGCGGTGTTGTGTGCCAGAACCCGGTTTTCGAATAAGAGTTCGATAGCCTGGCGTGACGCGACCACGCGGTGATCGGAACGAGAAGGGGGTGCCAGGGCTATGGTGCGGCGCATCGATGTGACGGGATACGACGGTGTACGACTCGCGGCGTGGGAGTTCGCCGATCCGCCCAAGGAACACGCGGAGGCGGCGCGAGCGCCCGGGATCTTAATGCTCCATGGGCTGATGGGCAGGGCTGCCCACTGGGCTGCCACGGCCCGCTGGCTCGCCGAGCGCCACCGGGCGTTCGGACTCGACCAGCGCGGGCACGGCCGCAGCGAGAGGCCGGCCGAAGGCCCGTACACGCGCGACGCCTATGTCGCGGACGCCGAGGCCGCGATCGAACAGCTCGGTCTCGCCCCCGTCACCCTCATCGGACATTCGATGGGCGCCCTCACCGCCTGGCAGCTCGCCGCGAAGCGCCCCGATCTCGTCCGGGCCCTGGTCATCTGCGACATGCGGGCCTCCGCCCTCGGGGCCGCCTCCCAGCGGGAATGGGAGGACTGGTTCAACGCCTGGCCCGTCCCCTTCGCGACCCTCTCCGACGTACGCAAGTGGTTCGGCGAGGACGACCCCTGGGTGGAGCGGCCCAACCCCGCCCGCGGCGAGTTCTTCGCCGAGGTGATGGCGGAGGGGACCGACGGCTGGCGCCCCGTCTTCTCCCGCCGGCAGATGCTGGAGTCCCGGGCGACCTGGGTCTACGAGGCGCACTGGGACGAGCTGGCCCAGGTCCGCTGCCCGACCCTGGTCCTGCGCGGCCTCGACGGCGAGCTGGGGAGGGCGGAGGCCCAGGAGATGGTCCGCGTCCTGCCGCGCGGGCAGTACGCGGAGGTCGCGGACGCCGGTCACCTCGTCCACTACGACCGGCCGGAGGGCTGGCGGGCCGCCGTGGAACCCTTCCTGGAACAGCTCGCCGAGGACACCCGCGACAACCGCGAACCTGTCTCGCCGTAACCCCGCCGAGCCCCCGGCCGCGGTCAGCCCTTGCTGACCGCGGCCAGGATCTCCGGGAGCCGGCGCGCCGTGCGGGGCGCGGCCAGCCGCACCCCTGCCCAGGCGACGAGTGCCCCGTACACCGCCCCCACCGGCAGCACCAGCCACAACCAGCCCCGCAGATCGCCTGCATGCATCGCGATCGTCAGGGCGATCACCGGTGCGCAGAGCAGCGCGGACGACACCATCCCGCCGAGGATCGAGATCCAGGCCAGCCCGGCCTGCCCCGGCGCCACGTTCTTGAACGCGCCGTCCTGCGGGATCGAGTACGGGTACATCGCGGAGGCCATCGCACCGGTCGCCAGCATCGCGCCCAACATGGCGAAGGAGAGCCCCATGACCTCCGGCAGCGCTTCCCAGTCCCCGAGCACCGCAGCCGTCAGCACGGTCACCAGGACTGTGTACGGCAACGTGATCAGCAGCAACGCCAGGGCCCGCGCACGGAGTTCGGCGTAGGCGTCCCGGGTCGAGGAGATCGTCAGGGACACCATCCAGAAGGCGGAGGTGTCCTGGCCGAACTGGTTGTACATCTGGATGCCGAGCATCCCGGCCGCGAAGCACGCGAGGTAGACCGAGCCGGTGCCCTGCAGCGCGTTGAGCAGCGGGACGATCAGGCCGACGGCCAGCGCCGTCACCCAGGCCGCCTTCGTCTTGGGGTCCCGTGCCACGTACCGCAGGCTGCGCTCCATCACCGTGCCGGTGCGCCCCTCCGGCAGCAGCGCGAAGAGTCCGGAGCGGTCCGTTCCGGACTTGGTGCGGGTCGGCTCGGCCGCCGCGAGCGTGGAGCCGTCAGGTGCCGTCATCAGCTTCGTCAGGCTCCGCTGCCACAGCCACACCAGGGCGACCAGCGCCAGTACGGAGACCAGCAGTTGCAGGGCGGCCTGTCCGTACGCCCCCTCCGATACGGAGCTCACCGCACCGATCGCCGAGGCGGGCGGCAGCCAGCCCACGACGTCCGCGGCCGGTTCCAGGGAGGAGAGCCCACCGGCCCGGCCGAGCCGCTGCATACCGAAGTTGACGAACTGGAAGCCCACCGCGATCACCAGCCCGCTGAGGACCGCGAGATCGCGGCCCTTGCGGGAGGTCAGCAGCCGGACATTGGCCGTGGCCACGGATCGCGCCAGCGCGACACAGACCAGCAGAGTCAGCGGGATCGCCACCACCCCGGTCACCGCGGCCGCCGCCCCGTGCGCCACGGCGATCACCGAGCCGAGGGCGAGGCAGAGCGTGAACAGCGGCCCGATCCCGACCATCGAGGCCACCAGCAGCGCGCCGATCAGCGGGCGGGGCCGCAGCGGCAGCATCACCAGACGGCTCGGGTCGAGTGTCTCGTCGCCGCTCGGGAAGAACAGCGGCATCACGGCCCAGCCGAGCGCCAGCACCCCGGTCAGCAGCACCACGAGGGCCGTCGCATGGGCGTTGCCGCGCAGGGCGACCAGCCCGATCACCTGGGCGACGGCCAGCAGCAGCGCGCACACCATGGACGAGATGTACGCGGCCTTGCGGCCGGACGACTGGCGCAGTCCGTTGCGCAGCAGCGTCAGCTTGAGCCGTACGAAAACGGAGACGAGCCCCTCGCCCCGGCCGGCCGGGGCGGCGGTCCCCACAGGGGCGTCGAGCACGGTCATCGGGCGCCGCCCAGCCAGTCCAGGGAGTCCCCGGTGTCACGGGCGCCCGCGCCGACCAGTTCGAGGAAGGCGTTCTGGAGGGAGGGCGCGTCACCCCGTACCTCGGCGAGCGTGCCCTGGGCGCGAATCCGGCCCGCCACCATGACGGCCACCCAGTCGCACAGCGACTCGACCAGTTCCATCACATGGCTGGAGAAGACGACGGTCGCGCCGGACCGGGTGTACCGCTCGAGAACTCCGCGGATCGTCTGTGCGGACACCGGGTCGACCCCCTCGAACGGCTCGTCGAGGAAGAGCACTTCCGGGTTGTGCAGCAGCGCGGCGGCGAGCCCGATCTTCTTCCGCATACCGGTCGAGTAGTCCACGACCAGCTTGTGCTGCGCGCCCGCCAGATCCAGTACGTCGAGCAGCTGGGTGGCCCGCATGTCGACCTCGGCACCCGGCAGTCCGCGCAATCTGCCCATGTACGCGAGGAGTTCGCGCCCCGAGAGCCGCTCGAAGAGGCGCAGCCCCTCAGGGAGCACCCCGATCCGGGACTTCACCTCGACCGGGTCCAGCCACACGTCGTGGCCGCCGACCTCGATCTTCCCCATGTCGGGCCTGAGCAGTCCCGTCACCATCGAGAGCGTGGTGGTCTTCCCCGCACCGTTGGGTCCCACGAGTCCGATGAACTTGCCCGCGGGCAGCTCCAGATCGATCCCCGCGACCGCGATCTGTTCCCCGAACCGCTTCCACAACCCCTGGACGCGGACGGCGGGCGGCGCCGTCCGCGCACCACCCGCCTCAACTGCTCCGTCTGTCTCAACTGCTTCTGCCTGGTCAGGCATAGCACTGCCTTTCGATATCCCCGATGGTGGGGACCACCCTACGAAAGGCGCGCCTTGGCGTCGGCCGCCTCACGTGCACAGGCGTAGGCGAGCGGGTTGATCAGCTCCTCCGCGTCCGGCAGCCACCGGTTGGCGGGTGTGGGGCGCCGGGCCCACTGCACCGCTCCCCGTCCGCCGAGACGGGACGGCGGACCGGCCACGTAATGACCGTCGCCGCGGCCCACGAGGTCGATGGTGTCGGCGTTCCACCCGAGGTTCCGTACGAGGTCGGGGGCCTTCGCGGCGGCTCCGGGCAGGACGAAGAACAGCATCCGGCGGTCGGGGGCGCAGGTGACGGGTCCGAGGGGCATCGCCATCCGCTCCATCCGGGCCAGAGCCAGGAAACCGGCGGACTCCGGGACGTCGATCGCGTCGAAGGTCCGCCCGGTCGGCAGGAGGATCGAGGACGTCGGCTGTTCGGACCACATCCGGCGGGCCTCCGCCGCGCTGCCGGTCGCCTGGCCCGCCCAGTCCGGCCGGGTGGGGTGGGCTCCGGCCGCGACGCAGTCGGTGTCCCCGCACGAGCAGCGCTCCACCCCCTCGACGGCTTCGAGCCAGGTGCCCGGGAACACGTCCCAGTGCCGCTCTTCCGCATATCGCACTGCGGCGTCGAGCAGCTGCTCACCTCGCTGTTGGGGGATCTGTGCGGTTTCCGTGACTCCGATGGGCTCTTCCACGAACAACACAACTCCCGCCGCCACCTGGGGTTACGGGCGCGGCGAACCCGGTCACGGTGCATCGATCCTGCATATGGGGCGCATCGAGGCATGGACGGGGGCGCGCATGCGGCGGCGCATCGATGTGCGGGTAGCCACATACAGACCGTGCGATGACCCATGCCGAGAAACCGCGACAGCTCATACCGAATGCCGATGAATATGCGCATTTCTTGTATATGTGCCGGGCAGTGATCCCTTCACCGATCACTGCGGTCTCAGGGGGAAACATGGCAGCCAGACCTCTCGTCACCCGCCAGCCGAACGAACGGCTCCAGACGCTGATTCAGGAAGCCGCCTGCTCCAACGCGGGCCTCGCCCGCCGCGTCAACATGGTCGGAGCCGAGCGCGAGCTCGATCTCCGCTACGACAAGACGTCCGTCGCCCGGTGGCTGCGTGGGCAGCAACCACGGGGCAGGGCACCGGGAATCATCGCCGAGGCGCTCGGCCGCAAGCTCGGCCGTACGGTCACGATCGACGAGATCGGCATGGCCAACGGCAAGAACCTCGCCTCGGGCGTGGGCCTCCAGTTCGCCCCGACCGTGCTCGGAGCGATCGAGCAGGTCTGTGAGCTGTGGCGCAGCGACGTGGGGCGGCGCGATCTGCTCGCCGGATCGGCGGTGGCGGCGTCCGCCCTCGTCGAACCCAGCCGCGACTGGCTGATCACGGGCGCCGACCCACAGGTCGCCCGGGCCGCGGGCGCCCGCGTCGGTATGCCCGATGTGGAGGCAGTACGGGCGATGACGGCCGCGCTCGTCGACCTGGACCACCGGTTCGGCAGCGGCCATGTGCGGCCGGTGTTGGTGCACTACCTCAACAGCGTGGTGTCCGGGCTGCTTTCGGGGGCGTACCGCGAATCGGTCGGCCGGGAGCTGTTCGGGGCCGTGGCACGGCTCACCGAACTCGCCGGGTACATGGCGGTGGACACCGGTCAGCCGGGGCTCGCCCAGCGGTACTACATCCAGGCGCTGCGGCTGGCCCAGGCGGCGGGCGACCGGGCCTACGGCGGCTATGTGCTGGCCGCCTCGATGAGCCATCTCGCCGCGCAGCTCGGCAACCCGAGGGAGATCGCGCAGCTGGCACGGGCCGCGCAGGAGGGTGCGCGCGGGCGGGTGACGCCGCGGGCGGAGGCGATGTTCCACGCCGCTGAGGCGCGCGGGCACGCCCTGCTGGGCGACGCCCGCACCTGCCAGGTGGTGGCGGGCCGCGCGCTGACGGCGCTGGAGCACGCGGACGGGGACAGCGGGGACGACCCGCCGTGGATCGCCCACTTCGACGCGGGCTATCTCGCGGACGAGCTGGCGCACTGCCACCGCGATCTGGGGCAGGGCGAGGCGGCTGCCCGCCGGGCGACGGAGGCCCTGGCCGCGCTGCCGGAGACCAAGGCCCGGCGCAGAGGCATCGGGCTGGTGCTGCTGGCGACCGCGCAGGTGCAGATGAGGGAGGTGGAGCAGGCCTGCCACACGGGAGGCCGGGCGGTGGATCTGCTGGCGACGGTGCGTTCCAGCCGGGGAGCGGAGTATCTCGATGATTTCCAGCAGCGGCTCGTGCCGTACGGGGACGAGCCCGCGGTTCGTGAATTCGGCGCCCGGCTGGAGCTCCAGGCCGCCTGAGCGCCGGGTGCGACAGGCCGTCCGCCGGGGTGATCCGGGACGGCGGGGTGCAGGCTTCCATGTGAAGGGGTGGTGAGCGGCATCACGCGCTTGGCGGAGTGCGGCAGCCACCCGATAGCGTGAGCCGACGATTCCGTAGGTATACACGTAGGAGTCCCGGTGACGCAGAGCGGACAGGGCGACGAACAGCAGTCCCCTGCTGTACGGCCCACGCACGAAGGTGTCGTGCTGCCCGCGGAGGGCGGTGCCCCCTGGAGGGTGGGCCCGCCCGCGGCAGGCCCGGCCGATCAGGCCGTTCCCGCGGGAGGGCAGCCGTGGGGATCGTCCTGGGGCCCCCAGGGCGGTCAGCCGCAGCTCCCGGACGCTCCGGCCCCTGGGCAGCTGCCGTCGGCCCGGCAGGACGGGCAGCTGCCGCCCGCACAGCCGTACGCGGGCGGGCCGGGTCCGTACGGGAACGCGCCGTCGCAGCCTCAGCCGGGGGAGTACGCCTCGCAGCCGGGGCCTTACCAGCAGCCTGGCCAGTATCAGCAGCCGGGCCAGTACCAGCAGGGGCCGTACGAGCCGCAGCAGGGCCAGTACCAGGCCCAGCCGCACGCCCAGCCGCACGCCCAGAACCAGTCGCAGCCCCTCCCGTATGCGCAGCCGCTGCCGCCGGAGGCCATCTCGGGTCTCGCGCCGGGGGCCGGCGGGGACGCGGACGCCACGCAGTTCATCGCGCCCGTGTCCGGCGGTTCCGGTCCGGGCGGGCTGCCGCCCGAGCGCCCCGCCGAGTCCACGCAGTTCCTGGGGACGGCGGCGCCGGGTGAGGCCGACGCAACCCAGCTCATCCCCCCGGTGCCCGGTGGAGCCCCGTACGGGATCAGGCCCGGGACGCCCGGTGAGCGGCCGCCGCCCGCCGAATTCGACAACCTCTTCCGCAGCGAGGCGCCCTCGGGTGCGACGCAGCAGATGCCGCGCTTCGACCCCTCGCAGCAGCAGCCGCAGCACCAGCAGCCGGGTCAGTACCAGCAGCCGCCGCAGTACCAGCAGCCGGGTCAGAACCAGCAGCCGCCGCAGCACCAGCCGCCCCAGCCGCCGCACGGTCCCCAGGGCTACCAGTCCGGCCTGCAGGGCCTCCAGGGCATGCAGGAGCCGGAGCAGGACCACGGACCGCGGCGCAAGCGGTCCGCGCACGTTCCGCTGATCGCCGCGGTCGTCATCGGCTGCGCCGTCATCGGGCTCGGGGCGGGCGCCCTGATGAGCGGCGGCGACGACAAACCGGACGACAAGCAGCCGGTGGCCTCGCAGAGTTCACCCGCCGAGCAGCCCAGCACGCAGTCGGCGACAGACCCCGCCGAGCCGCAGGCGAAGGCACTCGACAAGCTGCTCGCCGACAGCAACAACAGCCGGGCGGCCGTGATCAGCGCGGTCGGGAAGATCGAGTCGTGCCAGGCCCTTGACCAGGCCGCGAGCGACCTGAAGGGAGCGGCCCAGCAGCGCCGTGACCTGGTGATCCGGCTCAAGGACCTCACCATCGACAAGCTGCCGCAGCACGCCGAGCTGTCGTCCTCGCTGACGAGGGCCTGGCAGGCGTCCGCGTCGGCCGACGACCACTACGCCGCCTGGGCCGTGCAGGCCAAGAACAACAAGAAGATCTGCAAGGGTGGCCACGCCAGGTCGACCAACGAGAAGGCGCAGGCCAACGTGCGGAGCGGCGAGGCCACCACGGCCAAGCGGCAGGCGTCCGGACTGTGGAACTCCATCGCGACGAAGTACGCGCTCACGAAGCGCACCCCGCAGGACCTCTGACGCCGCCACGTCGAAAGGCCCGGCCCGGACATCCGGGCCGGGCCTTTCGACGTGACGGTCAGCTGACGCCACGGGCGTCCGACAGGGTCTCCGAGACGTCCACGAAGCCCTTCCTCTCGGCGACGAGGCGACCGTTGCGTACCACCTGGAACGTCACGCGTCCGTTGACGATGCGCGGATACGCCGAGGTGCCGAGCAGGTCCTTGAAGCCCCAGCGCAGCACCGGAGTGAGCCCGCCGGTGTCCACCTCGGTGCCCCGGTTGAGGCTGGCCGAGACCTTCCCGGCCGTGATCCGCGGCCCGTCGATCTCCTCGATGACCGCCCTCAGTACCGTGTACGCGATCCAGGTGGTCTGCACACCGGTGTCCTCCGGGTCGACCCGGTTGTCGGCGAACGCGTACTGGCGGATCACCTGGCGCATCTCGGCCCAGCGGGAGTCGTTCGAGTCCGGGTACCAGCCGGTGACGAACGCACCCTCGAACGGGCTGTTCCGCCCGCCGGTCCGGTCGATGAGCGGCTGGCCGACGCTGCCGAGGACGGACGAGACGCGTACCCGGCTGCCTTCCGGTTCGAGCCGGCGGAAGGAGTCGAAGAACGTTTCCGTACGGTCGCCGAGCACCGCCGTCACACAGCCGTCGCCGGTCTTCTCCAATGCCTGGGCGGCCTGGTCGTCGTACGAAGTGGCCGCCTCCGGCGCCAGGATGTCGACGGACTTGGCCCGACGGGACTCGGTGAGGCTGGTGTTGAGGAGCTGGGGCATGCCGTCGCCGCTGATCGAGTCGGGACGTACGAGGGAGACCCGCTCGCAACCGGCCGCCAGCTGCTTGCCGTTGCCCGCCAGCAGCGCCGACTGGCCGCCGTTGACCGGGTAGGAGTTGTAGCTCGTGAATTCCTCGGTGGAGGCCCCGTAACCGCCGACGTACGGGATTCCGGCGGCCTCCAGCGGGGCCATGAACGCCTGCCCGTGCCGGCTGTACGAGCCGACCACCGCCGCCGCGTCCTGTTTGACCGCCTCGCGGGCGCACCTTCCCGCACCGAGCAGGGTGTCGCCCTCGTCGCAGGTGATCACGCGCAGTTCGTGCCCGTCGATGCCGCCCTGCTCGTTGACCCAGCGGGCGTATGCCGTCGCCATGGCCGAGACGCCCGCCATCGCCTGCGGCGAGCCGTCCGGCGAACGCTCGGGGGCCCAGGTCATCACGGTCACGGGCTCTTTGGAGTCCCCCGAGACCCCCGGGAACACGCCGCAGCCCGAGGTGAGCAGCGCCCCGGCGGCAGCCGTGGCGGTGAGGAGTCGGAAGGGGCGGGGTGGGGTGAGGCGTCGCCGTCCGGTCATGGGCATGAACATTTCCGGTCCCGGGGTAACGCTGCAGTGTGCTGCGCACAACGCTCGGTGACATCGAGGTGAATTACGGGGGGCCGTAGGCCCACGGGGAAAGGGAACGTACGATCGACCACCGTGCAGCAAGGTTCGGAGAACACTTCCCGTCGCGGCCGTCGCTCCTCCACCATGGGCGGCATGCCGCTCAATGACATGCCCTGGTGGCGCTGGCGCAGCAATGTGCGCTCGGCGCTGCACATGCTCTCCGATCCCGTCTTCCACCACGAGTGCTGGCTGGCCGGCCGGGAAGGGTACGGGGACGTCACCGACGCCGTGTACCGCCTGGTCGAGGACACCTGGCTGGACAACTGGTCCGCCGAGAAATACGTCGGCACGATCTTCCGAGACTCCGGCGAGGCCGCCCTCGTGGACGTCGCCGCGCTCCGGGTGCTGCGGATCATGCACCAGGTTGGCGCCGACGCCCCCGTGTCCGCGTATCTGGAGCACCACGGCTGGCCGGAGGCCGTACGGGCCGCCCGCGAGGCCCATGTGATGCTCGCCACGAACGACGGCGAGGACCCGGACACTCCGCCGCGTTCGCTGGACGTGCTCCGCATCATGACCAGATCGGCCTGAGACCGGGCAGGTGTGGCACCCTACGGGCATGACCGCGCCGCAGCCTGCCGATTCCGTCCCCGCCGCTGCCTCGGACGCCGAGTCCGAGGAGTACATCCTCACGCTCTCCTGCCCTGACAAAAAGGGCATCGTGCACGCCGTGTCGAGCTATCTCTTCATGACCGGCTGCAACATCGAGGACAGTCAGCAGTTCGGGGACCACGACACCGGTCTGTTCTTCATGCGCGTCCACTTCACGGCGGACCCCGGTGTGACGGCGGCGAAGCTGCGGGCCAGCTTCGCCGCGATCGGCGACTCGTTCCGGATGGACTGGCAGATGCACCGCTCCTCGGACCGGATGCGGATCGTGCTGATGGTCAGCAAGTTCGGGCACTGCCTCAACGACCTGCTGTTCCGCTCCAGCAGCGGCGCGCTGCCGGTCGAGATCGCGGCCGTCGTCTCCAACCACACGGACTTCGCGGAGCTCGTCGCCTCGTACGGCGTGCCCTTCCGGCACATCCCGGTGACCAGGGAGACGAAGGCGGACGCGGAGGCGCAGCTGCTGGAGCTGGTTCGTGAGGAGGGCGTCGAGCTGGTCGTGCTCGCCCGCTACATGCAGGTGCTCTCGGACGACCTCTGCAAGCAGCTGAGCGGCCGGATCATCAACATCCACCACTCGTTCCTGCCGAGCTTCAAGGGCGCGAAGCCGTACCACCAGGCGCATGCGCGGGGTGTGAAGCTGATCGGCGCGACCGCGCACTATGTGACGGCCGACCTCGACGAGGGGCCGATCATCGAGCAGGGGGTCGAGCGGGTCGGCCACGGTGTCACGCCGGACCAGCTGGTCGCCGTGGGCCGCGACGTGGAGTGCCAGGCACTGGCGCGTGCAGTGAAGTGGCACGCGGAGCGGCGCATCCTGCTGAACGGCCGCCGCACGGTGGTCTTCCCCTAGGGCCTCTCGTTTGGATCATGCCGGGCTCGCGGGGTCTGGCACGCGCATCTGCGGCGTTGTCGTCAATCACCAACGCTCCGCGTTGCCTCAATCCTCCGCCTTGCAGCTGCACGCACCAGACCCCGCTCCCTGATCCGGCCTGATCCAAACGAAAGACCCTAGCGGATGTGCCCTGAGCGGCACTTGGCCGCTACAGGCGGCTCAGCGACGCCGCGGCGAAGAGCACGTCGCGGATCGCCTCGCGGTCCCCTTCCTGGCCCGCCGCCGCTTCCACCGGCGAGATGTGGCCCGCGACGAGCTGGCAGAACTCCACGCCGTCGAGCGCCACTTGCGCGACCGTGTGCGCGGGGGAGCCGGCCGCGGCGGGCGAGTCCAGCGCGATGTACCAGTCGCCGCCGCCCAGGCCCTCGACCTCCAGATGGAGCGAGCGGCCCGGGGAACCGGCCGTGACGAGCTGGCGGGCCGGTCCCGCCAGGCCCGTGCGGCGGCGCTCGGCGAGCGCCGCCGGCAGCATCCGGACGGACAGGTCGATCATCCGGTGGAGATGCGTCGGGGACGGCGCCTCGTACGGATAGTCCACCGCCGCCGCGATGTCGCCGCCGTGCACCCAGCACTCGAAGGCCCGGTCGAGCAGGGAGTCCTGGAGCGGAAGGGCGAAGTCCCCGTACGAGACGGAGAGATCCGCGACGCCACGGCCGGCGAAGGACACCGTCCGGATGAGGGTGTGGCTCTGGTCGCGCCAGGGTTCGCGGACGGTCCGGGTCAGCGGCCGATAAGCGGCTGCCCAGTATGTTTCGGTCCGCTCGACGGGTGACTGGGGCCGCTCGCCGCTGCCGAGCGGGTCTTCGAGGCCGAGAGCCGTGGAGACCAGGCCGTCGACGGTCATCAGATGCCCTATCACCCCGGCCACCGTCGTCTTCCGGTTGACGGCGCGCTCGCCCTCGAACCACCTCAGCCGGACCGGGGCGTGCCATTCCGAGTCGCCGATATCGCTGAGCAGGGCGTCGAGCCGGGCGGTCTCCGCGTCGTACGGAGCGGCCCAGGCGGGTACCGGGATTTTGGCCGGGCGGCGGCCCAGGCAGCCTTCGATGACCCGGGAGCGGAGCAGCGGGTCGAGGTCCAGGCTGCGGTCCGTGTGCAGGAGGCCCACCGCGTCGCGCAGCCGCAGGGCCTCGTCCGCGCAGGGCGCACACCCGGTGAGGTGCTCCTCGACGGCCGCGGTCTCCTCGGCGGAGCAGGCGGCCAGGGCCCAGGCGCCCAGCAGGGCCTTGAGGACCCGGTGGGAGAGGGCGAGCGCGGACGGTGGTGCCACGGGGGATTCCGGTTCCGGTGTCGGAGCGGGTGTGTGCTCTTCGGGGTGGGAGGGGTGGCAGGGGTGCGAAGGGTGGGATGGGGGTGCGGTGGGCGGCTGGGGGAGCTGGGGTACGGATTCGAGGTCGAAGTCGTCGGCGGCGGCCCGGGGGTTGGGTATGCGCCGGGCGCCCACCTCCTCGTCCCGCCCCTCGCCCACGCCGCTGCCGCTGTCGTGACCGTTGCCTTCGTCGCCGCTCACAGGGACCGTCCGTATCCGGGCGGGGAGGACCCCTCCAGCGGGCGGGCGTTCGCGGTGGAGAGCAGCTGGAGGCCGAGCCGCAGCCGCCGCCTGGCCTCGTCCTCGGTGACTCCGAGGTCGGCGGCGGTCTGGCGGTAGTCCCGGCGCTGGATGTACGCGTGCTCCAGGGCGGCGCGCAGGGGTGCGGGCATCGAGGCCACGATGTAGTCGGCGCGGGCCGCAGCCGTGGCCCTGCGGACCCGTTCCTCCAGGTCCTGCGGTTCCGGTGCGTCCTCGTCGCCCTCGGCGGTCCCGTACGGGGAGGCCTCCGCGTCACGCAGGCGCTGCACGGACTGGCGGTGGGTGAGCCGGGCCACCCAGGACCTCATCGAGCCCTGCTTCGGGTCGTACGCGTCCGGGTTCTCCCAGACGTAGCCGAAGACCTCGCGGGTCACCAGGTCGGCGGCGTCCTCGTCGTCCAGCATGCGGTGGGCCTGGCTGTGGACGAGTGAGGCGAAACGGTCGTAGAGCTCGCCGAGGGCCGCGGCCTCGCCACGTGCCAGCCGCTGCTGCATCCTGCGGTCCCAGCGGGGTGGTGCGTCCTTTGCCATGAATCCCCCAGCCCTGTACCCCTCGTCACGTCGAATGTAGTCGCGCTCACCGTTCGGGACGTGCCTTTGCACCAAGTAAGCCCAAGTGCACCCCCGCAGGGGCGCCGGATGATAGGGAAACTGTGCCCGCTCGGCGTTTCGCGGTGGTAGAGATGGGCAGCCGCGATAAGGAACGCAAACTTCCGGATCGCCGGGCTCCCCTGAACGAGAGGTCCAGTCGCGTGACGCTGAAGGTGGACGAAACCGAACAGGGTGCGTGGACTGTGCTGCGCATACGCGGCGAACTCGATCTCGTGAGCTCACCCGTCGTACGCCAGTCCGTCCACGGGGCGGTGGCCGAGGGGCAGCACGATGTGGTGCTCGACCTCACCGGTGTGTTCTTCTGCGACTCCAGCGGTGTCGGCGTGCTGATCGCCTCGCGCCGGCTGATGAAGTCCTGCGGAGGCCGGCTGCGGCTGGTCCTCCCGGCCCGCGGCGCGGAGGACGGCTCCCACGTCAACAAGGTGCTCGGGGCCCTGGGAGTACGCAGGCTCTTCGAGGTCTACCCCGACGCGGCCTCGGCGATAGTGGACGAAGCCCATCCGCTCTCGGCGTGACACTCCGATTCCAGACCATGTTGTAACACCGGTAGCCCGCGATAGTGACACGTCGCGCCCCTGGGCGTCGTACGCTCCCCGCATGGACAGCGCAGAGTACGAGCGCAAGATCGCGCACCGTTTCGCCGCCTTCGACCAGGACGGCAATGGCTATATCGATCGCGCCGATTTCAACGCCGCAGCGGCCCGGCTGCTGAAGGAGTTCGGTACGACCGCCCGATGTGACAAGGGCCAAGCGCTCTATACCGGGGCCGAGGCCTTCTGGCAGGGCATGGCGGGCATCGCGGATGTGGACGGGGACCAGCGGGTCACCCGTGAGGAGTTCATCGGCGGGGCGGTGAAGCGGCTCCGTGACAACCCCGAGCGCTTCGCGGAGATCGCCCGCCCCTTCCTGCGCGCGGCGATCGCCGTCGCCGACAACGAGAACGACGGGGCGGCCTCCGTGGCGGCCGTCGAGCGGGCACTGCGGGTGCTGGGCGCCGGTGCCGAGGCCGCGAGTGTCGCCGCGCAGCAGTTGGACACCGACCGGGACGGGCGGGTGGCGGAGGCGGAAGCGGTCGGCGCGTTCGCGGCGTACTTCACGGTGATCCTGCCGGACGCGTAGGCGGGGAGCCTGCTGGGTGGGGCGGCTTGTTCACACCCGTGGGGGGTTGGGCGGGGCCCCTCCGGAGTGTCTCCTCGGGGCGGGCGTGGCGCCCGGGTCCGGAGGAGACGAACCCGGGTCTTACGCCCGCCCCTGCGGGGACCCTCCTGCACGGCCCCGCCCGTGCCCCGCGGTTGTCCGCGGGCGGGTCTCCGGATCTGTGGTCTGCGGTTCTCAGGCGAATCGTTCGCGCAGTTTGTACTTGAGCACCTTGCGCAGGGCCTCGTTACGGGGCAGCGCCTCCAGTAGTTCCAGTTGTTCCGGCAGTTTGTGTGTGGACAGGCCCTGGGTGCGGAGGAAGCCGGTGATCTCCGCAAGGGTCAGCGGCGCGGCTCCGGCGGGCTGCTCGATCACGGCGCAGACGCGTTCCCCGCGTTCCGGGTCCGGCAGGCCGATCACCGCCGCGTCGCCCACCCCGGGGTGGGCGTGCAGGAGGTCCTCGATCTCCTTGGCGGAGATGTTCTCGCCCTTGCGGATGATGATGTCCTTGATCCTGCCGGTGAGGGTGAGGTGTCCGGTGTTCTGTAGGTGGCCGATGTCGCCTGTGATCAGGAAGCCCTCGGGGTCGAAGACCGGTGCGGCGGCCCCCGGGTTCAGATAGCCCTGGCAGACGGCCTCGCCGCGCAGGCGTACCTCGCCGTCCGTGCCGTGGGGGAGTGGTTTGCCCTCCTCGTCCGTGATCCGTATCTCCATGCCGGCGGGCGGGCGGCCCTCCGTCGTGGCGAGGTTCTCCGCCGTGTCGTCCGGGGCGCCCATGGTGATCATGGGGACCTCGGTCATGCCGTACCCGTGGGTGAGCTGGACGCCCATCTCCCGTACGACCGCGTGGTAGAGCTCCGGCGGTTTCGGTGCCCCGCCGCCCGCGAGCAGGCGCAGGGTGGGGATCAGTGGATGGTGGGGGTCCTTGCGCTGCTCGGTCAGGAACATCGAGTAGAACGCGGTCGAGCCGCCGGCCACCGTCACCCCGTGGCGCCGGTACTCCGTCAGCGCGCCGGGCAGGGCGAACTGCTCGAAGAGCACGGCGGGGAAGCCGTAGAGCAGGAGCATCACGGCGTAGTCGGGGCCGCCGATATGGGCGAACGGGAACGCGACCGAGCCGATGTCGTCCGCCGTCAGCCGCAGTGCGTGGGCGAGACAGGAGCCGCCCGCGATGAGGCTGCGGTCGGTGTGCAGCACGCCCTTGGGGTCGGAGGTCGTGCCCGAGGTCCAGTAGATCCAGCGCGGCGCCGTGCCGTCGGTGGGTGGTGGTGGCAGTACGGCCGGGTCGCCGTCCGGCAGCGTCGCGTACGCGTCGAGGATCAGCGGCGGGTGTTCCAGGTCTGCCGCCAGCCGGTGCGCCATCGCGGTGTGGTCGAAGTCGCGCCAGGTGCCGGGTACGGCGAAGAAGTCGGCCTTCGACTCGCGCAGCGCGAAGCCCACCTCGCGGTCCCGGTAGAAGGGGATCACCGGGGTCTGTACGGCTCCGATGCGGGTGAGTGCGAAGGAGAGCAGCACGGTCTCCATACGGGTGGGCAGCTGCCAGGCGACGATGCTGCCGGGGCGTACTCCGAGTCCGTACAGGCCGGCCGCGACGCGTTCGCACCGCTCCCGGAGTTCGCCGAAGGTCAGGGTGCGGTCGCCCTGGAGGAGCACGGGGCGGTCCGGGGTCAGGGCGGCCCGGCGTTCGATCAGTTCCCAGAAGGTGCGGGAGGCGCCCAGGGCGTGTGCGGTATCGGTCACGTCGGTCCCCTCGTAGCTGACGATTAGTCAGATAGTGCGGAGAGCGTAGGACTCCGCGCCTTGTCGGTCCAGGGGTGCGGGGCTAGCCTGAGAGCCGTAACTGAATCTGACGGGTCATCAGATACGTGAGTGTGCGCCGAAGGGGACACCATGACGGAACTGCCTCGGATCGTCAGCGTCGACGACCATGTGATCGAGCCGCCGCACCTCTTCTCGACCTGGCTGCCCGCCAAATACCGCGAACGCGGGCCGCAGCCGCTCACCGCGGGCATCGGTGAACTGGCGTACACGGGCGGCAAGTACGTCATCACGATGGACCCGGACGGGCCGCCCACCGACTGGTGGATCTACGAGGACCTGAAGTTCCCGTACAAGCGCAATATCGCGGCGGTCGGCTTCGACCGTGACGACATGACGCTGGAGGGCATCACCCGGGCGGAGATGCGGCGCGGCTGCTGGGACCCGGTCGAACGGCTCAGGGACATGGACCTCAACCATGTCGAGGCGAGCCTCTGCTTCCCGACCTTCCCGCGCTTCTGCGGCCAGACGTTCGCCGAGGCGCACGACAAGGAGGTCGCGCTGGCCTGTGTCCGCGCCTACAACGACTGGATGGTGGAGGAGTGGTGCGGTGACAGCGGCGGCCGGCTGATCCCGCTCTGCATCATTCCGCTCTGGGACATTGATCTGGCGGTGGCGGAGATCAGGCGGAATGCCGCGCGTGGGGTGCGGGCGGTGACCTTCTCGGAGATCCCTACGTATCTGGGGCTGCCGTCGATCCACACCGGCTACTGGGACCCGTTCTTCGCGGTCTGCCAGGAGACCGGCACGGTCGTGAACATGCACATCGGGTCGAGCTCGCAGATGCCCGCCGCGTCCCCCGACGCCCCTCCGGCGGTGCAGGCGGCGCTCTCCTTCAACAACGCGATGGCCTCGATGATGGACTTCCTGTTCAGCGGGGTGCTGGTGAAGTTCCCGACGCTGAAGCTGGCGTACAGCGAAGGTCAGATGGGGTGGATCCCGTACGCGCTCGAACGCGCCGACGACGTGTGGGAGGAGCACCGGGCCTGGGGCGGGGTGCGCGACCTGATTCCCGAGCCGCCGTCGACGTACTACTACCGGCAGATGTTCTGCTGCTTCTTCCGCGACAAGCACGGGGTGGCGTCCCTGGATGTGGTGGGGCGGGACAACGCCACCTTCGAGACGGACTACCCGCACGTCGACTCGACCTTCCCGCACACCAAGGAGGTCGCGCTCGACCACGTCAAGGGACTGGACGACGAGACCATCTACAAACTGATGCGCGGAAACGCCATCCGGATGCTGGGTCTGGACCTCGACCGGTGACCGATCTGTCGTACAGCGAGGAGGAGGACGAATTCCGGGCGCGGTTGCGGGAGTGGCTCGCCGGGGCGCTCCCCGGGCTGCCCCCGAAGCCCTCGCCCGACGACTGGCCGGGGCGACGGGCGTACGACACGACGTGGCAGCGGATGCTGTACGACGCCGGGTACGCGGGTCTGCACTGGCCCGTCGACGCGGGCGGGCAGGGCGCGACGCCGACCCGGCAGCTGATCTTCCTGGAGGAGACGGAGAAGGCGGGAGCCCCGTATGTCGGGGCGAACTTCGTCGGGCTGCTGCATGCCGGTCCGACCGTCGCGGCGGAGGGGACCGCGGAGCAGCGGGCCCGCTGGCTGCCGCCGGTGCTGAAGGGAGAGGAGATCTGGTGCCAGGGCTTCTCCGAGCCGGAAGCAGGTTCGGACCTGGCGGCGCTGCGGACCCGTGCGGTGCGCGACGGCGACCACTACGTCGTCAGCGGCCAGAAGATCTGGACCTCGCACGCGGAGGTCGCCGACTGGTGCGAGCTGCTCGTGCGTACGGACCCGGAGGCGCCGAAACACCGGGGGATCAGCTGGCTCGCGATGCCCATGGACGCGCCGGGCGTGACGGTACGGCCGCTGCGGACGCTCGCCGGATCGACGGAGTTCGCGGAGATGTTCCTCGACGAGGTGCGGGTGCCGGTCGCGAACCGGGTGGGGGAGGAGAACGACGGCTGGCGCGTGACGATGGTGACGCTGTCCTTCGAGCGCGGTACCGCCTTCGTCGGTGAGGTCGTCGCTTGCCGGCGCACGCTGGCGGCCCTGGCCGCCGAGGCCCGGGCGACGGGACGGTGGAACGACGCCGTACTGCGCCGGAGGCTCGGCAGGCTGAACGCAGAATTCCGGGCCCTGTGGCGGCTCACCCAGTGGAACGTCAGCGAGGCGCAGCGCAGTGGTGGTGTGCCGGGCGCCGGGGGGTCCGTGTTCAAGCTGCGCTACTCGCAGGCGCGTCAGGAGCTGTACGAGGCGGCGGCCGAGGTGCTGGGTGCGGACGCCTGCGATCTGGACCGGGAATGGGTGCTGGACCGGTTGTCCTCGCTGTCGTACACGATCGCCGCGGGCACCTCGCAGATCCAGCGGAACATCGTCGCCGAGCGGATACTCGGCCTGCCGAAGGGGCGCTGAGCGTCTGTGGACTTCTCGTTGTCGGAAGACCAGCTGGCTCTGCGCGTGGGAGTGCGCGAGCTGCTGGCGGGGCGGTTCGGCAGGGAGCGGATGCGGGCCGCCGTGGAGAGCGGGGAAGGTGTCGACCGGGGGCTGTGGGCGGAGCTCGGTGCGGCCGGGTTCTTCGCGCTGCGGCTGCCGGAGGCCGAGGGCGGGGTGGGGCTCGGGCTGCCCGAATCCGTACTGTTGTTCGAGGAGGCGGGGAGGGTGCTGCTGCCGGGGCCCCTCGTCGCCACGCATCTGGCCGCCGGGGTGGTGAAGGGGGCTGCGGAGGGGCGCGCCGTGGTCACGGTCGCGGACGCGAGTGGGCGAGGGGTGGTGGCGGACCTCGGGGATGCGGACGCCTTGCTGGTGCTGGGGGGCGGGGTCCGGGTGGTGGGCGGGGAGCCCTTGCGGGACGTCGTGCGGGGGGCGGTTGCCGTGCGGTCCGTCGATCCGCTCACGGCGCTGCACCGGCCGGTCCTGCCCATCGCCGGTACGCAGTCGTTGGCGTCGCCGGCCGTGGGGACTCTGCGGTGCGAAGGTGCCCTGCTCACCGCCGCCGAACAGCTCGGGAGCGCCGCCCGCAGCACGGAAACGGCGGTTCAACACGCCCGTGGACGTGAACAGTTCGGCGCGGCGATCGGTTCCTTCCAGGCGGTCAAGCATCTTTGCGCCCAGATGCTGGTCCGTACCGAACTGGCCCGCGCCGCCGTGTACGCGGCGGCCGTGACCGGGGACCCGGTCGAGGTGGCGGGCGCCAAACTGCTGGCCGACGAGGCCGCCGTGGGCAACGCCCGGGACTGCCTCCAGGTGCACGGCGGCATGGGCTTCACCTGGGAGGCAGACGTCCATCTGCATCTGAAGCGGGCGTGGCTGCGCTCCGGAAGATGGCTGACGGCGGCCGAAGCGGAAGAGGTACTGGCGGGTGATCTGGGCGCCGCGGAGGGGGTGGAACGGGGCTGACGCACGCCCGGTGGATCACGGCCGGGCTCTGGGGTGGGCTGTCACGCAGTGCAGCCGGTCTGCGTCGATACCGGGTTGTGTCCTTTGCGTGATTCGTCACCGGCCGGAGTCGGTGCCGTGCTCGGGTACGCTCCGTTGGATGCGAGTGGTTCTGGAACCGGACGATCCGGGTGTTGCCTGTGCGGCGACTCCGGTTCGGGTGCGGTGCCCTGTTCGCGGTCCGAGGAGCTGTGCCGGGCCTGGCCGGGAAGCGATTCCCGGGGTGCCGGTGTGTTCCTGTTCGACTCCCCGCAATGCGCGTCGCACAGTATGCAGCACGCGTACTCCTTCGCGCTGGAATATGCCCGAAGCGCTTGTTGCGGTGACTGTACGTCAACCATGCTGTCTCGCAAGGGAATCACGTTCCGTGACCCTGAGGAGGCGCGAGGCGATGTGTCCGCCGGTTCGGATGGTGTGAGCGGTGCAGGTGCTTCAGGTTCAGCTGGAGGTCGGGCCGGATCCCGCGGAAGTGGGACGGGCCCGCAGATGGGCGCGGTCGAGGCTGGTCGGGTCCGGAATAGGAGACGACGAGCCCCTCGCGGAGACGCTCATTCTGCTGATCTCGGAGCTGGTCACCAACGCGGTCGTCCACACCGGCTGTCCGGCCGTGCTACGGATGCTGTTCGGCTCGGCCGGAGCGGTAGGGACGGTCCGGGTCGAGGTCGCCGACGCCAGCGGCTGCCCGCCGCGGCCGCGGCATGCGGAAGGCGATGACACCAACGGGCGCGGCCTGGAGCTGGTGGACGGCCTCGCGGACCGCTGGGGCTGGCAGCCGGAAGGCGCCGGGAAGCGGATCTGGTGCGAGGTCGACGGCGGCGTACCGCTGTCGGCCCCGGCGACGGTGGTTGCGGGGCCCGTGGTGGTTCCGGCGGCGCCGTTCGGCGTTCAGAGGACGGCGACCGGGGCCACGGGAGTGCCGGTGGCGCCGGTGAACGGCTCGGGCATCGCACAGAGCAGGAACGCGTAGCGCTTGTCCTCCGCACAGGCTGTGGACAAGGTTTCGAGATTCCAGTTCTGACCCTGGAGCATGCCCATCTCGACGAGATCGAGGGCGTGCACCGGCATCCACAGATTCTCGATCTCCGGCGGGAAGATCTCGAAGGTCAGGGTGTCGTTGGCCACCGCGGCCACATCCCGCGCGTGGAACCACTCGGGCGTGCGCACCGAGAGACCGGGTGACGGATAGGCGTACGCGTGCTTGTCGCCCGCCAGATACACCTGGATCTGCCCCGTCCGTACGAGCACGATGTCCCCGGCCCCGACCTGGACGCCCGCGAACTCCTCCGCCGCGTCCAGGTCCTCCGGTGTCACGGCGTGGTCGCCGGGCAGCCGGTCGACGCCGTGGGCGCGTGCCACGTCCAGCAGGACCCCGCGCGAGACGAGCGGCGGTGCGGAAGCGATCGAGCTGAACTGCGCGCCGCCGTGTGCGGTGACAGTGCCGGCCGGGCGCCCGTTGTAGATCTTCCCGCCGTGCGAGGCGTGGGTGAGCGCGTCCCAGTGGGTGGCCGCCTGGAGGCCCATGGTCACGGCGTCGTCGCTGGTGGCGACCGTTCCCGGGCCGAAAATCTCCTGGTTGATCTGGACCATCGTATGGAGCGGGTTGACCCGCCCCGGGATCAGTCCGCTCTGTACGCCGTCCTGCTGGAGCGGGAGCGCGAGCGGTATCCGGCGGCCGGTGCGGACGGTGGCCGCGGCCTCCCGTACGACCGCGGCGGTGATCAGGTTGAGCGTCCCGATCTCGTCGTCGGCGCCCCAGCGGCCCCAGTTGTTCACCCGCTTCGCGATGGCGTGGAACTCGGGCGGCAAGGACATGGGGGCCTCCTGGGGCTTGTGCCGGGGTATCCGGCTACCCGTAAAATCTAACGGTCCGTCAGAAACCGCGGGAAGGGGCCGGGCATGGGGAACTTCTTGGCAGGCAAAGTGGTCGCCGTCACGGGCGCCGGCCGCGGCATCGGGCGGGCGGTCGCACGGGCGGCCGCCGCCGATGGAGCGAGGGTCGTCGTCAACGACTACGGGGTCTCCGTCGAGGGCGGCGAACCGACGAGTGAGATCGCCGAATCCGTCGTCGAGGAGATCGAGGCGGCGGGCGGGGAAGCCGTCGCGGTCGCCGACGACATCTCCACGATGGCCGGTGGACAGCGGATCGTGGACACGGCGCTGGCACGGTACGGGCGCATCGACGGGGTCGTGTGCGTGGCAGGGATCCTGCGGGAGCGGATGCTGTTCAACATGTCCGAGGAGGAGTGGGACCCGGTGGTCGCCACGCACCTCAAGGGCACGTTCACGGTCTTCCGCGCCGCGTCGGCGGTGATGCGGAAGCAGGAGGGCGGCGGCACGCTGATCGGCTTCACCAGCGGCAACCACCAGGGAAGCGTGGCGCAGGCCAACTACAGCGCGGCGAAGGGCGGGATCATCTCGCTGGTACGCAGCGCGGCGCTCGGCCTGCACAAGTACGGGGTCACGGCGAACGCGGTCGCGCCGGTCGCGCGTACCCGGATGTCCGCGAACGTCCCCATGGAGCTCAAGGAGATAGGGGAACCGGAGGATGTGGCCGCGCTCGTCGTCTACCTGCTGAGCGAGCGGGCGCGCGCGGAGGGGATCACGGGCCAGGTGTACACCGTGGCCGGTCCGAAGATCGCGGTGTGGGCCCAGCCGAGGGAGTTGCGGGCGGGGTACGCGGAGGGGGCGTGGACACCGGAGCGGATCGCGGACTTCCTGCCGGGGACGGTGGGGGTGGATCCGATGCCGATGCTGGAGCGGTTGGGGGACATGGCGGCGGCTGCGGCTGCGAGGACCCGGCCGAACGCCTGACTCCCGGGGCACTGCCCGGACCCCGGTCCTCAATCGCCGGACGGGCTCAAAGGATGGCCTCAATCGCCGGCCGGGCTGAGGGTGCTCGGCCCGGCTGGGGGTGCCAATTAAGCCTCTGGAGGCGATTGAGGAGCGGGGGTGCGGGGGCGGAGCCCCCGGAGTCCTGACCGGCACGTGATGACTACAGGAGGCGCACGTGGACTTCCGCTTCGGGCCCGAGGACGACGCGTTCCGGCGGGAGGCCCGCGCCTGGCTGGACGTTCACGCTCACGCAGGCGCAGCCACCGGCCGCGCATGGGAGCGCACGCTCGGGCGGGACGGGTGGATCGGGCTCGGGTGGGAGGAGTCCGGACGGTCCGGCTACGGCAACCGGCGGGCGAGCCTGACCCAGCAGGTCGTCTGGGCCGAGGAGTACGCCCGCGCCGCCGCCCCCACCCGCGTCGGCCACATCGGCGAGAACCTGCTCGCGCCCACGCTGATCGCGTACGGCACCGAGGAGCAGTGCCACCGCTACCTGCCCCCCGTGGCCCGCGGCGAGGCGCTCTGGTGCCAGGGGTACAGCGAACCGGGTGCTGGATCGGACCTGGCCGCGGTCCGGACGGCCGCCGTGCGGGACGCCCGGCGCGGTGGGTACGCCGTCACCGGCCAGAAGATCTGGACCTCGCTCGCCCAGGACGCCGACTGGTGCTTCGTCCTCGCGCGTACGGAGCCCGGTTCGGCCCGCCACCACGGACTGTCGTTCCTCCTGGTGGAGATGGACCAGCCGGGCCGCGTCGAGGTGCGGCCGATCCGCCAGATGTCGGGGACCAGCGAGTTCAACGAGGTCTTCTTCGACGGGGCGGCGGCCGTGGAGGCCGTGGGCGGAGAGGGCAACGGCTGGACGGTCGCCATGGGCCTGCTGGCCCTGGAGCGCGGCGTCTCCACCCTCGTCCAGCAGATCGGATTCGCCGCCGAACTCGACCGGGTCCTCCGGGCCGCCGTCGACGGCGGCGCCGTCACCGATCCCGTCCTGCGTGCCCGCCTCGTCACACAGTGGGCCGAGCTGAAGACCATGCGCTGGAACGCCCTGCGCACCCTCGGCGCCGCGGGGGGCCCCGGCGCCCCCAGCGTGGCCAAGCTGCTCTGGGGCGGCTGGCACAAGCGGCTCGGCGAACTGGCCGTGGAGATCAGGGGGGCGGCCGGCGCCGTCGGCCCCCACGCCTGGTCGCCGGAGTCCCCGTACGAACTCGACGACGTGCAGCGCCTGTTCCTGTTCACCCGGTCCGACACCATCTACGGCGGCTCGGACGAGATCCAGCGGAACATCATCGCCGAGCGGGTGCTCGGCCTACCGAGGGAGACCCGATGAGGGGCGTCGTTTTCGACGGCACACGGACCGAGGTCGTCGACGATCTGGCGGTACGAGATCCGGCGCCCGGAGAGGTGTTGGTGGCCGTCGCCGCCGCGGGGCTGTGCCACAGCGACCTGTCGGTGATCGACGGGACGATTCCGTTCCCGGTGCCGGTGGTCCTGGGGCACGAGGGTGCGGGGGTCGTCGAGGCGGTCGGCGCGGGCGTCACCCATGTGAAGCCCGGTGACCATGTGGCGCTGTCGACCCTGGCCAGCTGCGGGGCGTGCGCGCAGTGCGACCGGGGCAGGCCCACAATGTGCCGAAAGGCAATCGGGATGCCGGGCAGACCGTTCTCCCGGGGCGGCAAGCAGCTGTTCCAGTTCGCCTCCAACTCGGCTTTCGCGGAACGTACGTTGGTCCGCGCAGTCCAGGCGGTGAAGATCCCGGACAGCCTGCCGCTGACCTCCGCCGCACTGATCGGCTGCGGGGTGCTGACGGGAGTCGGAGCCGTACTCAACCGGGCGAAGGTCGACCGCGGGGAGACGGTTCTCGTGATCGGCACCGGCGGGATCGGCCTCAATGTCATCCAGGGAGCGCGGATCGCGGGCGCTCTGACGATCGTCGCCGTCGATGCCAACCCGGCGAAGGAGGCGGTCGCCCGGCAGTTCGGCGCGACGCACTTCCTGACCTCGACGGAGGGTGTACGCGACATCCTGCCGACCGGCGCCGACCATGCCTTCGAGTGCGTGGGCCGCACGGAGCTGATCCGCCAGGCGATCGACCTCCTGGACCGGCACGGCCAGGCGATCCTGCTGGGGGTCCCGGCGGCGACGGCGGAGGCGTCGTTCCTGGTCTCGTCCATGTATCTCGACAAGTCGATCCTGGGCTGCCGGTACGGCTCGTCGCGCCCGCAGCGCGATATCGCGCTCTACGCGGACCTGTACCGCGAGGGCCGGCTGCTGCTCGACGAGCTGGTGACGGAGACGTACCCGGTGGAGGACTTCGCCAAGGCGGCGGACGACGCGCACCACGGGCGGGTGGCGCGCGGGGTGCTGGTGTTCTGAGGCCGCTGGTGTTCCAGCGCCGTCGGTCTTCTAGGACCGCCGGGACTCTCCCGCTGCCACGGAACCGGCCGTCGAGCGGAACGTCCTGCGGTACACCGTCGGCGGCACTCCCAGGGTCGCCTGCAGATGCTGGCGCAGTGAGGTCGCCGTACCGAAACCGGAGTCCCGGGCCACCTGGTCGATGGACAGGTCCGTCGACTCCAGGAGGTGGCGGGCCCGTTCCACCCGTTGCAGGGTCAGCCACTGGCCGGGGCTGACGCCGATCTCCTCGCGGAAGCGGCGGGTGAACGTTCGCACGCTCATGGACTCCTGCTGCGCCATGTCGCGCAGCTGGATCGGCGTCTCCAGCCGGTCGAGGGCCCAGGCGCGCGCGGCGGTCGTGGTCGCGAACTGCGGTTCGGGGACGGGGCGGTGGATGTACTGCGCCTGTCCGCCGTCCCGGTGCGGAGGTACGACGGTGCGGCGGGCGATCTCGGTGGCGACGGCGGCGCCGTGGTCGCGGCGCACGATGTGCAGGCAGAGGTCGATTCCGGCGGCGACTCCGGCGGAGGTGAGGACGTCCCCGTCGTCGATGAACAGGACGTCCGGGTCGACCTTGACCTGCGGGAACAGCTTCTGGAAGTGGTCGGCGGACGACCAGTGCGTGGTGGCGGGCCGGCCGTCGAGGTATCCGGCGGCGGCGAGGACGTACCCGCCGGTGCAGATGGAGACCATGCGGGTGCCGGGCCTGATGTACGCGAACGCGGCGGCCAGCTCCTTCGTGAGCCTGCCCTCCGTGAAGACCGGGCCGAGCCCGTACGACGTCGGGACGATCACCGTGTCGGCGTCCGCGAGGGCTTCCGGTCCGTGTTCGACGGTGATCGTGAAGTCCGCGTCCGTGAGGACGACGCCGGGCGGGCGGACGGAACAGGTCACGACCTCGTAGAGCTTCCGGCGGCCGCCGTCGCGTCCGCCGGACAGGGTGCGGCCGAATATCCTTTGGGGGATGCCCAGTTCGAACGGGAGCAGCCCGTCGAGAGCCAGGACGACGATTCGGTGCGGCATGCGACTCCCTTCGCTACTAGCTGGTATAGACCAAAAGCTGATACATGTCACCGCTGTGATGGAGAAGCCCGCAGACAGCGTCTGCATTCCCGACGCCGGACATGCCCTCGAACCGCCCCTCCCGCCGCCCACGGGGATGAAGGGGGCCGACTCGGCCGGGCAGCTCTGGAACCGTAACTTCCGGCTCTTCTTCGTGGCCCGTACCGTCGCGCTCTTCGGTGACGGCATGATTCCCGTCGCGCTCACCGCCGGTCTGCTGGGCGCGGGCCGCCCCGCGTCCTCCGTCGGGTTCGCGTTGGCAGCCTGGATGGGCCCGCTGGCGTTCTTCGTGCTCTTCGGCGGCGTGCTCGCCGACCGCTTCACCCCGCGCCGGATGATGATCATCGCCGATGTGCTGCGACTGTTCGGGGCGGCCGTTCTCGCCGTGACCTTCGCGACGGGCAATCCGCCGCTGTGGGCGGTGTACGCGCTGAGCTCCGTGGCCGGGGTCGGCGCCGCCCTCTTCCAGCCGGGCGTCGCCTCGACCGTCCCCCGGGTCGCCTCCGACGTACAGCGCGCCAACGCCGTGCTCAGGGTCGCGGAGGCGCTGATGACGATGGCGGGGCCGGCGTTCGCGGGAGTGCTCGTCGGGCTGGCGAGCGCCGGAGCGGTCTACGCGGCGAACGCGGCGACCTTCGCCGTGTCCGGAGTCTGCCTGTTCCTGCTGCGCCTCGCCCCGGCCCCGTCCGACGAGGCGGAGCGCGGCACGTTCGTCGCCGAACTCGTTGACGGATGGCGGGAGTTCCGGGCCCGCTCGTGGCTGTGGGGAGTGATCGCGATCTGGACGGTGTACGGATTCACGGTCCTCGGCCCGATGCTCCCGCTCACCGCCGTCCTGGTCACCGAGGGGCACGGCTCGGCGACGTACGGCGTGATGATGGCGGTGAACGGCGCGGGCAGCGTGCTCGGCGGTCTGCTCGCCCTGCGGCTGCGCCCGCGCCGCCCGCTCGCGGCGGGTGCGGTCGCCCTGTCGGCAGTGGCGCTGAACCTGCTGGTGCTGGGGTTCGACATGCCGGTGCTCGCGCTGGGGGCCGGGCAGTTCGTGGCGGGTGCGGTGTTCGCGTTCTGGCTGGTGATGTGGTCGACGACCGTGCAGACCCATGTGCCGCCGGAGGCCCTGAACCGGCTGCACGCCTACGACGTGGCGGGATCGCTCCTGATGCTCGCGGCGGGCCGCGCGCTGGCCGGTCCGGTCGCCGAGGCGGTGGGGGCGCCGGAGGTGTTGCTGGCGGGCGCGGTGATCAACATGCTGGCGGTGGCGGTGCTGTTGGCGGCACGGCCGATCAGACGACTGGAGCGGATCGGGTGACCGGCGTGGGTGGTTCGCGGCTTCTGGCGGCGGGTGCGGCGGTGCTGACCGTGGCCGCCGGGCTCGGTGTACGGGCGGTGGCGGGCGGAGACCTGGCGAAGTACGCCGGGGACGCGCTGTACACGGTCCTGATCCTCACCCTCGTGGCGCTGATCGCGCCCCGGGCCCGGCCGCTGGTGGCAGCCGGGACGGCGCTGGCCATCAGCTGGGCCGTGGAGTTCGCGCAACTGACCGGCATACCCGCGGAGTTGTCGGCCAGGAGCGCGGCGGCCCGGCTGGTGCTCGGCTCGACCTTCAACGCCCCGGACCTGTTCTGGTACGCGGTGGGGGCGGCCGTCGCAGGGTGCGCGTACGCGTGGGTGGCGCGCCGTCGTACGGCCGGGTGAGCGCGGGGTCCCTCAGGCCTTGTTGCGGGCCCGCTCCTCGGACGCCTGCATCTCCAGCACCTGGAGCACATGCGTGCTGGTCCGCCGCCGGGTGCTGCCGCTGACGAGGAGCGCCGCACCGGTGACGGCCGGGGGTACGGACAGGGAGAGGATGCCCAGCAGTTCGGGCCAGTCGCGCTCGGAGCCGCAGAAGGAGCCCTCGTCCGGGGCGTAGGTCGCCGAGATGGGTGCTTCGCACTCCACGTCGTGCTGGTAGGAGGCCATGGTGAACGGTGCCAGGAGCAGGTAGCCGAGCCAGGCCAGCAGCCCCGTCGCGACGAGCAGCAGGCCGACGCCCCAGGCCATGAGCGCCCCGGCGCGACGGTCGAAGTCCGCGCGGGCGGCCCAGTGCATACGTTCCCCTTCGTTCCCCGGGTTCCTTCCCCGGATGCGACAGCCGATCGTACGCACTGGCCGCGGCACGGGCCACGGCGGTGGCCCGATCCCTGCGAACCGTGTCCGCCGGGCCACTCGTACGTCTGCGGGGCCCGCCCCGAAGCTGGGTGACGTGACCCAGACAACCGACCCCACGGCCCTCGCGGACTCTCCGGTGAAGCCCGGCCGCACCTCCCGTCCGCGTATCCACCGCGCCTGGATCGTCGCCGCCGTCACCTTCGTGACGATCATCGGCGGCGCGGCCTTCAACTCCCTTCCCGGTCTCCTGATCGACCCGCTCCACACGGAGTTCGGCTGGTCGCGCGGGGAGATCGGTCTTGCGGTCTCGATCGACATGGCGCTGTACGGGCTCACCGCGCCGTTCGCCGCCGCGCTGATGGACCGGTTCGGGATCCGCCGGGTGGTCGTGGTGGCGCTGAGCGCAGTCGCCGCGGGGGCTCTGGCCTCGGTCTGGATGACGGCGTCCTGGCAGCTGATGATCTATTGGGGGCTGCTGGTCGGACTGGGTACGGGCGCCATGGCGATGTCGTTCGCCGCCACGGTCACCAACCGCTGGTTCGTGGCCAAGCGCGGGCTGGTCACCGGCATCCTCACCGCGGCCGGCGCCTCCGGCCAGCTCGTCTTCCTGCCGCTGTGCGCCTGGATCGTCGACGAACACGGCTGGCGGCCCGCCTCGGTGACCGTCGCCCTCGCCGCGCTGGTCGTCGTCCCGTTCGTCGCGCTGTTGATGCGCGACCACCCGGCCGACGTGGGCGTGGCCCCGTACGGCGGCACGTATGTGGAGAAGCCCGCGCCCGCCCGCGGGGCGGCTGCCCGGACGGTGCGGGTCCTGTTCGACGCCGCGCGCACGGGGCCGTTCTGGCTGCTCGCGGGCACGTTCGCGATCTGCGGGGCGTCGACCAACGGCCTGATCCGCACCCACTTCGTGCCATCGGCCCACGATCACGGCATGCCGATCACCGCCGCGGCCTCGCTCCTGGCCGTCATCGGGATCTTCGACATCATCGGCACGATCTTCTCCGGCTGGCTCACCGACCGCTTCGACGCCCGCCGCCTGCTCGCCGTGTACTACGCGCTGCGCGGCATCTCGCTGATGTTCCTGCCGTTGCTGATGGGTCCGTCGGTGGAACCGCCGATGATCTTCTTCATCGTCTTCTACGGTCTGGACTGGGTCGCCACGGTCCCGCCGACGCTGGCTCTGTGCCGCGAGCACTACGGGGAGGACAGTGCGATCGTCTTCGGCTGGGTCCTGGCCTCGCACCAGGTCGGAGCGGCGTTGGTGGCCTTCCTCGGCGGCGTGGCCCGCGATACGTTCGGCCGGTACGACGTGGTCTGGTACGCGGCGGGGGCGCTGTGCGCGATGGCTGCGCTGATGGCGCTGGTGATCCGGCGGCGCTCGACGCCCAAGGTGCCGGTCAGCTCCTGAATCCGCCGAACTTCCCCTGGTGGAAAAGCAGCGGACCGGCGGATTCAGTGGCTGTGCCGAGGGCCTCCACCCGTCCCACGACGATGAGATGGTCGCCGCCCGTGTGGACGGCGTGGATGCGGCAGTCGACCCAGGCGGGTACGGAGTCCAGGAGCGGCGATCCTGTCGCGGGCGCCGCCCGGTACGCGACCCCGGCGAACTTGTCGGCCCCGCTGACCGCGAACCCCCGGCACAGTGCGCCCTGGTCCGCGCCGAGGATGTTGACGCAGAAGGCCCCGGCGCGTGCGATACGCGGCCAGGTCGTCGACGTACGGGCCACCATGAACGTGACCAGCGGCGGGTCGAGGGAGAGCGACGCGAACGACTGGCAGGCGAAGCCCGCGGGGCCGTCCGGATCGTCGGGGCCGCGTGCGGTGACGATCGTGACCCCGCTGGCGAAGTGCCCGAGTACGCGCCGGAATTCGCCCGCTTCGACGGGTGGGCGCTCGTCGGCGCCGACGGCTCTGAGATCGGGCCTGGGCAGCGGTTCGACGGGCACCGCCGGTCCTGCGACCGTGGCGGCGCCGACGGAGCGGAGGTACCGGACGGCGGTTGCGGCCATGCCTGCGTGTCCCATCACCTCTCCATTGAAACTGACGGTGCGTCAGTTGGGAAGGTGCCGGTATGCGGAATCGCGGACGCTCTATGGTCACCACACGACACGTAACGGGGCATGTCGACAAGGGAGATGACCGTGACACAGGTACGAACAGAGCACACGCTGCCCGCATCGCGTACCGGGGTCGCGGACGGAACCATCACGACACTGATCGCTGCCGTGCAGCTGGGCATCGTGCTGGCGGGCATGCTGGTGGTCGATATCGGCCAGGGGGGCGCGTACGACAGGCCGGGTGGTGGATCGGTCCTCGGGGTCCTGATCCTGCTCGTGGTGGCACCGCCCGTGATGGCGGTTCTCGGGGCCCTGCACACCGTCGCCGTCTCCATGCCGGCCGCTCTGGGGGCGAGCGCCGCGGCCGGACGGCTGAACGCGGCCCCGCAGTGGCTGCGACAGGGGGCGTTCCTGGCGGTGCTGGGGGCGCTGTACGCGATCCCGGCGAGGCTGATGGGAATCCCGTACGTGGGCGCCTGGGCGGCGATCGCCGCGAGCGGTGTGCTGCCGCTGCTCGGCGTGGCGTACTTCCTGCGGCGTGAGGGACAGGGCCGCCCGGTCGGCCTGGCCGGGGTGTGGGCGCGGATCCTGGTGATCGGGTTCGTGCTCCTGGTGGCCACGGTCGTCGGCTGCGGCCTCGCGGTGCAGTAGGGCCGGAGGGCCGATCAGCGTCCGAGGTACTTCGGCGAACGGCGTTCCACGAAGCTGCGCACGCCCTCCTGCGCGTCGTGCGTGGTCATGTTGATCTCCTGGGCCATCGCTTCCGCGGCGAACGCCGTTGCCCGGTCGGTGTCCTGGGAGGCGTTCACCAGGTGCTTGGTGAGGGCCAGGGCTCGGGTCGGTCCTTCGGCCAGGCGGTGCGCCCAGTCGCGGGCCGTTGCCGTCAGGTCGGCGTCCGGGAGGACCCGGTTGACCAGGCCCAGGCGTTCCGCGTCCCGGGCCGGGAGCGCGTCGCCGAAGAAGAGGAGTTCCTTGGCGCGGTGGGGGCCGATCAGGCGGGGGAGCAGATAGGCGCCGCCGCCGTCCGGGACGAGGCCGCGGCGTACGAAGACCTCGATGAACTTCGCCGATTCGGCGGCCAGTACCAGATCGCAGGCGAACGCGAGGTGCGCCCCGAGGCCGGCCGCCGTGCCGTTCACGGCGGCGATCACGGGCTTCTCGCACTCCAGGACCGCCGCAATCAGCCGCTGCGCGCCGAGCCGGATCGTACGGGCGACATCGCCGGTGACCCGCTCCCCGCCGGTCGCCGGGCCGGAGCGCAGGTCCGCGCCCGCGCAGAAGCCGCGGCCGGTCGCGGTCAGGACGACGGCCCTTACCGCCGGGTCGGCGGAGGCTTCGGCGAGCAGGGAGATGATGCGTTCGCGCTGGTCCCAGGTGACGGCGTTCATCGCCTCGGGGCGGTTGAGGGTGATCCACGAGACCCCGTTGTCAGTGCGGTGGAGTACCAATGAGTCCAGGGGATCGGACGCGTGGGATTCGTCGGGGGAGGACGGCATGGGGGAGCTCCTTCATGGGGCGGGCGTGGGCTCAGCGGCAGAGGGCGAGTGCGTCCAGGGCCACCGCGCCCTGACCGCGTCCGAGGACCACCAGGGGGTTGATGTCCAGCTCCACGAGGTCGTCGCCCAGTTCCAGGGCCATCCGCTGGACCCGCAGGACCACTTCGACGAGCGCGTCGACATCGAGGGGCGGGCCGCCGCGTACGCCGTCCAGGAGGGCCCGGCCGCGGAGCTCGTCGAGCATCGCCCGCGCCTGGTCCTCGCCGAAGGGCGGCACCCGGACCGCCGTGTCGTGCAGGACCTCCACGAGCACACCGCCGAGCCCGACCGTGACCGTCGGCCCGAACAGGGCGTCCTGGGTGACGCCGACCATCATCTCCACGCCCCGCTCGACCATCTGGCACACCAGGATTCCGTCCAGGTCGACGGACTCGAAGCGGGCGATGTCGGTGAGCTCGCGATAAGCGTCGCGGACCTGGCTGGCGGAGGTGAGTCCGACCTTGACCAGGCCGAGTTCGGTCTTGTGCGCGAGCCGGGTGCCGGACGCCTTCATGACGACCGGGTAGCCGACCAGCGCCGCCGCCCGGACCGCCGCCGCCGCACTGGTCACCAGCTGCTCGCGCGGTACGCGAATGCCGTACGCCCGAAGGAGCTGTTTCGCCGCGTGCTCGCTCAGCTGGTGGCCGGGTCGCAGCAGGGCCTGCGCCTTGCGGAACGAGGGCGACGGCGTGCGCGGCGCGTCGTCGAAGGGCGAGCGGTAGGACGCGGTGAAGCGGTGGTGGTCCAGGTACGCCTTCACGGCGCCGATGCAGTTGCGGAAGGTACGGAAGGTGGCGACCCGGGACGAGCCGAGCAGGGTCGTGCGGTACGCCTCCTCCGTACCGACGGGCGATCCCCACACCACGCAGATCAGCTTGTCCGTGGCCTCCGCCGCGTCCACGAGGTCCTGGGCGAGCCGGTCGCTCATCGGGGGGAACGGGCCGGTGATCGGGCAGATCAGTACGCCGACGTCCGGGTCGGCGAGGAGCGCGTCGATGATCTTCCGGCCGCGCCAGTCGCCGACGGGGTGCCCGCCGTTGTCGACCGGGTTCGCCACGTTCAGGTAGCCGGGTATCCATGCGTGCAGTTCGCGCTGCTTCTCCTCGGACAGGGTGGGCAGACAGAGCCCGGCGCCGGTCGCCAGGTCCGAGAAGTGCGCCCCCGTGCCGCCCGAGATCGAATACACGACGACACCGTCGGCGCGCGGCGGGCGGGCCCGGGCCAGCAGGGCGGCGGTGTCCTGGAGTTCGTCGAGCCCGTCCACCCGGATCACACCGAACTGCCGCATCGCCGCGTCCACCACCTGGTCGGTGCCGGTCAGCTTGCCGGTGTGTGAGGCGGCCGTCCTGGCCCCCGTCTCCGTACGCCCCACCTTGACCGCCACGACCGGTACGCCGGCCCGCGCCGCCCGGTCGGCGGCGAGCAGGAAGGAGCGGCCGTCCTTGAGTCCCTCGACGTAGCAGGCGATGGCCCCGACCTCGGGGCGCCCGGCGAAGTACGAGATGAAGTCGGAGGTCTCCAGGTCGGCCTCGTTGCCGGTGGGCGCCCAGTGGGAGAGCCGGATGCCCAGTTCCTGAAGGGTGTGGACGGGGCGGCCCTGGTGCCCGGACTGGGTGATCAGCGCGATGGCGGGTCCTTCCAGGTCCTCCCGGAACGACTCGAAGGCGTTGAGGTTGGTGTTCGGCCCCAGCAGCCGCAGCCCGGACCGCTCGACCGCGGCCGACAGCCGAGCCTGGGCGGCCGTCCCCTCCTCGCCGGTCTCGGCGAAGCCGGAGGCGAAGGCGACGGCGAACTTCACCTTGGAGGCGGCCAGTTCCTCGATCAGGGGCAGCGGGTCGGCGACGAGCAGCACGGCCAGATCGACCTGTTCCGGCAGATCGGCGACGGAAGGGGAGCAGGCCAGCCCGAAGACGGACTCCCGCGTGGGATGCACCGGATGCAGCCGCGCCCCGACCCGCTCGGCCCAGGCGACGAGCTGCCGGGTGATCCCGGTATTGGGCCGCCCATCGGTGTCGGACGCGCCGACGACGGCTACGGACTCGGGCCGGAAGAACCGGTCCAGATCGGGTACGGGCGCGTGCAGCGGCCGTCCGCTGACGTCGAGGCCGCCCTCCGCCGTCGCTGTCGCCATGCTGTGGACGGCGGCATGCGGCTCCTCGCCGCAGGCATCCACCCTGGCGCGGAAGTGTGTGGTGAGGGTGCCGTGAGTCGATCCAAGCATCGTTCCGCCCACTCCTGCTCGATGTGTCCGACCGGGAGCCACGGAGGTGTCCGAGCCCCACGTTCCATAGCTGACGCATTGTCAGGTTACTGAACTGACGGCCCGTCAGGAATGGGTGTGCAGGCAAAGACTGAGGCGCGGCCGTGCCCCGCCCGGCGGCTGCTCGTGCCGGGCGGGGCGCGGGGCGCGGCGGCCTCGCACGCCGAGGCTGTCGCCGCAGTCCGGGACCGCTGACCGTCGCGCAGCTGCCGGTGTGCCGGCAGCTGCGC
>NZ_JBHUUV010000052.1:0-38298 GCF_042670885.1 Streptomyces sp. NPDC057136
CTGCATCGTCATTTCCGGGCTGCCTTGTTGCTCGCAGCATAGGCGCCTGATGGGGCGGATTCCGGTCGTAGCGACCGACGCTCCGACCTGAATATTACTAATCAGTACACCCAGTGCTCCACCCATAAGCAAGCGCTTGGACTGTGATCTGCCCAACGCCCCGAAGCCCTGTTGCGCCTGGGCGGGATCAGTCTCGCAGCGCGGTGAAGCGGCCCTGGTGATAGACGAGCGGCCGACCGCCGCCGGCGGGGTCGCCGACCACGGCCTGGGCGATGACGATGCGGTGGTCACCCGCAGGGACCCGCGCCACGACACGGCACACCAGCCAGGCGAGGACTCCACCCAGTACCGGCACGCCTTCCGGCCCGCTACGCCAGTCGGTGGACGGACCGAAACGGTCGGCGCCGCTGCGTGCGAACGTGGCGGCCAGTTCCTGCTGGTGCTCCCCGAGTATGTGAACGCCGATGTGCTCGGCCTCGGCGACGACCGGCCAGCTGGAGGACGAGGTCCCCACGCCGAAGGAGATCAGCGGCGGCTCGGCGGCGACGGAGTTGAGAGAGGTCGCGGTGAATCCGACCGGGGCCTCACCGGCCGCGGTGATCACGGCGACGCCTGCGGCGTGCTTCCGGAAGACGGAACGGAGGAGGTCGGGCGAGGCCGTCCGGGGGCTTTCGAGCTCGGGCGAAGCCGTCATGGAACTGTCCTTCTGCTGTGAGTGCGTACGGGGCCGTGGGTGCTCAGGCACCCGGACAGCGCGCACTCGCGTTGCGGGCCAGGTCGACATGGGCCCGGCCGTAGAGAAGGAGTTCTGGCGGCATAGCGTCAGACTGACGATGCGTGGCGGGTGCAGTCAAGTGCCTTCCGCAATGTGGGAGCTACATCACGGTCCGTCACATCACCTGCCCCAGCGCCGCGACGACATCGACGGTGCGCGGCTGGCCAGCCGCGCGGCGGACGATCCTGCCGTCCGCGTCCAGGACCAGGACGGTCGGTGTTTTCGTGATGTCCAGGTGGCGCACCAGAGTGAGATGTGCCTCGGCGTCGATCTCGACGTGCGCGACGCCTTCGACCATGCCGGCCACCTCGACAAGGGTTCGGCGAGTTGCGCGGCAGGGCTGACAGAACGCGCTGGAAAACTGCACGAGCGTGGCTCGCTCCCCCAACTCCACGCCGAGTTGGGACGCGTCGAGCCTGTCGGCACGCATCTGCCCGTCCACTGCCGGCCTCCTGTCAGAGCTCATCGCAAAGGGTCAGCACCGAGGGGCCATGAGACATTCCCGGAGGTTCCACGTGATGAGAATCTCGCGCCCCGTCACCACCGGGACTGGCCACGACGTCGCGCATGGGGCACGATCGGCCCAATGCCGAAAACCTACGGCTGCGTAACTTCCGCCGGGAGAACCTCCCCAGGCACTGAAGAAGGGTCTTCTCCAGATGGCAGAACTCGTCTATCGGCCGGTCATCGGCGCCGCTCTCACCCTGTTCAAGGCGCTCGACCTGAAGATCGACACTCAGGGTTCGGAGCACATCCCGAAGACCGGCGGTGCGGTTCTGGTCAGCAACCACATCAGCTACCTGGACTTCATCTTCACGGGCTTGGGCGCGCTGCCGCAGAAGCGGCTGGTCCGCTTCATGGCAAAGGAATCGGTCTTCCGGCACAAGATCTCCGGTCCGCTGATGCGGGGGATGAAGCACATCCCCGTCGACCGCAATCAGGGCGAGGACGCGTATGCGCACGCGCTCGAGTCGCTGCGGTCCGGCCAGATCATCGGGGTGTTCCCCGAAGCGACGATCTCGCAGTCGTTCACGCTGAAGAGCTTCAAGTCGGGTGCGGCACGCCTGGCCCAGGAAGCCGGCGTACCGCTGATCCCGATGGCGCTGTGGGGTACCCAGCGGATCTGGACGAAGGGGCAGCCCCGTAACTTCGGACGCAGCCACATCCCGGTCACCATCCGGGTGGGCGAGCCGATGGATGCCCCGGCCGACCAGTACGCGGGTGCGATCACCCGGCGGCTGCGGGACCGGGTGCAGGAGCTCCTCGAAGCCGCGCAGCGCGCCTATCCCGTGCGTCCCAAGGACGCCAGTGACACGTGGTGGGTTCCGGCCCACCTCGGCGGTACGGCCCCGACGCCCGCCGAGGTGCGCGAGAAGGGCTGACGCGCCGGCTCCGCGACGCCCCGGACGGGGGCGTCAGTTGGGGGCATGGACGGTGATCCGCGCTCCGGGGCTCAGTTTCTCCAGCGATTCGGCGAGTTCGGTGCCCGCGGCGCCGAGCTCGCCGATTGTCATGGGGGCGAGCCGCTCCAGCAGGAACACGGCGTTCACGGATTCCTCGGTGAGGCGCGTGCGTACACCCTGGCGCCAGTTCCAGCGCCGGCAGGTGACGCCCTCGTCGTCGCACCAGACGACTTCGCCGGGCTCCGGGTGGTCCAGGACCTCTTCGCCCCCCGCGGCCGTACGGAAGGGCTCCTGGCCCGTGGCGCGTACGAGTCGCATGGCGCCCTTGATGTGGTCGGTGTCCTCGCCGCCGACGGGGACAAGGTGGGCGACGCTGACCGCGTTGTAGGCATCGACGAGCAGGTTGATGCGCGGGAGTCCGGCGTCGGTGAGTGCGCGCTTGGCAAGGGCCTCCGCAGAGTTGCGGGTGCGTGAGGGCTTGGCGCCGAACGCCGTGTAGGTCTCGCGCCAGGCCGCGACGTGGGGGTCCTCGTGCGGGGCCCGGCCGCCGAGCCGCTCGGCGAGCCTGCGGGCGGCGTCGTCCAGCAGTGCCGCGCTTTCGTCGGTGCTCGGCCCGTTGACCAGGCCGTGCGCCTCGACGACGAGGTGGCTGAAACCCGGCGCGAGGGCGCGTACGTCGTCGGAAACCGTGAATGTCGGGATCATCGTCTGCCTTGCCTTCGGCGCACCGACCATGGTGCTGCATACGGTACTGGACAGTCCATTTCATTGGACTCTCCGAAGCATACGGAAGCGGCCGACCGGAAGCCAATGGCTCTCCGGTCGGCCGCACATGTATGCGAAATGTGTATGCGAAAAGCTACTTCGCCATCTCTTCCTTCAGCGCCTGCACGAAGGCGTCGACGTCCTCCTCCGTTGTGTCGAAGGCGCACATCCAGCGGACGTCCCCGGCCGACTCGTCCCAGAAGTAGAAACGGAAGCGCTTCTGCAGCCGTTCGCTCACCGCGTGCGGCAGCCGCGCGAACACGGCGTTGGCCTGTACGGGGTGCAGGATCTCCACACCGTCCACGCCGCGGACCCCTTCGGCGAGCCGCTGGGCCATGGCATTGGCGTGGCGGGCGTTGCGCAGCCAGAGGTCACGCGACAGCAGCGCCTCCAGCTGGACCGACACGAAACGCATCTTGGAGGCGAGCTGCATCGACAGCTTGCGCAGGTGCTTCATCGCGCGGACCGCGTCCGGGTCGAGGACGATGACCGCCTCGCCGAACAGCGCGCCGTTCTTGGTCCCGCCGAAAGAGAGGACGTCGACGCCGACCGTGTTGGTGAACGTCCGCATGGGCACGTCCAGCGACGCGGCGGCGTTGGCTATCCGGGCCCCGTCGAGGTGCACCTTCATGCCGTGCCCGTGGGCGTGGTCGCAGATGGCGCGGATCTCGTCGGGGGTGTAGACCGTGCCCAGTTCGGTGTTCTGGGTGATCGACACGACCTGCGGCATCGCCCGGTGCTCGTCGTCCCAGCCGTACGCCTGGCGGTCGATGAGCTCGGGCGTCAGCTTGCCGTCGGGCGTCGGCACGGTGAGCAGCTTCAGGCCGCCCATGCGCTCCGGTGCACCGCCCTCGTCCACGTTGATGTGCGCGGACTCGGCGCAGATCACGGCGCCCCAGCGGTCGGTCAGCGCCTGGAGGGCGACGACGTTGGCGCCGGTGCCGTTGAAGACCGGGAAGGCTTCCGAATTGGAACCGAAGTGGCTGTGCACGACACGCTGAAGGTGCTCGGTGTAGTTGTCCTCGCCGTAGGCGACCTGATGGCCGCCGTTGGCGAGGGCGAGGGCGGCGAGGACCTCGGGGTGCGCGCCCGCGTAGTTGTCACTGGCGAAGCCGCGTACCTGCGGATCATGGTGACGACGCGCGTCGGTCTTTACGGTTGCGGGGTCAGCCACAGGCGTTTTCCGTTCACTTCTCCGGCGGGCATGTCCCAGACGCCGGCGATGGCCTCGGCCAGCTCCTTGACGTCGGTGAAGCCCGCGAACTTCGCGTTCGGGCGCTCGGCGCGCATCGCGTCGTGCACCAGCGCCTTGACGACCAGGATCGCAGCCGCGGTCTTCGGACCGTCGTCACCCCCCGCCTTGCGGAAGGCGTCGGCAAGCGCGAGCGTCCACGCCTCGGCCGCCGCCTTGGAGGCCGAGTAGGCGGCGTTACCCGCAGTGGGGGCGCTCGCTCCCGCCGCGCTGATGAGCAGGTAGCGGCCCCTGTCGCTGCGCTGGAGACCCTGCTGGAAGGCGAGCGAGGTGGACTGGACCGTACGGATCAGCAGCTTCTCCAGCAGATCCCAGTCGGCGAGGTCGGTCTCGGCGAAGGTGGGGCTGCCGCGCCAGCCTCCGACGAGGTGCACCAGACCGTCGATACGGCCGAATTCCTTCTCCGTCTTCTCCGCCCAGTCCCGGGCGGCTGCCAGGTCCAGCAGATCGACGGTGTCGCCGGTGACGGTCGCGCCGCCGTGGGCGTAGCGAGCGGCGTCGACGGCCTCGGCGAGACGCTCGGGGTTGGCGTCGGAGGCGACAACGATCGCGCCCGCCTCGGCGAGCCTCAGCAGCGTGGCCCGGCCCGCCGGGCCCGCCGCTCCTGCCACGGCGATGACCGCGCCCTCGAGCGCACTCCCATTGCCATTACCCGTCGTTCCGGTCATGGACTCCGCCTCCTTGGGACGAGCGCTCACGCGGCTGCCTGCTCGGCATCGGCTGCGGTGATCCCCTTGGTGGAGGCGATCACGTTCTTCAGCTTCTTGGAGAGTGCTTCATAGAACATGCTCAGGGGAAACTCGTCCGGAAGCACGTCGTCGACGAGCTTGCGCGGCGGCTGAGTCAGATCCAGCGCGTCCGGTCCCTTGGCCCAGCGGGAGCCGGGGTGCGGGGCGAGGTAGGTCGCCACCAGGTCGTACGCGGCGAACCAGTGGACCAGCTTGGGGCGGTCGATGCCGTCCCGGTAGAGCGTCTCGATCTCGGCGCAGAGCTGGTTGGTAACCTGCGGCGCCCGCTCCCAGTCGATCTTCAGCGTGTTGTCGGTCCAGCGCACCACATCGTGCTTGTGGAGGTACGCGAAGAGCAGCTGGCCGCCGAGTCCGTCGTAGTTGCGGTTGCGGTCGCCGCTCACCGGGAAGCGGAACATCCGGTCGAACAGCACGGCGTACTGCACATCGCGGCCGTGGGCATTGCCCTCGGCTTCCAGCTTCACGGCCTCCTTGAAGGCGGTGAGGTCGCAGCGCAGCTCCTCCAGGCCGTACATCCAGAACGGCTGACGCTGCTTGATCATGAAGGGGTCGAACGGCAGGTCGCCGTGGCTGTGGGTGCGGTCGTGGACCATGTCCCAGAGCACGAACGCCTGCTCGCAGCGGGCCTGGTCGCCGATCATCTCGCGGATGTCCTCGGGCAGTTCGACGCCCAGGAGGCCGACGGACGCCTCGGTGACCCGGCGGAAGCGGGCGGCCTCGCGGTCGCAGAAGATGCCGCCCCAGCTGAAGCGCTCGGGGGCCTCGCGCACGGCGATGGTCTCGGGGAAGAGGACCGCCGAGTTGGTGTCGTAACCCGAGGTGAAGTCCTCGAAGGTGATGCCGCAGAAGAGCGGGTTGTCGTAACGCGTGGCTTCGAGCTCGGCGAGCCACTCGGGCCAGACCATCCGCAGCACGACCGCTTCGAGGTTGCGGTCCGGGTTGCCGTTCTGCGTGTACATCGCGAAGACGACCAGGTGCTGGAGACCGTCGGCGCGGCTCTTGGCCGGCTGGAAGGCCAGCAGCGAGTCGAGGAAGTCCGGAACGCCGAAGCCCTCCGCGGCCCAGCGGCGCAGGTCCGCGCCGAGGGCGCGGTGGTACGCGGCGTCGTGCGGAAGCAGCGGGGAGAGCTCGTCGATCGCGGTGACCACACGGTCGAGCACCGCGGCGGCCGTCGTGAGCGACGGCGCGTGCTCGGCGCCGAAGTCGATGGAACCGTCCTTCGACTGCCAGGGACGGATCTCCTCCACGGCGTGCTTGAGCGCGGGCCAGGCAGGGTGATCGACCACCCGCGGGGCAGTCGCTATGGCGCCGTCGGCGACGTCGTGCAAAAGAATTTCCGTCATAACACTTCCTCCACGGGAGAACCTCGCGTTAAGCAACCGTATCTGTGTGCGGTCGCTTCGGACAAGTGGAGCTCAGAAGATTATCCTGCCTCCCCCCGTGGTCACCACGATTTTTCCTGTGATGCGCCACCGCGGCGCAGGTTCCGTCGGCCTCCCTCGGCCTCCCTCGGGCTCCGAACGCCGGGCGACACGGCACAGCTGCCGGATGCACGGCCGGTCCGCCCGCAGGGGCGGGCCATTAGGCTCCGCACTGCCGTAGTGCCGTAGTGCCGCGTGGGTAGGAGCCGCACGCGGGGAGTCGTCGACGGAAGCGAGATTGCCTTGACTTTTCTCACCATCGGTCATCGCGGGGTCATGGGTGTCGAACCGGAGAACACCCTGCGGTCCTTCGCCCACGCGGAACAGGCCGGCATGGACGCCATCGAGCTCGACCTCCATCTGAGCAAGGACGGTGCGCTCGCCGTCATGCACGACGCCGTCGTGGACCGCACGACCGACGGCAAGGGGCCGATCGTCGAGAAGACGCTGGCCGAGCTGCGTGAGCTCGATGCCGGGCAGGGCGAGCGGGTGCCCGTCTTCGAAGAGGTTCTCGACGCCGTCGCGGCGCCGATCCAGGCCGAGATCAAGGACGTCGCCGCGGCGCGGGCCCTCGCGGAGGTGATGCTGCGGCGCGATCTTGTCGGCCGGGTCGAGGTGTCGTCGTTCCACGACGAGGCGGTCGCCGAGATCGCACAGCTGGTCCCGGGCGTACGGACGGTGCTCATCGCCAGCCGCTGGGGCGGCGACGTGGTGGCGCGGGCAAAGGCGGTGGGCGCGGCAGCGCTCGCACTGAACATCCGCCGCCTCGACCTGGAGACCGTCGAGCAGGCGCACGGCGAGGATCTGAAGGTGATCGGCTGGGTGGTGAACACTCAGGACCAGCTGCGTCTGGCGCGCGCGCTCGGCCTCGACGGCGCGACGACCGACTTCCCGGAGATCCGCCGCGCAGGCCGCTTCACCGCGTAGGCAACTGGATCAGTGCGACCTGACCAATGCGGGCGGATCACGTCGCGCGGATCAGGGCGTGGGCAGTTCCTTGATCAGCAGCTCGAACGCGAGATCGTCGCGCTGCGGGACGCCGAAGCGCTCGTCGCCGTACGGGAAGGGGGTCAGCTTTCCCGTACGGCGGTAGCCGCGGCGCTCGTACCAGGCGATCAGCTCCTCGCGGACGGAGATCACCGTCATGTGCATCTCTCGCACGCCCCAGCTCGCCACGACCGTGCGCTCGGCCTCGGCGATGATCACCTTGCCGAGGCCCTCTCCCTGAAGTTCCGGCCGCACGGCGAACATCCCGAAGTACGCGGCGTCGCCCCGGTGTTCGAGCTGGCAGCAGGCGACCGGCGTTCCGTCGCGCTCGACGACGAGCAGGCGGCCGGACTCCGCGGTGACGACCGCGCGCACGCCGTCCGGGTCGGTCCGCTGCCCCTGGAGGATGTCCGCCTCGGTGGTCCATCCGGCCCGGCTGGAGTCGCCGCGATAGGCGGACTCGATGAGCCGCACGAGTGCGGGTACGTCGCCCTCGGTCGCGTCGCGGAAGGTGAGCTGTCCGGATTCCCGGGCCTGGGCCGTGTCCATGGTGATGCTCTCCGTTTCTGTGCTGCCGACGGTGCCGCACGAGACTAACCCGGCCCCGACCGCCCCCGGCAGGCCCGTCCGCGCTCCCCCTGCACCTCAATGCGCCGGGTACGGGAGGGCGGAACCCGGGCATCGATGGGGCGACACCGGTGTCGTACGCCTGAGGGGGAGGTGCGCCGTGCACGGACCGGCGCTGTCCGGCTGGCTGCTCATGGTGTTGTGCGGGGTGGCGGGCGCCTACTGCCTGTTACGTACGCGCGGCATAACAGGGGAGGAACGCAGAGCGGCGCGCGCGGAGGCGGTGATGGGCTTCGGGATGGCCGCGATGGCGGTGCCCGCCGCGCTGCTCGCTCCACCGGCCTGGGCCTGGGCCGTGTACGCCGTGCTGTTCGGCGGCGCGGCTCTGCGCACCCTCTGGTTCCTGGGGCGCGGTGGGCACCATCTGCAGCACCACCTGCACCATCTCGTCGGCTCGCTGGCGATGGTCTACATGGCTGTGGCGATGGCGCCGGGCGGGGGCCGGGGCGGGCACGCCGGGCACGGTGCCGCCGCGTCCGCCGGGGGTATCCCCTTACTGACCGGGGTGCTGCTCGTGTACTACGCGTTCTACGTACTCACCTCGGCGGGCCGGCTGATCCCGGTGGCCGCCACCGCCGGGGCCCCGGGAGGCGGCGGAAGCCGGGGGACGCAGCCGGAGCTGACGCTCGCCTGCCGGCTGACGATGGGCATAGCCATGTTCGCGATGCTGCTCACCCTGTGAGACAGAATGCCCACTGGGCCGTGGCGTACGTCACTTGCCGAGCGCAGCCATACCCGGGGCCAAGCAGCGCTCATAGGCTGACCGCATGTTGGTCTCCCTCGTGCTGCTGCTGCTCGGTGCACTGGCCGCCCTCGTGACCCCGAGCCTGATGGCACGGGCGCAGTGGCCGGAGCGCGAGCCGGTGGTGGCCCTGTGGGTCTGGCAGTGCGTCGTGGCGGGAGTGCTGCTGTCGTTCGGTCTCTCCATGATGTTCAGCGCGTCCGCCGCCTCGCAGGCGGTCCGTGGGCATGTGTTCGCACCCGCGCCGCACGCGGTGGTCGAGGCGTACGCCCTGGCGGCGTACGGCCCCTGGTCCGCCGTGATGGCCGCGCTGCTGGCCCTCGGCGGCGCGTGGACGCTGGCCATGCTGGTACGGGAGATCCGCCGGGCGCAGTCGCGCCGTGCGCGGGGCCGCTCCGAACTCCTGGTCCGTTCACCCCTGATGCCCGGCGAGGAGCCCGGTGGCGGGCGGCTCGTGGTGCTGGAGGGCGAGCGTCCCGACGCCTGGTGGATGCCCGGCGCCGCACCCCAACTGGTCATCACCACCGCCGCACTCGGCCGCCTGAAGGGCCGTCAGCTGGATGCGGTGCTGGCGCACGAGCAGGGGCACGTGCGGGCGCGGCACGACTGGCTGCTGCACTGTTCGGGCGCGCTGGCCACGGGCTTTCCGCAGGTTCCCGTCTTTGCCGCGTTCCGCGCGGAGATGCACCGGCTCGTCGAACTCGCCGCCGACGATGTGGCATCGCGCCGTTTCGGCCGGCTCACGACCGCGCTCGCACTGGTCGGGCTCAACGAGGACCGGGGTGTGTTCGGTCCACACCCATCCGCGGACGCCCAAGTCCCGCTGCGGGTGAACCGGTTGCTGACACCCACCGAACGGCTCACAGCCGGCCGCAGGCTGCGGCTGACCGCGGCGGCCGCCCTGCTGCCCACCGTTCCGCTGCTGGTCGCTTTCGTTCCGGGACTCAGCGCGCTGGGATAGCCGGTCGCGGCGCACTTCGGCGAGGATCACCTCATGCGCCTCATGGACCGCCCGCCCCCTTCCGCCGCCGGCCACCGCCGCGCAGACCCACGCCTCGTGCGGACGGGCACCGTCTGCACGGTCCTCTCGGTGGCGCTGGTGGTCCTGGTGGCGGTGAGATGGTCCCCGCTCATGTCGGTGGACCGCACGATCGCCGACACCCTGCACCGCAGTGCCGTGACCGAACCGGCGCTGGTGCACGTCAACCGCGTGCTGACGGACTGGGTGTGGGACCCCTGGACGATGCGCGCCTTGATCGCCGTCACGGCGATCGCCCTGTGGTGGCGCGGGGCCCGGTGGCTCGCCTTCTGGGTGGCCGCCACGAGCGCGCTCTCCACCCTCGTACAGAACGGGCTCAAAGCCGCCCTCGGCCGGGACAGGCCCCAATGGCCGGACCCGGTGGATTCCGCGCAGTACGCGGCCTTCCCCTCGGGCCATGTGATGACAACGGTGGTGACCTGCGCCCTCCTGCTGTGGCTGCTGCGGCTGAAGGGAGCGGCACCACTGTGGTGGCGGACGGCGCTGGTGGCGGCGGTCGTCTCGGTCGTCGGAGTCGGTTTCACACGGATCTATCTCGGCGTCCATTGGATGACCGATGTGGTGGGCGGCACACTGCTCGGCGCGGCGATGGCCTCTTTCTCGATCCTCGGATACACCGCGTTCCGGGGCCGTCCGGCATTCGGACGGGCATCCTTGCCCCGTAGTTCCTGAGGCGGGGAGGATCGGGCCATGACGTTCAAAGGCGCGCTCTTCGACTTCTCCGGAACACTCTTTCGTATCGAGTCGGTCCGCTCCTGGCTGCGTACCGTCCTCGACCAGCGCGGCCTGACCGTCGAGCAGCACGCGTTCGAGCGGTACGTCCGTGAGCTGACGTCCGCCGGCGCGCTGCCCGGCGGCCCTCCCCCCGAGCGTGTCCCGCCCCACCTCACGGCCGCCTGGGCGGAACGCGACCGGAGCGCCGAGCTGCACCGGGAAGCCTTTACGGGCCTTGCCCGTGAGGTCGCCCTGCCCGATCCCGGTCTCTACGACGCCCTTTACACACGCCATATGTCCCCGGCGGCGTGGCGTCCTTACCCGGATGCGGAGCGGGTGCTGCGCGGGCTGCGCCGTGCGGGGACCGCGGTCGGTGTGGTCAGCAATATCGGCTGGGATCTGCGGCCGGTCTTCCGGGCCCATGGGCTGGACGACCTGGTCGACGCGTATGTGCTGTCGTTCGAGCACGGCATCCAGAAGCCGGACGCGCGTCTGTTCCGTACCGCCTGCACACTGCTGGGCCGGGAGCCGGCCCAGGTGGTGATGGTCGGTGACGACCGGCGTGCGGACGGGGGCGCGGCGGCACTGGGATGCTCCGTGCGCTTCGTCGACCACCTGCCGGTGGAGGAACGACCGGACGGTCTGCTCGCGCTGGGGCTGACGCGGACACCATGACACGCCGATCGGAACAAGCCATAAACCTGGCCGATGTGGAGATGTGAGGGATATCCCCGTCGCATGATGTGTCGGATTGTCGGATCGGGGCCGTAGCCTTGTACGTATGTCCACCTCTCCGTCCTCGTCATGTTCCGTGCGTCCCGCGTCCGTCGTCAATGAAGCGATTCGTGACCTGTGGCAGCGCTCGGGCGGATACCTGACCCCGGACGACGAGGCGGAGTACCAGCGACTGCTGGTGGAGTGGTCCGCGGCAGCGGGGACGAGCGTGCGGTCCGCCGCCTGACGGACGGAAACGCTTACCGAGGCCGAGAAGGGCAGGGCCGTGCCGTGGAGCGTGCGGACACGCTGCCCGCGCGGTACCGCACGGAAATCCTGTCACCGCACAGCGCCTTCGCCGACGACGTCGTGGTGATCGCCAGGAGCGAGGGCGCCTCGGTGGGCTGTCTGGTGGTGACCGCCCCGGTCGACGGGCGGACCGGGATCAAGCGCCTGTGGGTGGACCCCGCGATGCGGGGCGCCGGTGTCGCGTCCGCGCTGGTCGGGTGCGCGCTGAATCATGCGGCGCAGATCGGCGCAAGTCCGGTAGCGCTTTCCGTGTGGAGCCGGCGTACGGGAGCCATCGCGCTCTACGAGCGGCTCGGCTTCGCCGTGGTCGATTCCTGGGACGCGCGGGACGGTCTGGTCTGCATGGAGCGCGCCTGATTCCGGCGGTCCCCCGCGGTACCCGAGCCGGGCAAGACCGCGCCGGCCGGACCCGTGACGGGTCCGGCCGGCGCAGGGGAACAGCGTGTCCCCGTCGTACGCGTCGATCAATGAGGCATTCCGCCGGGCGGCGTACGGCCCGGCGGGACACCTCGTGTGCCGTGCGGTGGAGCGGACGGCCTAGCGGTCGAAGTAGTCCGGCTGCGTCTGCACGTTGAGCTCGGACATCCGCACCTTCTTCGCCGGGTCGGTCCGCCGGTCGTCGAGCCTCAGCACGTCGAAGCCCTTGGCGATGTCGTTGCTGTAGATGTGGCCGTTGTAGTAGTACGCGGACCACGGACCGGCGGTGGTGACCCTGTCAAGGGTGACCGGACCGCGCTCGAAGAAGGCGATCTCCTTCGGTGCCTCGGAGTTGGTGAAGTCCCACACCGAGATGCCGCCCTGGTACCACGCCTGGACCATCAGGTCGCGGCCCTTGACCGGGATGATCGAACCGTTGTGGGCGACGCAGACCTCGGCGTCGGCCTGGTGGCGGTCGATCTTGAAGTAGCTGCGGAAGACCAGCTTGCGGTGGTCGCCGCGGCCGACGATGTCGTAGATGCCGTCGGCGCCGCGCTTCGGGCCGATGGCCTCGTTGCAGGTCGCCGCGCCGCCGCCGCCGAGCTCGTCGGTGAAGACGACCTTGTTGGCACCCTGGTTGAACGTCGCCGAGTGCCAGAACGCGAAGTTCACGTTGTCCTGGACGCGGTCGATGATCTTCGGGTTCTCCGGGTCCTCGATGGAGAACAGCAGGCCGTCACCCATGCAGGCTCCGGCGGCCAGGTCCTTCGAGGGCAGCACGGTGATGTCGTGGCAGCCGGTCGTCTTGGAGACGCCCGGGTTGGTCGGCGCGCCCGGGTTCCCACCGTCCGCGAAGAGCACCGGGAAGTTCACGATCCGGGCTTCCTCGGGGGCGTTGCGCGGCACCTTGATGACGGAGATCCCGTCATGCGGCGGCTGGCAGTCGGGGAACGTCTCGTTCGGCGAGTACGAGGAGACGTACACGTACACGTTCGAACGCTTGGGGACCAGCGTGTGGGTGTGCGAACCGCACGCGGTCTCGACAGCGGCGACGTACTCCGGGTTGGTCTTGTCGCTGATGTCGAAGATCTTCATGCCCTCCCAGGAGGACTTCTCCGTGGCGGGCTGAGAGGTGCTCGCACACGAGTTGTCGCTGCGCGAGGAGTCGGTGGACAGGAAGAGCAGGTCACCGGAGACCGTGATGTCGTTCTGCGATCCGGGACAGAGCACCTGCGCGACGGTCTTCGGGGCCGACGGCTTGCTGATGTCGTAGATCACGAAGCCGTCGTAGTTGCCGGAGAACGCGTACTTCCCCTGGAACGCCAGGTCCGAGTTGGTGCCCTTGAGGGCGTCCTTCGGGACGTTAGCGAGGTGCTTGATGTTCGGGCTGTGGACGATCTCGTCCACGCCGGGTATCTCGCCGCTCTGGATCGCGGCCGTGGCTTCGGCCTCCTGGCCGGCGGAGATGCCCTTGTGGGTGGTGGGGGCATCACCGGGATCGGGCGTCGCGACGGCGGTTCCGGCGGTCAGCAGAGTGGCGAAGAGCCCGGCCGCGGCTGCTGCCACACCCAGACGTCTGCGCCGCACGCGGGTGGTGTGCAACGAGGTCACTGTGTCCTCCCTAGTATCCGTTCACAGTTGAACGGGTTCACGGACCCCGGCAGTATCGTCCCTTCCATGTGCACACCAACAGATGGCAACAGAGACGTAATAAAAGTTTTTGATCATTGCCCTGTGGAAGCGTGTTAGGACGGTGTGCAACAAACCCATGTGGCACAGGAGGTCGCCGTGTTGATCCGCCGTCAGACCAGACGCATGCGCGGAGCCGCTCTCGCGACAGCGGTCGCCGCTGCCGCATTCGCCCTCGGAGCCTGCGACTCGGGCAGCGGGGACAAGGACGCCAACGCCAAGGCGGACAAGGGCCCTTCGGTGGTGGCGCCCGGAAAACCGGGCGAACCGGCCCGGCACCTCTCCGCCGACGAAGCCCGCAAGGAAGTCGGGGTGCCCGCCCCCAACTCCGCGGACTTCCGCTATGCGCAGATGATGATCGAGCACCACGCGCAGGCTCTGGTGATGACGGATCTCGTCGCCGACCGCGCGGGCTCCTCCTCCGTCAAGCGGTTCGCGGATCGCATCGCATCAGGTCAGAAGCCCGAAATCGCCGCGATGGAAGGTTGGCTGAAAAACAACGGCGGGGACAAGCGCAAGCAGACCCACGACCACTCCACGATGCCCGGCATGGCGACGGAGGCGCAGTTGAAGGAGTTGCGCGCCGCGCGCGGCAAGGCCTTCGACGAGCTCTTCCTCAAGCTGATGATCACCCACCACCAGGGAGCGATCACCATGGCGACGGAAGCACTCTCCGAGGGCAACGACATACCGGTGGAGGAGATGGCGACGGATGTCGTCGCCCAGCAGACGGTGGAGATCGACCGGATGCGCACACTCCTGAAATGACGGACCTGGAGTGAGCGGCCTGGAGTGACGGACCTGAGGTGACGGACGCAGCGGCCGCAGAAGCCGGGTGCGCGCCCCTCCCCCGAATCCGTGCGGCGGTGCGATGCTGGAAGCAACCCGCGGGAAGAGGTGCGCCGTGCTCCGTGTCGCCGTCATCGGTTCCGGTCCCAGTGGGGTCTACACCGCCCAGGCCCTGGTGCAGCAGTCCCTGGTGCCGGACGTGCAGGTGCACGTCCTGGACCGGCTGCCGACGCCGTACGGGCTGGTGCGTTACGGCGTCGCGCCCGACCACGAGAAGATCAAGTCCCTCCAGAACAGCCTCCGGGCCGTTCTGGAGGACGAGCGGATCACCTTCGTCGGCCATGTCGAGGTGGGCGGCGACAGCGGCCTCTCACCTGACCGGCTCAAGCAGCTCTACCACGCGGTCGTGTACTGCGTGGGAGCGGCGACCGACCGCGGTCTCTCGGTGCCGGGCGAGGATCTGCCCGGCAGCTTCTCGGCCACGCAGTTCGTCTCCTGGTACAGCGCGCACCCGGATGCGGCCGCTGACGCCTTCGCGCTCCGGGCCCGCTCCGCCGTGGTGATCGGAGTGGGGAACGTGGCGGTCGACGTGGCCCGGATTCTCGCGCGCGGCGCGGAGGAGCTCAGGTCGACGGATGTGCCGCCCGCCGCGCTGAGCGCGCTCGCCGGCAGCCTGGTGCGCGATGTGCACATCGCGGGCAGGCGCGGCCCCTCGCAGGCCCGGTTCACCACCAAGGAACTGCGGGAGCTCGGCGCGCTGCCGCAGGCCCGGATGGTCGTGCACGCCGCGGAGCTGTCCCGCGACCCGGCGTACGCTGCCCCGGCGGGCGGGCAGGACACGCCGCCGCTCCCTGCCGTGGTGCGACGCAATCTGGAGGTCCTGCACGGCTGGGCGGCGGCCCCGGCGTCCGCCCGGGCGGACCGGCTGCGCCGCATCCACCTCCGGTTCTTCCTGCGGCCGGTGGAGCTGCTGGAACGCGAGGGGCGGGTCGCCGGCGTGCGGTTCGCGCACACGGCACCGGACGGCGTGGGGGGCGTACGGGACACCGGTACGTACGAGGACATCGAGGCCCAGCTCGTACTGCGGGCTGTCGGGTACCGAGGGCTGCCGCTGCCCGGGCTGCCGTTCGACGCGACACGCGGAACCGTGCCCCATCTGGCGGGGCGGGTACTCAGGGACGGGACGCCGTCGCCCGGGGAATACGTCGCCGGGTGGATCAAGCGGGGACCGACCGGAGTGGTCGGCTCGAACCGCTCGTGCGCCAAGGAGACCGTCGCCTCGCTGATCGAGGACGCTCCGCTGCTGCTGCGGCGGTCCGTGGCGGCCGATCCGCTGAGCACCCTGCGGAGTTGGGGGGTGCGGCCGGTCGCATGGGACGGCTGGCTGGCGATCGAGCGCGCCGAGGCCGCACTCGGGCGGTCGCTCGGCCGCGGGCAGGTGAAGATCCCGGACTGGAACGGTCTGCTGGACGCGGCCCGGGACGACGGGCGCTGAGGGATTAGGAGCGGGGGAGTTCGGAGCGGCGGGGTTCCGAGCGGCGGGAAGGAGTCAGCCCGCGAGGCGTTCCGCCTGCCGGTCCGCGGCCGCGAGCACGGTGTCCAGCAACCCCGGGAAGAGCGCGCCCAGGTCGTCCTTCCGCAAGCCGCTCACCTTGGCGGTGCCCCGGTACGTCTGGTGGATGACCCCGCTCTCGCGCAGCACCCGGAAGTGGTGCGTGGAGGTGGACTTGGACACCGGAAGGTCGAAGGTGGAGCAGGCCAGCTGGTCCGCGGTGCCCGCCAGTTGCCGGACGATGCGCAGCCGTACCGGATCGCTGAGGGCGTGCAGTACGCCTTCGACCCGGATCTCCTCACGGGCAGGGTGGGCAAGCGCGCGGGAGCCGGCGGCCGTTGCGGGGTCTGCGGTGGTGGCGCTTGCGGGGGTCACGGTGGCTCCACTTCGTCCAGGGGGCTCCATTGTACGAGAGTCGTCGTAGTTCCTGGGTGCGCAGGGCCCGGCCGTCCCGGCGCGCGAGAGCCGCGCGGCTCCGGTCACTCCCGTGTCGCCACCACCAGACGGGCGCGGGGGCTGCCGTCCGGACGACTGCCCAGCTCGGTCAGTGGCAGCAGCCGCACGGTGAATCCGGCCCCGGCCAGATCGTCGAGCACATCGGGGAGCGGGAAAGTCCGGTAGTACATGACGAAGGTCGGCCGCCACAGCGCGTTGCGCACCCGCATGGCCACGTCGAAGCCCAGGAGCGACCAGTAGACCTTCGAGCCCACCGCAGGCGGCGCACCCACCGGAAAGACGAACCGGCCGCCCGGCCGCAACGAGGCGTACACCTGCGTGAAGAGGGCGGGCCGCTCCTTCGGCAGGAAGTGGCCGAACGCCCCGAGGCTGAGGGCCACATCGAAGGCGGCCGCGAAGGGCAGGGCAAGCGCGTCGGCGCGCACCCAGTTCACCGCGGGACCGGCTCCGGGCTCGCCCTCGTCGGACAGGGCGGACCGGCCGGCGGCCAGCATGCCCGCGCTGAAGTCGACACCGGTGACCCGCTCGCCGCACACCTGCCGCAGGACGCTCACGCCCGCCCCGGTGCCGCAGCAGACATCGAGTCCCGCGTCGAACGGTCCGAGCGGCCGGAGCGCCCGCGTGACGGCGTCGAGCACCCTGTCCGGGGTCCGGTAGGGCGTCAGGTCGAACTTCGGGGCGAGCAGGTCGTATCCGCGCTCGATGGACGAGAGCGCCTGGACGGCCAGTTCGCGGAGAGTGGGGCCCTCTGGATTGAACATCGCGGATCAGCGTACCCACAGAGGACCCCGGAGCGGCGTCGGGCGCCGGGTCAGACCGCCCAGCCGTACTGCTCGGGAACCAGCACCGTGCCATTGCCCAGTTCACGCGCGGCGTTGCGTGCGAAGTAAGGGTCACGCAGCAGTTCACGGCCTAGCAGAACCGCGTCCGCCCGGTGGTCGGTGACGATCTTCTCGGCCTGGACCGGGTCGGTGATCAGGCCGACCGCGGCCACGGGGAGGCCCGCCTCGGTGCGGACCCGCTCGGCGAACGGCACCTGGTAGTCGGGGCCGACGGGGATACGCGCCCGGGGGGCGAGCCCGCCGGTCGAGACGTCGAGCAGGTCGACTCCGTGCGCCCGCAGCTCGTGCGCGAGGCGGACCGTTTCGTCGGCCGTCCAGCCCTCCCGCTCGTCGTCGGCGTTCTCGGTGAGCCAGTCGGTGGCGGAGATACGGAAGAACAGCGGAAGCTCTTCGGGCCACACCGCGCGCACCGCGTCGACGACCTCCAGGGCGAAGCGGGTGCGGTTCTCGAAGGAGCCGCCGTAGGCGTCGGTGCGGTGGTTGCTGTGCGGGGAGAGGAACTCACCGATCAGATATCCGTGCGCGCCGTGGATCTCCGCGACCTTGAAGCCCGCCGCCAGCGCCCGCCGGGCGGCGTCCGCGAACTGCGCGACGACCTCACCGATCTCGTCCAAGGTCAGCTCGCGGGGAGCCGGGCGGTCGTCGTCGTACGCCGCGGGGCTGGGAGCGACCGGCAGCCAGCCCTCGCTGTCCGGTGCGTCGGCTTCGATCGGGCCGCCGCCGCGCCAGGGGCGTTCGGTGGAGGCCTTGCGTCCGGCGTGCGCGAGCTGGATACCGGGGATGGTTCCCCGGCTGGTGAGGAAGGCGGTGATGCGGCGGAACGCGTCCACCTGCGTGTCGTTCCAGAGGCCCAGGTCCGCGGGGCTGATGCGGCCCTCCGGGCTGACCGCGGTGGCCTCGACGAGGATGAGGCCGGTGCCGCCTGCGGCGCGGGCCGCGTAGTGGGAGAAGTGCCAGTCGTTGGCGACGCCCGCGTTCGGCCCGAAGACTTCCGCGCTGTACTGGCACATGGGCGCCATCCAGATGCGGTTGGGAATGGTCAGCGATCGCAGGACGTAGGGCTCGAAAAGGGCGCTCACGACAGACTCCGTTTCACCTGATGCGACGGGCACGGCGGCGGACGCGGCAGGTCGACGCCGCGTCTTGTACGAGAGATACCGTACTACGACGATCGTCGAATTACGAAACCTCTCGTACAACCGGTTTCCGCGCGCCTCGGACGCGGCCTGCCCCGCTCAGCCCTCGGTCCGCAGGCGGTACCGGAGCGTGATCTCGGCGTCGGCTCCATAGGCCTGGGTCCAGCTCCGCCCGGCGCCCGACTTCCAGGTCACATGGGCGGTGGACCCGTCGTTCCTGACGCTGTCGACCGTCATGACGCGCTCCCCGTCCCGCACGTCTCCTCGGCGCAGCTCGTGCGCCTTGACGGTGACGGGCTCGGCCGACGACACCCTCTCCGCCTGCTCGGCGGCCCGGAGCAGCGCGGCGGCCAGCTCTCTGGCTGCCACCGGGGTGCAGGACCAGGAGAGCCCCTCCGACCGCGCGGCGAACTGGATGCCCACCTGGAGTGCGCCCGGGGTCACTTCTACGGGCACCCGGCGCCCCTGGGCGTCGTCGATCTCGATACTCATGGCTGTCGCCTCCTCGTCCCGTGCACGACCTTAGCCGTGACCTGCGGGAACGCTGACGGGGCGGACTCCCGCGCATACCGCCGCGGCCGTCAGCCCGGGTAGACGTCCAGGCGACCGCACATCCCGAACCTCCCGAGAGTGGAGGGCCGTTCCGCGTGAACGGAAGCCTCGGCCAGGTAGCCGCAGTCGGCGTCCGCGAGAGCGTCGAGCTGGGTACGGGTCGCCTCGGACGCGGCGGCCGCACCCCGCTGCCAGCGCTCGCGCCAGTCGCCGGTCCGGGGGCGGACGAGGGCTGCCGCGGCACGGTGGAACGCGCCCAGCGGCTCGGGGTCGCCCGCCTCGGCGGCAGCGCGCAGGGCGAGGAAGCCCTCGATGGCGAGGTCTCGGCGGGCGCGGGCCGCCCTCTCCTGCTCAGCCTCGGTGCCGTCGGCCGGCAGGGCCGTGGCCTCGCGGTAGAGGGCGGGACCGGCCAGGAAGCGGGGCGGCAGGGTGAGCACGGCGTCCCCGGCTTCCGGCAGCCCGCTGTTCTGCATCAGTACGAGGATCCGCAGCCCGTCCTCGTTGACCAGGCGGTGGATCGTCCCCGGCGTGAACCATACGAGGGCTCCGGGAGAGAGCGGAGTCTCCCGGAAGCCGGTCGCCGTGAGCGTCTGCACGGAGCCGCCGCCTCCGACGACGACGTAGCCCTCGGAACAGGTCAGATGGAGGTGCGGGGTGCCGCCGCGCAGACCGTCCTCGGTGGGCCAGTCGTAGACCCGCAGGTGGGAGACGGCCACTGCGCCCGGCAGCCCTTCGAAAGTCACCACGGGAACTCCTCGGTCTCGACGCCCGGTCCGGTAAGCGCTTTCTGACGCGCACGCTAGGGCGCGCCCCGGACGGGGTCAAGAGCGCCTGCCCGCGCACGGCTCCGTACACCTGCCATCGCCGCTCCGACCTGCGTGAACGACTTCTCTACGCGCCACTGTCAGTGGCCGGGTGCAGACTGGCCGGTATCCGACTCAACGGCGTTTCGGGAGGTCTCTGTCATGACCGACGTTCTGCTCACCGTAGGTACCCGCAAAGGACTCTTCATCGGCCGCAGGCGCGGCGGTACGTGGGAGTTCGACGGCCCGCACTTCAACGCCCAGGCGATCTACTCGATCGCCATCGACACCCGCCGGGAGAATCCCCGGCTGCTCGTCGGCGGCGACAGCGCGCACTGGGGTCCGTCGGTCTTCCACTCCGACGACCTGGGGGTGACCTGGGTCGAGCCGAAGCAACCGGCGGTGAAGTTCCCGCAGTTCACCGAGGCATCGCTGGAGAGGGTCTGGCAGCTCCATCCGGCCGGCCCCGAGGCGCCGGACGTGGTGTACGCGGGCACCGAACCGGCGGCCCTGTTCCGCTCGGAGGACGGCGGCGAGTCCTTCGAGCTGGTCCGTCCGCTGTGGGAGCACCCGACCCGCTCGGAGTGGGTGCCCGGTGGGGGCGGCGAGGGTCTGCACACCATCCTGACCGACCCGAGGGACGCCCAGGCGGTCACTGTGGCGGTCTCCACGGCGGGTGTGTTCCGGACGAAGGACGGCGGCGCGAGCTGGGCTCCGTCGAACAAGGGCGTGTCGGCGGTCTTCCTGCCGGACCCGAACCCGGAGTTCGGCCAGTGCGTCCACAAAGTGACGCGGGACGCGGCCGATCCGGACCGGCTCTATCTCCAGAACCACTGGGGGGTGTTCCGCAGCGACGACTCCGGGGACTCGTGGACGGACATCGGGGCGGGTCTGCCCTCCGACTTCGGATTCGCCGCCGCCGCGCATCCGCACCGCGGGGAGACGGCCTACATCTTCCCGATCAACGCCGACGCCGACCGTGTCCCGGCCGAGCGCCGCTGCCGGGTGTTCCGTACGAGCGACGCGGGCCGGACCTGGGAGCCGCTGTCCACGGGCCTTCCGCAGGGCGCGCACTACGGCACGGTCCTGCGCGACGCGCTCTGTACGGACGACGCCGACCCCGCGGGTGTCTACTTCGGCAATCGCAACGGCGAGGTGTTCGCGAGCGCCGACGACGGTGACACCTGGCAACAGCTCCTCTCGCATCTGCCGGACGTGCTGTGCGTACGGGCGGCGGTGATCGGCTGACCGGCCGGTGCCGGCGGGGCGGGGCAGCGGTGATGGTGGGCGCTGTGGCGGATGATGGCGCCCTCACAGGTCAGTTGATCAGCGTGGTCGTATCACCAGTAGAGTGCGGCCCGTGGCAGCACGACCATTGAAAGAAATCGTCGAGCCGGGGTGGGCACAAGCCCTCGAGCCCGTGGCCGAACGCGTCGCCGCGATGGGCGACTTCCTGCGTACCGAGATCGCCGCGGGGCGCACCTACCTGCCCGCCGGACCCCATGTCCTGCGGGCGTTCCAGCAGCCGTTCGACGAGGTGCGGGTCCTGATCGTCGGTCAGGACCCGTATCCCACTCCGGGGCACGCGATCGGTCTCAGTTTCGCCGTGGCACCGGATGTCAGTCCGCTGCCGGGCAGCCTGGAGAACATCTTCCGGGAACTGCACGCGGATCTGGGGCTCCCCCGGCCGTCCAACGGCGATCTGACCCCGTGGACGCGGCAGGGGGTGCTGCTGCTCAACAGGGCGCTGACCACCGCGCCCCGGCGGCCCGCGGCCCATCGCGGCAAGGGCTGGGAAGAGGTCACCGAGCAGGCCATCCGCGCGCTGGTGGCCCGGGGCACGCCCCTGGTGTCGGTCCTGTGGGGGCGCGACGCCCGCAATCTGCGCCCCCTGCTGGGCAACTACCCGGCGATCGAGTCCTCGCACCCCTCCCCCATGTCGGCGGACCGGGGCTTCTTCGGCTCACGGCCGTTCAGCCGGACCAATGAGCTGCTGGAGCGCCAGGGGGCGCAGCCGGTCGACTGGCGGCTGCCGTGACGGCTCCGCCGGACCGGTTCGTCATCGGCGTGGACTCCGGCGGATCGGGGTTGCGGGTGGCGCTCGGGGTGGTCGACAAGGAGCAGCCCGTGTCGACTGCGGTCTGTTCCGAACCGGTGCGGACAGGTCCCGGCGGTATCGACGCGGACCATCTGCTGGCGCAACTCCTGCCCGCCGTCCGACAGCTGCTCGACGCGGCCGCAGAACGGCACGAGGGCGGCGCGGCCTCCCCCGTCGGCTCCCTCATCGGCTCCCCCGCCGGCATCGCCGCTATCGCGATCGGGGCCGCCGGGATGGCGACGCTCGGTGAGCGGTTGCGCGCGGAACTGCCCGGCGCACTCGCGGCCGAACTGGGCGTACAGCGACTGGCGCTGGCCGCCGACGCGGTGACCGCGTACGCGGGCGCGCTCGGCCAGCGGCCGGGCGCCGTGGTCGCGGGCGGCACGGGCATGATCGCGCTCGGCACGGACCTTTCCGGCTGGCGCAGAGCGGACGGCTGGGGTCATCTTCTGGGTGACTGTGGCGGCGGGGCCTGGATCGGGCAGGCCGGACTCGATGCGGCGATGCGCGCCCACGACGGACGGCGCGGCGGGTCCGCCGCACTGCTCGCCCGGCTGATCGCGGTCTTCGGTCCGGCAACGGAACTGCCGGGCCTGCTCTATCCGCGGACGGACCGGCCGGCTCTGCTCGCGTCATTCGCCCCGGAGGTCGCGGCGTGCGCCGGTGACGATCCGATCGCCGCGGGCATCCTGCGGGAGGCCGCGGCCCATATCGCCGAGACGGCCGCTGCGGTGTGTCCGGAGGCCGGGCCCGACGGTGCCGCGCAGCGCGAAGTGGCCCTGACCGGTGGCCTGTTCCGGATGGGTGACCCCCTCCTCGTACCCCTGCGCGAAGAGCTGTCGCGGCAGGTGCCGCAGGCGGTGGTGGTGCCCGCCGCGGGCGATCCGCTCACCGGCTCCCTCCGCATCGCCCGGGCGCTTGCCGCCTCCGGTCTTCGACTGCCGCTCCATCCGACCTTGCTGTTCGTACCGGACCGGGCACCGCCCACCGCACCCTCCACGGCACCGGAGGTCCCGGCCGGGTCCGGACAGGGGCGCGGACCGGGTGCCGATTAGGGATACGAGCAGTCATTCGGGAAGCCATTCCGCCCGACAGAGCGGGACAGTTGACCGCTATGCGACTCGCCGGACATTAGCGGACAGATAACGCCTGACTGGGCCCTCCCCGAACAGAGGAGCACCCAAAACCAGTAGCATGCGGCGCCATGAGCACCCCCACTGGGCCCGCTTCCGGCCTGCCTGTACGAATGCCGCGACCTCGCCAGTCCGGACGGCACCGCCGCCCGGAGCCCGTGGTCGCACCCGAGGGCGCTGCCGCGCTCGTTCTTGCCGTTCCCGGTACCCCTTCTTCGGCCACGCGCAGCCTGGCCGAAGAGGTGATCAGCATCGCCCGTTCCGAGCTCCCCGGCCTGAATGCCCGGATCGGATATCTCGACGGAGACGAGGCCGAGTACCCCACTCTTGCCTCTGTACTCGCCCACGCCGCCGCCGAGCGTGTGGCGCGCTACGAGCAGGCCATGGCCGCCGGCCGTGAGGTCGCCGCACCCGAAGGCCCGTCCGCCGTCGTGGTGCCGCTCCTCGCGGGGCCGGACAACGCCCTCATGCGGCGGATACGGCAGGCTGTGATGGACAGCGGTACCCAGGTCGAGCTGACCGACGTACTCGGCCCGCACCCGCTGCTCGCCGAGGCGCTGCACGTGCGCCTCTCGGAGGCCGGGCTGGCGCGCGCCGACCGCGCCAGGCTGTTCACCGTGGCGACCGCCGCGGACGGCATTGTGCTGGCCACCGTGGGTGGCGACGAGGCCGTGCAGGCCGCCGGGATCACCGGCATGCTGCTGGCCGCGCGGCTCGCCGTGCCGGTGATGGCCGCCGCCCTCGACGTGGAGGGTTCGGTCGCCTCGATCGCGGAGCAGCTGCAGAACTCCGGTTCGGCCCAGCTGGCGCTCGCGCCGTACCTGGTGGGCCCGGAGATCGACCCGAGCCTGCTGGACGCCGCCGCGAAGGAGGCGGGCTGCGCGACGGCCGAGCCGCTCGGCGCGTACCCGGCCATCGGCAAGCTGGTGCTGTCGCTGTACGCGACGGCGCTCGGCATCACCCCCGCGACGCCGCAGGGGACACAGGGCGCGCAGGCGCACTGATCAACCACTGACACACCGCACGTCGGCCGGTGCGGTACGAACCTGGAATCCCAGGTCCGTACCGCACCGGCCGTTTCCATGCGCGCGGCCGTCATACGCGCCGCCGGGTCGCTTTCGCAGACGTCAGACGAAGGCCACGCAGGAGGGCGCAGGAACGTCCAGCGAGCCTGCGGGGCGAGGCATACCCGTCGCGGCGTCCACGGCGAACCAGCTGACGTTCCCGGAGCGCTCATTGGCGGCGTACAGCCACTGCCCCGTCGGGTCGAGGGCCAGGTCACGCGGCCAGAGCCCCCCGCAGCCGACGGTCGCGGCGAGGGCCGCCTTCTCGCCGGTCTCGTCCAGGGTGAGGACCGCGATGCTGTCGTGCCCCCGGTTCGCGACCCACAGGAACCGTCCGTGGTGCGAGACGACCACCGTGGACGGGTACGTACGCACCTCGGCATCGACGATCACGCTGTCGGGCAGTACGGCGGTGACAGCGACCGGTTCGAGGACGCCGGTGGCCGCGTCCCAGGCGCACACGGTGAGGGTCGGTTCGAGTTCGCCGACGACGTAGGCGAAGTGGCCCGCGGGGTGGAAGGCCAGATGGCGCGGTCCGGTGCCCGGACTCAGCTTCGTCTCGCCGTGCAGGCGCAGTTCACCCGTGGCCGGGTCGACGACGCAGACCCGTACGGAGTCGGTGCCGAGGTCCACGCTCAGCAGCCACTGCCCCGAGGGGTCGGCCAGCACCTCGTGGGCGTGCGGGGCGGACTGGCGGGAGGCGTCCGGCCCGCTGCCTTCGTGCTGGAGGACCGATTCGGCGGCCCCGAGCGAGCCGTCGGCCAGCACGGGCAGCACCGTGACGCTGCCGGAGTCGTAGTTCGCCGTGACGACGTGGCCGGCGGCGAGCGTCAGGTGCGCGGGGCCCTCCCCGCGCACGGACTGCGGGGCGCCCAGGAGGCGCGGTACGTCACCTGAGACGTCGAAGGCGGCCGCCGCCCCCTCCGAGGTCTCACTGACCGCGTAGAGGACCGTTCCGCCCGGCCCGAGGCCGCTCACCAGGTACGACGGGTCGGGGACGGCATCGGTGGAACCGAGCACGGTCAGCGCCCCGCTCTCCCGGTTCACGGCGACGGTGGTGATCCCCTGCCCGCCCGCCGAGGTGAACGACCCAATGAATGCCCGGCCGGCGCTGTTCCCGCTCATCGCACTACCTCTCTTCACCGTCTGACCCGATCTTCGGGCCGACGGTAGCAGGCAGCATGTTCTGGTCCAGACCAATCAGATCTTGAAGATCAGCCTGCCGCTACGAGCGCACCAGGGGAGCTCGTGGGGAGCTGCCCAGCGGAGCGGCGAGTTCCGCGAGCGCCCGCTCCAGATCGTGAAGGTGCGCCAGTGCGCGTTCCGCTCCGGCGGGGTGTGGTGCGAAGACCGCGGGCTCCGGCGTGCCGTTCGGGGTGGTGAGGGCTTCCACGGCGGCTTCGACGCGCCAGCAGGCAGCCGCCAGACGGGCGTCATGTGACGCGGCCGGATCGGCGGCGATGGACATCAAGCCCCGCACTTCGCGAGCGCAGTCGTCAAGCAGCTCGATGACGTGACGGGCACGGGCCTTGCGAGCACGGAACGGGCTCAACGGGTGCACCAGAGGAGCAAGCGACATCCGAACCCGGCCGAGCAGCGACTCGAGCTCAGCGGCCTGCGGAGCCGGATCGGCCTCGGGATCGCCGGCAAGGCGGGCAGCCGCCTCGGCGGTGGCCGCGTGCACGCAATGCAGAACCCGCTGGATCCAAGCGTCGTTCGTGGCGTGTGTCGTGACCGGCAGCACGAGAAGCACGGCCAGCGCGGCACACAGCGCGCCCACGCCTGTCTCTGCGAGACGAAGAACGAGCAGGCTCGGGTCAAGCACTCCCAGCAGACCGTAAAGCAGGCCGGCCATGATCGTCACCGCCAGCATCATCCAGGAATACGAGACTGCGGCGGTATAGAAGATGCCGAAGACAGCGACGGCAACCAGGGCTGCTGTTGGCACGGGCGCACCGTGCAGCGGGATGCCGACCACCAGAACAACGGCGATACCGATCACGGTGCCAAGAACACGGCGGAATCCGCGGACCAGGGTCTCGCCGCGGGAAGACGTGTTGACGAAAATCCACCAGACGGTGCCGACGGCCCAGTACCAGCGGTCTTCGGAGAGCGCCTGCCCGATGGACAGCGCGACGAGGCAGGCAGCAGTGGCCTGGAAAGCCTGCCGGGTGGTTGGCCGCGCCAGGCCCGTTCCAGGCAGGCCCGGCGGAGCCGCGACGGGTGGAATACGCCTCTCAATAGGCCAGATCAGGAAGCGCACAGCACCGGCCGCGAGGAGAGCAAGACTTACAGCGGCGTACAACTCGGGCAGCTGGGCAGGGACGGCGTGCAGGAACTGCGTCACGAAGAAGCTCATGAACGCGAAGATTCCGAGGGCGTGGCCGCGTGGACCCCAACGGCGCGCGTAGACCCCGCAGAAGACGACTGCCAGGAACGCGACGTCGCGGGCCACGGTGACACCATGCAAGGTGGTGGCGAGCGCCAGCACCGGGAATCCCGCGGCGGGGAGCAGAGCGGTGGTGATCCGCTGGGCGCGGACGGTCGCATCGGCGACGGTGAAAAGGGCGAGCAATGCCGCAAGCCCCGCGGTGATCGACGCGACCAGCGAGAACCCGCACAGCTCGGCGGCGGCGACAGCCAGGGCGATACCGATGACGGCACGGACTGAGTTCTTCAGCCTCAGGCGCCCCGGGTCCGGAGCCACGAACATCCTCTTCACGGCGGTGTGCCGCCCCCCTTGCAGTGGTGCGCGCCCCCCTGTGGCCGTCCGGGGTGATGGGCGGCGAACAGGAACAACGAAGGCACCGCGGACCGGATTCCGGCTTCGTCGCCGACCGGCGCTGCGCGGCGCCTTGAGTACATGGATACGACAAAGGTAACCACCTTTGGCCAACTGGCTCAACAGCCGAACCATCAGCTGTGCCATTGGTACACCATGTCAGCCTTGATCATGACAAGTGGTAGGCCAACGGCCAGGCCCTCCCCGTGGCCGAGCTACGCACGACGGGGGTCGGCCGACAGCGGCCAAGGCAGCCCAGGGGTGGTCGAGCCGGCCGCCGGTGAGCTTTCACCGAGGCGCTCAGTCCGGCTTCGGCAGGGCTCGCAGGTGCTGCATCTGACTGTGGCTGAGGTCGTGCGCCCGTCGCATGTGCCGGGTGATCACCTCGAGTTCCTCGTCGGTGTGGTCGTCGAAAAGCGACTGCCACGCCTGGCCGAGGTCGTCCCACACGGCGGTGACACGGGCGACTCGGTCAGCCACCGGGGTGACCAGTACCCGGCGGCGATCCTGCTGATCGGGTGCGCGGGCAACGTAGCCCTCCCGCTCCAGCCGGTCGACGAGCCGCGTGGCCGAGCCTGTGGTCAGGCCGGTCATGTCGGCGATCTGCTTCACCGTGCGCGGTCCGGGTTCGGCCGTCAGCAGGCTCAGGAACTGCACGTCGGTCGGGTGCAGCCCGAGGTGATCGGCAACGGCCTGATTGAACAGCACATACGCCGCCAGGTAGCGGCGCGATTCCTTCGACAACTCCTCGTACAGCCGGGCCCGGCGTGGCTCTGTCACCTGGATCACACTCCAAATCGCTGCGCGGCGCAGCAAAATCTCGTACGGTTTGATGCGTGACGCAGTTAATGCGTCACGCATCAATACTAGCTACTGGGAGAACCCATGCTCACCGTCGCCGTAACCGGAGCCACCGGCGCCCAGGGCGGGGCCACCGCCCGCGCCCTGCTGGCCGCAGGCCACCATGTGCGCGCGCTCACCCGGCACCCGTCCTCGACCGCTGCCGAAGCCCTGCGCGGCCTGGGAGCCGACGTGCGCCACGCCGACTTCGACGACCGTGCCTCGCTCGGCGCCGCACTCTCCGGGACGGACTCCCTCTTCGCGGTCACCACCCCGTTCGGCACCGACACCACCACCGAAACCCGGCAGGGCAAGGCTCTCGTCGACGCCGCGGCAGCCGCAGACCTCCGGCACATCGTCTTCACCTCCGCCGCCCACGCGGACCGCGGCACCGCGGTCCCGCACTACGAGAGCAAGTACCTGGTCGAGCAGTACCTCCACACAACCGACGTGCCCTGGACCGTCATTGCTCCGGCGGCGTTCATGGACAACTACGCCGGCGGCTGGACCCTCGACGGGCTGCGCGACAACACGTTCGCCTGGCCCATGCCCGCCGACCGGCCGCTCACGCTCATCCCTGCCGCCGACATCGGCGCTTTCGCGGCGCTGGTGCTCCAGCGCCGCGACGACTTCGCCGGCCGCCGCATAGACATCGCCTCCGACGAGTGCTCCCCCGGCCGGATAGCCGAGATCCTCGCGACACGCACTGAGCGGCCGATCGCCCATCAAGAGGTCCCGCTGGCTCATGTCCGTATGCGATCCGCCGACTTGGCGGCCATGTTCGAGTACTTCACCACCGTCGGCCTCGATGTCGACGTCGCCGGGCTGCGACGCGACTACCCCGAAGTCGGCTGGCACAACTTTGCCGACTGGGCCGCCGGCCAGGACTGGCCCGCGCTTCTGTCCCCCGGCCCGGCAGATCGGTGAGATCTCCGGCCGACCTACTGGCCATAAGCGATTCTCCTAGGCTATGAGCATGCGGAAAATGATCCCCCTGTCGCCCACGCTGCGTCTGCCTCCGCACGACCGCCTCCTGCTGGGCAAGCCGCTGTCAGCAGCCCTGGACACCGCTGACCCGGAGGCGTGGGTCGATCTCGACCGGCGGATACGGTCGGCGACCGCACGACGCAGCGGGGTCCAGCCCCTCGGGGCCATGCTCCGCGACCGCCGCGCCCACGGGTCCGGGTCCGTCGACTGGGCGACCGCCCCGCGCTGGGACGAGGAAACCCGCGACGTCACCTGGTCACGGTTCCCGCCCTCCGAGCCGGAGAACGCGATCGTCCTCTGCCACGACCGGTGGCAGGCACGTGAAGCCGCACTGGCCTTCGCCGTCGGGCGGCCGGCCCTCCTGCCTCTGCTCCTCATCCGCTGCGCCGACAGTCATCCACAGGTACGGGAGCGGGCCCGCCGCCTGGCAGGTAAGGCCCTGGACGCGTCCGGGGCGTTGGCGTCGCAGATGGTGCCCCTGGTCCTGCGTCTGAGCCTGCGCCCGCATGGCGGCTGGGCACTGGAACGCGTCATGGCCGCCGCCGGGCCTCTGCCGAGCGGCCTGACGGCACCCTTCCACGCCAGTCCGCTGCCGCGGGTCCGAATACTGGGGGCACGACTGTCACTGGAGCAGGAGCTGCTCACGCCCGATGAGCTGACGGAGCTCGCCCTCAACGCCGCGGACCGGGCCGTCCGGCACCTGTGCACCGACGCGCTGCTGGCCCAGGTCACCGCCGACGCCCCGGAGCAGCTCCTGAATCCCCTGCTGAATGCCTCCTCCGCCGTGACTCGGTCCTCCGCGGTGACGGCACTGCACAGGGCCGGCCGGGGCCGGGAAGCCGCGGCCTACCTGGCCGACCCGTCGGCCCGGGTGCGTTCCGCCGCCCGTCTGGTCCTCCGGCTGGAGGGCGACGACCCCCCGTCGCACTACCGCGCCCTGTGCGCCGACCCCGGTCTCCCCGGCCTGCCGCCGGGGGCGCTGTTCGGCCTGGCCGAGTGCGGAGCACCCGATGCGACAGCTCTCCTGCGCCCGCTGGCAGCGCATCCGGAGGGCCGGGTGCGCGCCGCGGCACTCGCGGCCCTGCTCATGACGGACGCACTGTCCCCCGACGAGCTGATGGCCGCTATGGACGACCCGCACCCCCCTGTCGTACGTACCGCCCGCAAAGCGCTCGTTCCCTACGTCCTGCTCGTCCCCGAGAAGTGGCTGGTCTCTCTGATGGCCCCGGGACGCCCCCGTCACGTGCGGCGGGCCGGCCTCCGGCTGCTCTGCGCCCACAGCCTCGGTCTGCGCAAACGTGTCCTGGCCGCGCTGGAGCTGGACGAGGATCCCGAGGTCGCCTACGAGGCGCAACGCGCCCGCTACGAACCGCTGCCGCCCGCCGGTTCCAACAGCTGACACCCACGAGCCGACGTCCCACCGTCTTACGCTCACTCGAGTGCTGTGCTGTGCCATTGGTACAGTCGATGTACGTTTCACCGAGCCAGGAAGGGCCCAACGGACCATGGCCGTGGATACGCTCGACACCCGCATCCTGCGCCTGCTGATCGAGCAGCCGCGCACCAGCGCGCGGGAGTACGCGCGCATTCTGGGGATCGCCCGCGGCACCCTCCAGGCCCGGCTCGACCGCCTGGAGCGGGACGGCGTGATCACCGGTACGGGCCCCGCACTCTCCCCCGCCGCCCTCGGCCACCCGGTCCTCGCCTTCGTACACCTGGAGGTCACCCAGGGGCACCTGGACGAGGTGGGCGAGGCCCTCTCCGCCGTCCCGGAGATCATCGAGGCGTTCTCGACGACGGGCGGCGGCGATCTGCTGACCCGGGTCGTCGCCCGCGACAACGGGCATCTGGAGGATGTGATCCAGCAGCTGATCCAGCTCCCCGGGGTGGTCAGGACCCGGACGGAGGTGGCGCTTCGCGAGCGGGTGGCGCACCGGGTGCTGCCCCTGGTCGAAGCGGTGGGACGGACCGCCGGCGGCGCGGACTGATCACCCGCCCGGCATGCTGGGAGCCATGAGTTCACCGCGTACCCAGGTCCCCCACGTCATCTTCGATCTCGACGGCACACTCGTGGACAGCGAGCCGAACTACTACGAGGCGGGCCGCCGCCTCCTCGCCCGGTACGGCGTGACGGATTTCAGCTGGGAGGACCACACCCGCTTCATCGGGATCGGCACCCGCGAGACGCTGACCGTGCTGCGCGCCGAGTACGGGATCGAGGCACCGGTCGATGAACTCCTGGCCGGAAAGAACTCCCTCTATCTCGAACTGGCCGGCTCCTCCACCGAGGTCTTCCCCGAGATGCGGAAACTCGTGGAACGCCTGCACGGCGCGGGCATCCCGATGACGGTGGCCTCGGGTTCGTCCCGGGCGGCGATCGGGGCGGTGCTCGCCGTCACCGGCCTCGACGCGTACATCTCGCTGTACGTGTCCGCGGAGGAGGTGTCGCACGGCAAGCCGGAACCCGATGTGTTCCTGGAGGCCGCACGGCGACTGGGAGCGGACCCGGCCGACTGCGTGGTGCTGGAGGACGCCGCGCCCGGCGCGGCCGCGGCGCGCGCGGCGGGGATGCGCTGCCTCGCGATCCCGTATCTGACGGGGACGGCGGACGATCCGGCGTTCCTGGCGACGGATCTCCTCTTCGCCGGCGGGCAGCGTGAATTCACGGCTCAGGCCGCGTACGAGTGGCTCCTTCGGGCGGGCGGCCCCGGGACCACCGTGCCGATTGGCTGATTGCCGCCCCCATCAGCGCGTCCGGCCGACGGCCGGCAGGTCACCGGTGCCAACTGCGGTCCCGCAGGCCGATATCCTGACCCAGCCGCGCACCCCCTCCTCATCCTCCTCGTCCCGATCCCGATGAGCCCGATGAGGTCGCCTCCGCGGCTGTCGAAGCGGGCCACAGTTCGAGATTGGTGCACAGGTGCTGGTAGCTGGTCGGTACCGGTTGATATCCCCTATCGGCCGCGGCGGCATGGGCGAGGTGTGGCGCGCGACGGACGAAGTCCTCGGCCGGGCCGTCGCCGTGAAGCTGTTGCTGGGCGACCGTGACGACGCGTCATCGGCCGCCCGCTTCCGGCTGGAGGCGCAGACCGCCGCCCGGCTGAGCCATCCTCACCTCGTGGCGGTGTTCGACTTCGGGGCCTGGGAGGACCGGTTCTATCTCGTGATGGAGCTGGTCGAGGGCAGGAGCCTCAGCGATCTGCTCGCGGCCCAGGAGACGGTCCATCCGGAGCAGGTGGCCCGGATCGCGGGCGAGGCGGCCTCGGGTCTGGCCGCCGCCCACCGGCAGGGCGTCGTGCACCGCGACATCAAGCCCGGGAACCTGATGCTGGACGCCGAAGGGTCCGTCAAGATAGGCGACTTCGGGATAGCCCAATTCGTGGACGATCCCGCCACGGCACTGACCACCGCCGGACAGATCGTGGGCACGAGCCTCTATCTGGCCCCGGAGCGCGCGCTCGGCCGCACGGCCGACTCGGCGTCGGACATGTACTCCCTCGGCTGTGTGATCTACCAACTCCTGGTCGGCCACCCGCCGTTCCGTTCCGATACGGCGACCGCGACGCTCTATCAGCATGTGGACACCCCTCCCGTGCCGCTGCGGCAGCGGGGCGTCGACATCTCCCCCGCGTTCGACGCGTATCTGCTGAGCCTGCTCGCCAAGCAGCCCGAGGACCGGCCCGGCGCCCAGCAGGTGTCCGACTGGTTCCGCACCGACGCCTGGCGCGGGCGCCCCGAGCCGTTGCCCCCGCACGTCACCCCCGCCGGTCCGGCGCACGCGCCGACGCCTCCCCCGGCCCGGGGCCCGCTCACCTCGCCGATGTCCACCGGTGCGCAGCGGTCCGGGCCCGACACGGCGGGCGGGGCCGCGGGCCCCACCACGTACCGGCTGCCGCAGGCCACCGGCCGAAGACGGGCGCCCGCGCCCGCCCGCAGGCGCAGTACCCGTGAGGCCATCCGGCGTCGGCCGCGCGTGGCCAGCGCCATCGCGGGGACGGCCGCCTTCATCGCTGCCGTGTACCTGGGGATGATCCTGTTCGCCCCGGACCCCAGCTCCGCCGAGACACCGGCCACCGATCCCACGGGGGCGACCACGCCGACCGCTCCGGTCTCCGATGCGCCGGCCCAGGAGGACTTCTCGCAGGAGGACTCCCCCGAGAACCATGAGCAGGACGAGGAACACGGGGACGACTGAGGCCCGCCTCGGGCCGGGTGGCGCATTCGCTACAACCGATTGCCGGGCAAGCGCGTCATATGAGGCAGGCCGTCGGTCCGCGGTGGATGCTGGTCGGGCGTACGCCGGGCCCGGGCCATCTCGTCCGGCTCCTCCCGCCGCGTGCGCCGATGCCCACGCCCACGATCGGGGATTCCGATGCGTATCCATCCTGCTCTCGCCGCTTCCTCCGCGGCCGTCCTCGCCCTGATCGCCGCGTCCGGCGCTCCTGCCGCCGCGGCCCCCGGCCCCGCCGTCTGCGCGGAGCGTGCCATCGAGGTGGCCGCCACCGCTTCGCCCGATGTCGCGGACGTGGTGCGGATCAGCGTCACCAACCAGGGCCCTCGCCCGTGTGTCGTCGACCGGATTCCCACCGTGACATTCGGGGACCTGGACGGCGCGGCGCTGCCGGTGCCCGCGACCGGGAGTGCGCCGTACCGGCTGGCCGCGGGCCGGTCCGCGTTTGCGGCCGTACGCACGCTGGACCCCGCTTCGACGGAGCTGCGGCTGGTGGACCGGATGACGGTCGCCGGGCATCCCGCGCACTACGGGCGGACGTTCGACGCCGCTTCCCTCGGGGCGCCGCGCGGAATCCGCGTCTGGGAACCCGTCACCACGTGGTGGCACCCGACGCAGACCGAGGCCGACGCGGTGCTCGCGGAGCACACCAACTGATACGGGGTTCGGCCGGTGGCCCCGCCGGGGCACCGGCTCACCGCCGCGCGGTCCACCGCCCCGGGTCGCACAGTGGAAGAACAGTGGAAGAAGGAGCTGCGGGCGGGAGGACCTGGCGTGAACACCGATGACGTACAGCGGACCGGTGACGCACCCCGGTTCGTGGTGCAGATCCACGACGCGCGGCGGATGCACTTCGACTTCCGGCTGGAGGTCGACGGCGTACTGAAGTCCTGGGCGGTACCCCGGGGCCCCTCGGACAATCCGCGGGACAAGCGCCTCGCCGTACCGACACAGGACCATCCCCTGGAGTACCGCGAGTTCGAGGGCGTCATTCCGCAGGACGAACAAGGGGGCGGCACGGTCATCGTCTGGGACCAGGGCACCTACCGGCCGCTCAGCCACGACGAGCAGGGCACGCCCGTATCGTTCGAGGAGGCCCTGGAGCGCGGTCATGCGACCTTCTGGCTCGACGGTGCCAAACTCCACGGCGAATTCGCCCTCACCCGTTTCCAGGTGGGCGACGAGGCGCCGGGGGCGGGCCAGGTGGCATGGCTGCTGATCAAGGCGAACGACAAGCAGGCCGTCCACGACAGACCCGGCACCCCCAACCCGTACCACGCCCGCTCCGCCCGTACCGGACGCACGCTGCACCAGGTCGAGGCCGCGGAGAACCGGCACACGAGCTGACGCGCCGGGCCGGGCCGGGCCGGGCCGGGAGACGGTCACCTGTGCCACCCCGGATGCGGCGGTGGCGACGAGGCGCACGAGTGGCCCGCACCCGTGCCTTCGGGCAGCATGGTCGGCGAGGACCGGGCCGCGCTTCGCGGATACCGTGCGGGGTCATCGGCCGGGCTGTCTACGCACAAGTCCATGGCAGGAGCCCCGACGGCGGCGGCGTCGCAGCGAGCGACGGGCAGCCACGCGCCGGCCGGCGTCCGCGGATGTGGCGCATGGCCGCACGCGGGCGCCCACGAGGGCCGGGCAGAGGTCGCACCGGTCCGCTCTGGAGGTGTACGCACCGTGATCGGTTCGCATCCACAGCAGGAGACTCCGCGGCGGAGGACTGCGCAGCAGAGGTCCACTACGGACGCTACGGGTCTCGGGGCACCGTGCTGGGCAAGTCTCTCCACGCGCGATCTGGCCTCGTCGCAGAAGTTCTACGGGGCCGTACTGGGATGGACCTTCCGCGGTACGGACTTGGGCGACGAGTTCAGTGTGGCCCTCTACGACGGCGTACCGACGGCCGGCCTTGGGGAGCCGTCGGAGGCCCTGCACATCGCGAACGACTGGACGCCGTACTTCGCCGTCCCGGACGCAGATGTGGCCGCCGCGCGGATCAGGGAGCGCATGGGCACGGTCGCGGTGGGGCCGATCGACTTCCCGATCGGCCGCGCGGCGGTCGCCGCCGATCGCGACGGCGCGCGCTTCGGGGTCTGGCAGGGGCGCCTCGTGGCCGACTGGCAGGCCTGGCGGGAGCACCGCCCCTGGTGGCTGGACCTGACGACCGCCAAACCGTTCGAGGCCGCGCTCTTCTACGGCGAGATCCTCGACTGGGCCTCGGACCGTCCCGGCTGCTGCGAAGTCGGTTACGAGCACGACGACGTGGTGCTGCGCGACGACGGCCGTGTCGCGGCCCTCATCACGGCGGGCGCCGAGAACAGCGAAATCCTCCCCGGGTACGGACCGCGCTGGAACGTGCATTTCCCGGTGCGGGACGTGGCGGCGGCGCTTGAGACCGCGGTCCGGCACGGCGGCCGGGTCATCGAACGCCGGATCTCGGCCCGTGAGGACGGGGCCACGCTCCGCGACCCCGGCGGCGCCGTGTTCTGCGTCGCGTCGGCCACCGGCCCTCCGCCGGCACAGGGCGACGACGAGTGGCCGTGAACACACCTGATTACGGAACGTGACAGCACGGGGTGCAGTTCTGGCAGGAGGCTGGTTCGCTGGCACTGTCCGCTCTCCCCGCTCTCCATGAACCCAGGAGTGATCATGAGCGCCATATCCGGGCCCTCGGGCCGTGCCCAGCACATGCGCCAGAAGGCCAGCGAGTTGAGTGACGCCGCTGAGCGCACATCCGACCCCGAGCACCGCCTGCGCCTTCAGCAGAAGGCCCAACGGCTCCTGGCGCAGAGCGAGCAGGACGGCAACGAGATGGACGGCACGGCCGGACCGTGACAGCCCTGCTTGCCGGGCCCGGGCGGGGTGCACGCTCCCCGCCCGGGCCCGAGGCGGTCCGCACGGCCCTCGCGGTTTGCGCGGCCTTTCCGGAACCGTCGAACCGACGGAACCAGCTGCCGGTCTTCTGCGTGATGATGAACAGGAGAGTCATCGCCGCAGCAGACATGAGCCGGCGCCCCCGTGCAGAGCCGGCTCGAAAGGGGCGGCCGCCATGCACACCTCCGGAACGAAGCGACCGGCCGCAACCTCGTTCGCCGCGCTCGCGCTCCTCATCGCCGCAGCGTGCGGCTGCCAGGCCGGAGGGGGGGAAACTCCCTCTCCGGACAGTTCGGCCACGTCCGCAGGACACGCCGACGTCCTCGCCGTGAAGATCGACAACGTCGCCCCCGCTCGGCCACCGACCGGGCTGGAGAAGGCCGACCTCGTCTATGTGGAGCAGGTGGAGGCGGGGCTCAGCCGCATACTCGCCGTCTACTCCTCCGACGTCCCGCCCGTGATCGGTCCCGTACGGAGCGCCCGCGAAACGGACCTGGAACTGCTCCGGCAATTCGACGGGCCCACTCTCGCGTACTCCGGCGCCCAGTCGGCGCTGCTGCCGTCGATCGAGGCGGCTCCGCTCGACGCCCTGCCGCCGTCGAAGGCACCGAACGCCTACTTCAGGGACCCGGACCGGCCGGCACCGCACAACCTGTACCTCCGCCCAGGCAACATCCCGCACGCATCGACGCAGGTCAACGCGGCCGAGGACATCGGACTACGCTTCGCGGCCGCGCCCGGGGGCGGCACGCCCGTCAACGAACGTACGGTGAGCTACCCATCGGCGCGGTTCACGTTCACCTGGTCGCCGGAGCAGAAGAAGTGGCTGGTCACCATGGACGGCGAGCCGTCCCGTACCGCTTCGGGGGACCGGCTCGCAGCGGCCACCGTGCTCCTCCAGGACGTGACCCTGGGCCCCTCCCGCTTCCGGGACCGGTGGGGGAACACCTCACCCTTCACCGAGACCGTGGGGTCCGGATCGGCGCTCGCACTGCGCGACGGCAAGGCGTATGACGTCACGTGGGAGCGCGACACCGCCGCGTCGTCGACGGAGTTCACCAGCGAGGACGGCCGGCCGATGACGTTCGCGCGCGGCCAGGTCTGGATCGTACTGGTTCCCGAATGACCCGGCGGCCGACTGACGTCTCCACGCCCGAGCGGGAGTTCAGCGCCAGGGGTCGCGTTCGACCTTCTCCACCGTTTCGAGGACGACCTCTCCGGTGCTGAGATCGGCACCGGACGCCGGGCGAACCCGGGCACCGGGCCACACCAGTTGGGGCGCGGTGCCGATGACACGGCAACGGAACATGAAGCCCTCGGGGAACCGGACCAGGGATTCGTTGCGTGCGAACTCGGTGTAGCGGTGCACCACCGTCGACCGGACAACGACCCCGTGGCCCTCGCTCAACTCCGTTTCCAGATCGCTCGATTGGCATACGGGGCACAGGAGCCGCCGGAAGGACGCCGTGCCGCACCAGCGACACCGCTGATAGGTGAGTCCGGTTCTTTCACGCGCCGCCGTAGCGGTGCCGCTTCCTGGCTGGGACACGTCTCGACCCCCTGCACTCGGCTGGTGAGCGCCGCACCATCGCGCGACGCTCCAGCACCATATGGCACTGAGTGCCGGACCGTAAAGGCACTGAGTGCCTAATCTTGCTCAGCCCGCCGCCATGGCCGCCTCGATGCTCTGCACCACCCGCCACATCGGAGCCTTCCTGGAGGCCACCATGACGATCACGTCGTCGCCCGAGTCCACGGCCAGTCCCCCGTCCGGAGGGCTGTACGGACCCCTCTGCGGTTCCGCTTCGCCGGCCCGGTCCGCGGCGGGCTGCCCGGTCGCCTTCCCCCATACGTCGCGCACCAGCCCGAGGGCGTGTTCCACGGCGGCCTCGGCATCACCCACTCCGCCCGAACGCAGCCACGAACGCAGGGCGTTGTTGTGCGCGGCCACCACCGCCGCAGCCACGACATCGGCCCGCAGCCCGCCGTCGGGAGCCTCCGCCCAGCGCCTGCGCAGATAGCCGGCGAGCGTGCCCTCGTAGCGGCGCACCACCGAAAGTTCATAGGTACGCAGGCCAGGAACCTCTTGCGTCAGCCCGTAGCGCTGCACGGAGAACTCGGGGTTCGCCGCGTACATCCGCATCACGAGCCTGGCCGCGTCACACACCGCGCCGACCGGATCGGGGCCGTCACGGCCGTCCAGCAGGGCGGTCATATCGGCGAGACACCGCTCGTGATCGGGGAAGACCGCGTCCTCCTTCGACGGGAAGTACCGGAAGAAGGAACGGCGCCCCACTCCCGCCCGCGCCACGATGTCGTCCACCGTGGTCTGCTCGTAGCCACGCTCCAGGAAGAGCTGGAAGGCCGCTTCGGCAAGCGCCTCCCGCATGGGCACCTTCACGGGGGAACTGCCGGATGCCGGGCCGGCTGCCGCCCTGCGTCCTCTGCGCGCTTCAGTCATGCCGGGAACGTAACACCGGAATGCACCAATTGGCACTACGTACCTTGCGAGAGGGTACTGCGTGCCATATTGTCGTGACAACGAATCGCATCAGC
>NZ_JBHUUV010000053.1:0-38244 GCF_042670885.1 Streptomyces sp. NPDC057136
GGGTTGTTTTTTTTTTATAAGACACTGCCCCCCCCCGGCTTCCCGGGGCGGGGGGGGCCGTTCCGTCCTGCGTGCGGGCTGGGCCGTCAGATGCCCAGGTCCTTGATGATCTTGGCCACGTGGCCGGTCGCCTTCACGTTGTAGAAGGCGTGTTCCACCTTGCCGTCCTCGTCGACGACGATCGTGGAGCGGATGACGCCCGTCACCACTTTGCCGTAGAGCTTCTTCGCGCCGAAGGCGCCGTACGCCTCCAGGGTCTCCTTGGCGGGGTCGGCGACCAGGGTGACCTTCAGGCTCTCCTTCTCACGGAACTTGGCGAGCTTCTCCGGCTTGTCGGGGGAGACGCCGATGACGTCGTATCCGGCACCGGCCAGGAGATCCAGGTTGTCGGTGAAGTCGCAGGCCTGCTTGGTGCAGCCGGGAGTGAGGGCGGAGGGGTAGAAGTAGACGATGACCTTGCGCCCCTTGTGGCCCGCGAGCGAGATCTCGTTGCCGTCGGCGTCGGGGAGGGTGAAGGCCGGGGCGGTGTCGCCGGGCTGGAGTCGCTCGCTCATGGTTCTCCTCAAGTGGCACATCAGGTGTTTGGCACCGAGCGTAATAGGGGTGCCGCCGGGTATGCGGGCGGTCGAGCTGACAGACTGTCGATGAAGGTTTACCGGACGACGACCACGGAGGCGGCGCAGTGTCGGATGCCAGGACCCCTGCGCAGATCGAGGCGGACATCATCACCAGGCGCGAGCAGCTCGCCGTGGTGCTCGATGAGATCGGGATGCGTGTGCACCCGAAGACGATCATCGGTGACGCGAAGGCCAAGGTGGCCGGGGCGGTGGACCGGACGGCCGGGCGCGCGTTCGTCGCGGTGAACCGTTCGGTGTCGGACGTGAAGGCGCAGTTCGTTTCGAAGGATGGTTCGCCCCGTCTGGAGCGGGTGATTCCGGCTGCGCTGCTCGTGGTCGGTGTGGTGGGTCTGCTGACGGTGTCGGCGCGTCGCAGGAAGTGACGTGGCCCACCCCTGGGGCGTGCGGCGCGGGTCCGAGCAGGTAGGTTTCGGCTCGTGAGCGACAACACCCACGACGACAAGCTGCCCATCCGCATGCTGCACGATCGCGTGCTGGTCCGGTCCGATTCGCCCGAGGGCGAGCGGCGTTCGGGCGGTGGCATTCTGATTCCGGCGACGGCTGCGGTCGGCCGGCGGCTGGCGTGGGCCGTGGTGGTCGCGGTCGGCCAGAACGTGCGGACGGTGGAGCCGGGGGACCGGGTGCTGTACGACCCGGAGGACCGTGCCGAGGTGGAGGTGCGGGGCGTGGCGTATGTGCTGATGCGGGAGCGGGATCTGCATGCGGTGGCCGCGGACCGTTTCGAGGGTTCGGTGGATTCGACGGGGCTGTATCTGTAGGTCGCGATCTGTAGGTCGTGGTGCTGGCTGAGGGAGCCCGGTGACTGGGGTCACCGGGCTCTTTGTCGTTTTTTGCTACGGTGAGGGGACCCCCGACGAGACGCGCCGTACCGGGCCTTGCAAAGACGACGCACCGTGTTGTTCGCGTGATTTCTCGTCGGAAGGTGCCGTCATGGCCTGGGTTCTGCTGGTTGTCGCCGGTCTGCTGGAAGTGGGCTGGTCGATCGGGATGAAGTACACCGAGGGGTTCACCCGGCTGTGGCCGAGTGTGTTCACCGGCCTCGGGATCGTCGCCAGCATGATGTTGCTGTCCCATGCGGCGAAGACGCTGCCGATCGGTACGGCGTACGGCGTGTGGGTCGGTATCGGAGCGGCCGGTGCGGCGGTGGTCGGCATGATGGTGCTGGGTGAGCCCACGACGGCGGCCCGGATCTTCTTCGTGTGTCTGCTGCTGGTGGCTGTGGTGGGTCTGAAGGCGACCTCGGGTCACTGACTCCGCGCCCTGCGATTTATTGGTCCTGCGGGCGGGCGCCGCCTGCGCCTTCGAAGAAGCCTCCGGTGTCCCCGGGGGCTTCTTCCGTTTCCGGGGTGTCCCCGGTGTCCCCGATGCCTCCGGTGTCCCCGGTGCCTCCGGTGTCCCCGGTGCCTCCGGTGTCGGTGCCTCCCGTGTTCGTACCGCCGTCGGTGCCGTCCTGTGTGGGGGCGTGGCTGCTCGGGGAGGGGGCTGTGGGCGGGGTGGGAGCGCCGGACGGGGTTTCGGAGGGGGTGTCTTCGGTCTCTTCGGTCTCTTCGGGTTCCGGTTCGGGTTCTTCCTCGGTGGGCGGGGCGGGCTCGTCGGCGCCTTCCTGGAGTTCGAGGTCGAATTCCTGGGGTTCGGCGTTGGCGAGGGCGGCGGTCGTGTAGTCGGCCCAGGTGGCGGCGGGTGGGCCGCCGCCGTTCATCCGGGGCAGGCCGAGTGCTCCGTACAGCGGTGTCTGGGTGCCGGTGTCGGGGTCCTGGCCCATGACGGCGACGACGGTCGCGAGGTCGGGGGTGTAGCCGGCGAACCAGGCGGCTCTGTCGTCCTCGGCGGTGCCGGTCTTGCCTGCGGCGGGGCGGTTCGCGGCCTGGGCGGCGGTTCCGGTGCCTTCCTCGACGACGGTCTGGAGGATGGATGTGGTGGTGTCGGCGGCTGTACGGCTGACGGCCTGCTCGGTGTCCCTGACGGGGAGCGTGATGTTCTCGCCGTCCTTGGTGACCTTGGCGACGAGGGTGTACGTGCCGTGCCTGCCGTGGTTGGCGAGGGTGGCGTACGCCTCGGTCATGTCGAGGACGCTGGCGGTGGCGGGGCCGAGTGCGATGGACGGTGATGCGGTGAGGTCGGGGGTGTTCTCGGGGATGCCGAGGCCGATGGCGGTGTCCTTGACCTTGCCCGGCCCGACGTCCTCCGCCATTTGGGCGTAGGCGGCGTTGACGGATCTGTCGGTGGCGGTACGGACGGTGATGTCGCCGTAGTCGACGTCGTCCTCGTTGGCGGGGGCGTATCCGGTGGGTCCGTCCGAGCCCTCGACCATGCGCATGTTGGTGCCGTCGTAAACGGTGTTGGGCGTGATCGTCTGGCCGTCCTGGGTGGTGGAGTCGTTGGCGACGGCCGAGGTGAAGACGAAGGGCTTGAAGGTGGAGCCGACCTGGTAGTCGCGGCGGGTCGCGTTGTTGACGTACTGCTTGGTGTAGTCGACGCCCCCGTACATCGCGACGACCTTGCCGGTGCCCGGGTCGATGGAGGCGCCGCCGACGCGGACGTTGCGGTCGATCATCCGGGTGTTGCTGGTCTTGGACATGACGTTGTTCTCGACGGCGTCGACCAAGGCCTCCTGCTTCTTCTTGTCGAGGGTGGTGGTGATGCGGTAGCCGCCGGTGGCGAGGGTGTTCTCGTCGATGATCTTGTTGCTGGTGAGGTAGTCCTCGGCGGCCTGGACGAGGTAGCCGCGCTGTCCTGAGAGGCCGGTGGACGGCTTGGCCTCGCCGGGGACGGGGAAGCGGGTGGTGGCACGTTCGGCGGCGGTGAGCCACTCTTCCTTGACCATGCCGTCCAGCACGTAGTTCCAGCGGGCGAGGGCGTTGGCCTTGTTCTCGGGGTGGGCGACGACGTCGTACACGCTGGGGGCGTTCAGGAGGGAGGCGAGGTACGCGCCTTCGGCGGTGGTGAGGGCCTCGACGTGCTTGCCGTAGTACGCCTGTGCGGCGGCCTGGATGCCGTAGGCGTTGCGGCCGAAGTAGCTGGTGTTGAGGTAGCCCTCGAGGATCTGGTCCTTGCTCTCCTCGCGGTTGAGTTTGACCGCGATGAAGAACTCCTTGGTCTTGCGGACGACGGTCTGTTCCTGGCCGAGGTAGTAGTTCTTGACGTACTGCTGGGTGATGGTCGAGCCGCTCTGCTTGCCCTTGCCGGTGAGGGTGTTCCAGGCGCCGCGGATCATCGCCTTGATGTCGACGGCGGGCTCGGAGTGGAAGCCGCGGTCCTCGGCGGCGAGTACGGCGTGCTGGACGGTGAGGGGGGCCCGGTTGAGCCGGACGTTCTCCCGGTTGACCTCGCCGTCGCGGGCGATGACCGTGCCGTCCTTGTAGAGGTAGATGTTGGACTGGGCGGTGGCGCTGGCGTTGGCGGGCGGGATGTCGACGATCTGGTATCCGGCGATGAGACCGCCGATGAGCAGGAGCGCGATACCGAGGACGGTGCCGAGGACCGTGCGCCAGGTGGGGACGGCGCGGCGCCAACCGGTGCGCTTGTGGCACTTCTTGCGCCCTCTCTTCTCTTTCGCGCCGAGTGAGCCGGTGGGGAGTGGCCGGCCGTCGGGGTCGCGCTGGGCCCAGTTCTGCTCGTCGCTCATATCGGTGGGACTCCTCGGGACTCCTCGGCCGCGGTCAGTCATCCCATAGTGCCCTTATTGGTGGGATATCGCCTGGATTCTCCCGTGGTGGGTGGTCGCGGCGGTGATATCCGGTGGCGGTGGCTGTCCGGCGTGGACTAGGGTCGTGCGCTTTGGTGCCGCGGGCTTCGGTGTCATGCGTCCGGTGCTCTCCGCCGGGTGTCGCGCGGGGGAGAGACGGCGGCGAGACGGGGGTGGCTGCGGTGCGGTTGTACGCGGTGGTGGCGGCAGGCGGATTCCGGCGCTACGCCACGTACCGGATCGCGACGGTGGCGGGTGTCTTCACCAACACCGTCTTCGGTTTCATCATGGCGTACACGTACATCGCCCTCTGGGACGAGCGCCCGCAGCTCGGCGGCTACGACATGTCCCAGGCGCTGACGTACGTATGGCTCGGCCAGGCGCTGCTGATGACCTGCGCCATGATGGGCGGCGGTTTCGAGGACGAGCTGATGGAGCGCATCCGTACCGGCGACATCGCGGTCGACCTGTACCGGCCGGCGGACCTTCAGTTGTGGTGGCTGGCGGGGGATCTGGGCCGGGCGGCGTTCCATCTGCTGGGGCGCGGCATCGTGCCGATGGTGCTGGGCGCCCTGGCGTTCGATCTGGCGCTGCCCGGCTCGTTCTGGACGTGGCCGGCCTTCCTGGTCTCCGTACTGCTTGGTGTCGTGGTGAGTTTCGCCGTGCGCTATCTGGTGGCGCTGTCGGCGTTCTGGCTGATGGACGGGGCGGGGGCGACGCAGGTCGTGGGGCTGGCCGGGCTGTTCTTCTCCGGGATGCTGCTGCCGCTGAATCTGTTTCCCGGGGTGCTGGGCGAGGTGGCGCGGATGCTGCCGTGGTCCTCGTTGTTGCAGGTCCCGGCCGATGTCTTCCTCGGTAAGCACACGGGCTGGGGGCTCGTGGAGGCGTACGCCTTCCAGGCCGGCTGGGCGCTGGCGCTGCTGACGGCGGGACGGTTCGTGCAGGTGCTGGCGACCAGGAGGGTGGTGATTCAGGGTGGCTGAGACAGAGGTCGCGTTCGAGGACCGTTCCCGGCTGGTCGAGGGGGTCAGGGCCTACGGGCTGATCGTCGCGATGTGGCTGCGTTCCACGATGGCGTACCGCGCGTCGTTCGCGATGACGGCCCTCGGGAACTTCGTGGTGACCGCCTTCGACTTCGTCACGATCATGCTGATGTTCTCGCACGTGGACGCCCTGGGCGGGTACACCCTGCCGGAGATCGCCCTGCTGTACGGGATGTCGGCCACCGCGTTCGGGCTGGCCGATCTGCTGCTGGGGTCGATGGACCGGCTGGGGCGGCGGGTACGCGACGGCACGCTGGACACCTTGCTCGTACGGCCCGTTCCGGTGCTGGCGCAGGTGGCGGCGGACCGTTTCGCGCTGCGCCGGCTGGGCCGGATCACGCAGGGGCTGCTGGTGCTCGGGTACGCGCTGGTGTCGCTGGACATCGCGTGGACGCCGCTGAAGGTGCTGATGCTGCCGCTGATGGTGCTGAGCGGGGCGGCGATCTTCGGGGCGGTGTTCGTGGCGGGGGCGGCGTTCCAGTTCGTCGCGCAGGACGCGTCCGAGGTGCAGAACGCCTTTACGTACGGGGGGACGACGCTGCTCCAGTACCCGCCGACGATCTTCGCGAAGGATCTGGTGCGCGGAGTGACCTTCGTGGTGCCGCTGGCCTTCGTGAGCTGGCTGCCCGCGCTGTATGTGCTGGACAGGGAGTTCCCGTTGGCGCTGCCGGAGTGGGCGGCCTTCCTGCCACCGGTGGTGGCGGGGGCGTGCTGGGCACTGGCGGGCCTGGCCTGGCGAGCGGGCCTGCGCGCGTACCGGAGCACGGGCAGTTAGGCGGGGTGACCGACAAAGAAAGGGTGAGGCGGAAGTGGACGCGGACTTCATTGAGCTCGACGGAGTCGAGAAGGTCTTCGACGTACGCCGCAGGAGCGGCTTCATGCGCCGGGAGCGGCACCAGGTACGCGCGGTCGACGGCATCAGCTTCCGCGTGCCGCGCGGCGAGATGGTCGGCTACATCGGCCCGAACGGTGCGGGCAAGTCGACCACGATCAAGATGCTCACCGGCATTCTCACGCCGAGCGGCGGCCGACTGCGGGTGGCGGGCATCGACCCGTCCCGGGAGCGTACGAGGCTGGCGCACCGGATCGGTGTGGTCTTCGGGCAGCGTACGACGCTCTGGTGGGACCTGCCGCTGCGGGACTCGTACCGGCTGATGCACCGGATGTACCGCATCCCCGACAGCCGCTTCCGCGAGAACCTCGACCGGTGCGTCGAACTCCTCGACCTTGGCGAGCTGTTGGACGTACCCGTACGGCAGCTGTCCCTCGGGCAGCGGATGCGCGGGGACATCGCGGCGGCGCTGCTGCACGATCCGGAGGTGCTGTATCTGGACGAGCCGACGATCGGGCTCGATGTGGTTTCCAAGGCGAAAGTCCGGCAGTTCCTGCGGGACTTGAACGCCGAACGGGCCACGACCGTGCTGCTGACCACGCACGACCTGACCGATATCGAGCAGCTGTGCAAGCGGGTGATGGTGATCGACCACGGTCGGCTGATGTATGACGGGGCGCTCGCCGGGCTGCACGAGGTGGGGGAGAGCGAGCGCACGCTGGTGGTCGATCTGGAGCGTGAACTCCCGCCGATCGAGCTGAAGTCGGAGCCTTCGGTACGGGTGGTGAAGGTGGCGGGGCCGCGGCAGTGGCTGGCGTTCCCGGCGTCCGCTTCGGCGGCTCCGCTGGTGGCCCGGATAGCCGCCGACTATCCGATGGTGGATCTCTCGGTCCGGGAGCCGGACATCGAGGCCGTGATCGCGAAGATGTACGAGGCGGGTGCGGCTCCGGGCGCCTGAGGCACGTACGCGGGTGAGTCCTCCGGGCGTCTCCTCCGGCGCGTGCCTATGCCGGTCGATGACGTGAGCAGGTGCGTTCAATAAGGTGCCCGGTATGACAAGTGAACTTCCGGAGATGCGTGCCTCCGATGCCGAGCGTGACCGGGTCGCCGAGAGGCTGCGCGAGGCGGTGGCCGAGGGCCGGCTGGAGATGGACGAGTTCGAGCAGCGGCTCGACGCCGCGTACAAGGCCCGTACGCATGGAGAGTTGGCGCCGCTCGTCCGGGATATCCCGGCTCCGGGCTCGACCGTGGAACCCGCGGGCGCGGCGTCACCCGCCACGGTCGGGCAGGGCACCAACTGGGCGGAGCGCATCGGCGGCCCCGCCACATCGAGGGGTGCCTTCGCCTTCTGGGGCGGTTTCACCCGCAACGGCCGGTGGACCGTGGGCCGTCTGTTCACCGCTTTCGCGATGTGGGGCGGCGGCCATATCGATCTGCGTCAGGCCCGTTTCGAGGACCGCGAGGTCGTCATCCGCTGCTTCACGCTCATGGGCGGGATGCAGGTCACCGTCGAGCCCGATGTGGACCTCGAGGTCAGTGGCATCGGCATCATGGGCGGTTTCGGCGAGAACTCCCCGAAGAGCGAGGAGGCCGAGCCGGTGCCGGGTGCCCCGCGGGTGCGGGTCGTGGGGTTCGCACTGATGGGCGGGGTCGACGTGGAGCGCAAGTGGAGCAAGGCCAAGCGGCGGAAGCTGACCAAGGGGCCCGAGGGGTCCGAGGGCTCCTGACGCCGGACCTGCCCCGCCTGCCCCGCCCCGCCCGCCCCGCCCGCCCCGCCCGCATCCGGGCGGGGTATCGACGAACTCTGACAGGCAGGTGTGCCTGTCAGAGTTCGTCGGACTTCCGTGTGCTCATCAGCTTCCCGGGATCGATCAGGTTGGCCAGCGCGTGGTAGCCGTTGTCGGTGAGGTGGAGCCGGTCGCCGGAGTCGTACGCGGCCAGGAGCCGGTTCGTCGCGTACGGGTCGCGTACCGCCCGGTCGAAGTCCACGTACGCGTCGAAGACGCCGCCCGCCCGGATCTGCTCGTTGACCGCCAGCCGTACCGCGTTCCGTTCGGGCGTCCACGTCGGGTAGCCCTCGTACGGTGTCAGGGTCGCGCCGATGACCCGCAGCCCGCGGGCGTGCGCCTGGGCGGCCAGGGAGCGGAAACCGGCGAGGATGCGCTGCGGGTCCGGCTCCTGGGGGGCCTGCTGCACGTCGTTTATACCGAGGGCGATGATCACGGTCTTCGCCCCGGCCACCGACAGCACGTCACGTTCGAAGCGGCTCGTGCCGCTCGGCCCGCCGAGCGCGCTCGGACCGTCGGTCAGGAGCCGGTTCCCGGCTATGCCCTGGTTGACGATGCCGTAACGGCCGCGCAGCCGGTCGGAGAGCAGGTCGGGCCAGCGGTTGTTCGCGTCGGTCGTGGAGCCGCTGCCCGCGGCGAGTGAGTCACCGATCACGACGATCGTGCCGGGCGTCGTCTTGTTGCGGACGTCGACGGCGGTCAGATAGCGCCAGTTGGTGGTGCGCCACGTGCCGTGCTGGTCGGCCAGATAGGACGTCTGGTGGGTGTTCGGGTGGAAGGTGACGGGCCCGGAGGCCTGCGGGGTGCGGAAGCTGACGACCAGGTCGGCGTCGGCGGCCACGGGCACGACGACCGGGTCGCTGACCATCTGCTTGCCTGCCGGGAGGGTGACGGTGGCGGCGCCCCGGAAGGTCACCGGCCGGGTGTTCACCGTGACTTGGTCGACGACGAGGGGCCTCGTACCGAAGAGGTTCGAGAGGGTGATGCGGGCCGCGTCGCCGCCGACGCTCGTGTGCACCGTGTTGCGGATGGTGCGTCCGGGGAGGCCGTTTGGGGTGTTCGGCTCGGCGCTGACGGCTGCCGCGGCCCAGGTCGCGACCCAGGTACCGGCGGAGGTGGCCGGCGCCGCAGGGGTACGGGCCGCCGCGTGCGGTTCCGGCTCGGGACGCGGCCCCGGCCGGGTGCCGGCCAGGAGCGTCGTCCCGAAAGCGATGGCGGCGGCGAGTGCGGCTGTGCCCGCCACAAGGGCGATGAGCAGGGCATAGCTCTGGCGCCTCGGCATGTGCGGTGTGTCTCCTCGTGATGATCGAACTGGTCCCATGATGCGACAGGCCGACGGGAACTCGACATGCGGCCCGGGAGTAGGTGAGGTAAGGACAATGCGTACGGCACGGGGGCGACTCGTACGCGGACGGGTGGAACGCATGGAACGGACCGATTCCGGAGCGCACGACGCCGGGCAGGACGCGGAGCAGGGAGCGGGGCAGGTGACCGAGGCCGGGAAGCAGCCGGGGCAGCCGGGGGCCGGTCCCGGAGCAGGGCACGGTCCGGGTACGGGGCGGCGCTCCACGCCGCTCGCCGTGTTCGCGTACACGGCGGCGGACGAGGAGAAGCGCCGCGGCGTACGCCGTATGAAGACCACCGCCACCGGTCTGCTCCTGCTCGTCGCGCTCGTATACGTCCTGGCCACCTGGGCGAAGAGCGCAGGCGTGGGTGGCTGGCCGGGCTACGTCGCGGCGGCCGCCGAGGCGGGCATGGTGGGCGCGATAGCGGACTGGTTCGCCGTCACGGCGCTCTTCCGGCGCCCGCTCGGCCTGCCCATCCCCCACACCGCCATCATTCCCACGAAGAAGGATCAGCTTGGGACGTCACTTGGTTCCTTCGTGGGGGAGAACTTTCTCTCCGGAGAGGTCGTTCGTGACCGAATTCACGCTCTCGGGGTCGGTGCGAGGCTCGGTGCGTGGCTGGCGGAGCCGGATCACGCCGACCGGGTCACCGCCGAACTGGCCACGGCGCTGCGCGGCGCGCTGACGGTGCTGCGGGACTCCGACGTCCAGGCGGTCGTCGGCGAGGCGATCACACGGCGGGCCAACATGGCGGAGGTCGGGCCGGGGCTCGGCAAGATGCTGGAGAAGATCGTATCCGACGGCGGTCACCGCAAGGTCGTCGACCTGATCTGCGTACGCGCGCACGACTGGCTGGTCCTGCACGGCGACTCGGTGATGGACGCGGTGCAGGGCGGGGCGCCGGGCTGGACACCGAGATTCGTCGACAAGCGGGTGGGGGAGCGGGTCTACAAGGAGCTGCTGCGCTTCATCACGGAGATGCGGGACATGCCGGGTCATCCCGCGCGCGGCTCGATCGACACGTTCCTGACGGACTTCGCGGCCGACCTCCAGTCGGACTCGGACACCCGGGCGCGGGTGGAGCGGCTGAAGGCGGAGATCCTGGGGCGCGGCGAGGTCCAGGACGTCATCGCCTCGGCCTGGGCGTCCGTACGCACGATGATCATCGCGGCCGCGGAGGACGAGCAGAGCGAGCTGCGGCTGCGCGCGAGGGCGTCACTGATGACGCTGGGTGCCAGGCTCGCGACGGACGAGCGGCTGCAGGCCAAGCTGGAGGGCTGGCTGGAGGACGCGGCGGTGTACGTCGTCACGACGTACCGCTCGGAGATCACGTCGCTGATCAGCGACACGGTGGCCGGCTGGGACGCGGATCAGACGTCGAAGAAGATCGAGGCGAACATCGGCCGGGACCTCCAGTTCATCCGGATCAACGGCACGGTGGTGGGCGCGCTCGTGGGCCTGCTGATCTACACGGTGTCGCATGCGGTAGGGGCGTAGCGCCCCTGGCTGCGCGTTCACCGGGTTGCACGGCCTCCGGCCGCGCCCTGTCCTCAATCTCCGGACGGGCTTGAAAATCAAGCCCGTCCGGAGATTGAGGACGAAGGAGTGACGGGGGCATCCCGTCACAAAAAAGACTCACACGGCACGGCGCGTGACCACCCACGACGCGGCAGCGACGCCGCCCGCCACCGCGAACACCGCGGGCCAGGCGCCGACCTTCTTGGCGAGCGGGTGCGAGCCGGCGAACGCGGCGACGTACGCGACGGTCAGCCCCGCGGCGGCACGCGGTCCGGCCTGCCGGTTCCACTCGTACGCGGCGAGAGTCCCGGCGGCGGCCAGCGCGACCCCGCCGAGCGGCCGCTTCTTGGTCCACCGGGCGACCCCGTACCCACCGACGAGCCCGCTCGCCGCCACTGCCGCTGCCGGAACCTTCGCCATTGCCGCCACCTTCGCTTTTCGTTCGTCCAGTCTCGCCACCGAGGCTAACGCGACGGCAGGAACACGTGGCGACCCCCTGGGGTCAGCCGGCCGCCGGGAATTCCGTGGCGGTCGCTGCCGGCCGGCCCGGCCAGGCGTTCAGGGCGGTCGCCAGCTGGGCGCGCGAACGGACATCCAGCTTCTGGTAGATGCGGGTCAGGCGGGCTTCGACCGTCTTCACGCTCAGGTACAGCTTCGCTGCCGCCTCCTGGTTGCTGGCCCCCTGGCCGACCAGTTGTGCGAGGCGCAGCTCCGCGTCCGTGAGGGAGGACAGGGTGTCCCCACGGGCCGGGGACAGTTCGGCCGTACGGGACGGAGTCTCCGTTGTCAGTCCCAGCCACGGGGCCGCCCCCGCCCGCTCGAAGTCGGCGGCCGCGGCCTGCAGCGCGCTCTGGGCGGCCGACCGCCTGCGGCGGCGGCGCTCCACTCGAGCGAGCGCGATCAGCGCCCGGCCGCGCTCCAGCGGCAGCCCCGCCGCGGCGAACCGCTCGGCGGTCCGGGACAGCAGACCCGCCGCCTCGTCCGGCTTCCCGCTTGCCGCCAGGTACAGCGCGTACGCCCGGTCGCAGCCGAGCAGTACCGTCGTGTGGCCGAGGCGTTCCGCGACCGGACGCACGTCGGCGAGCAGGGCTGCGGCCTCCTCCGGGGTGTCGTTCGCCAGCAGCGCCTCGGCCAGCTCCTCGTGCCAGCGCAGCATGGAGGGGTCGACGGTCGACTGGGCGCGTTCATCGGCCTGTACCCGGCGCAGGGTCTCCAGGGCGGTCGCCACATCCCCGTTGATCAGCTGGACCCGGCCGAGCGCGTACAGACTCCGGGGGAGGAAGACGCGGTCGCCCTCCTCCCCGGAGGCCTGGACGCTGCGCCGGGCATAGCTCGCGGCGCGCTCGAAACTGCCGCCCGCGGTCTCCGCGAGGGCCAGCGCATACCAGGCGGGCCCGGGCGAGAGGCCGGCCTCCAGGGTCAGGGCGAGAGACCGTCCGGCGTGTGCGAGCGCCACCGCGCACTGCCCCCGTCGGGCCTCGACCTCCGCGAGCGTACGGAACAGCTCGATGGCGTCCTCCACCGGGCCGCGGCGCTCGACCAGGGGGAGGAGGGCATGGGCCTGATCGCGGGCGTCGGTGAGCCGGTCGTCGAACAGTGCGTGACGGATCGTCAGGATCTGTGCGGCGTTACGGACGCCGAGCGGACGCTCGAACAGTTCCAGGGCCCGGGCCTCGGCGAGCACCCGCTCCGCGTCCGGCGAGCCGAGGACGCGGTCCATGCGCGCCTGCACGGTCAGGGCCCTGGCCGCCGTCTTCCGGTCACCCACGGAGCCGGCGAGCGCGGCGGACTCGACAGCGACGGCACGGGAGCGTTGGGGGTCGCCGTCGGCCAGGACGTACTTCACTGCCAGCCGGAGCTGGACGGCTGCCCGCAGTGCCGTGTCGCCTTCGGAGTCCTCCATGGCGTGGACATAGAGCTCGTCGAGGTTGCTCAGCCCCTGACCTGCGGTGTCCAGCACCGCGAGCCTTACCCGGACGCGGTCGGCCGGTGTGGCGTCCCGGGCCAGGAGATCGGTGGCCGCGCGCATGGCCAGGTCGGCGCGGGCCGCACGGGCGGCTTCCTGGGCGGCGTCGACGAGCCGGGCGATCCGCTGCGCACCGTACTGGACTGGCGTGGACTCGGCCGCGAGCAGGGCCAGTTCGGCGGCCAGGGCGCTGTTCCCGCGGAGCCGGGCGGTGTCGGCGGCCGCCGCGACCTCCGCGGCCAGCTCCTCGTCGGGAGTGTCCGAGGCCAGTGCCCGGTGCCGTACCGCCTCGACGGGGTCGTCCACGACCCGCGCGAGCGCCGCGTGACCGGCGCTGCGCTCGGTCCAGCAGGCGTCGTGCACGAGCGTCGACGGCAGCACACCGGCTGTGAAGCCGACCGTCCCGTCCTCCTTGAGGGAGATCAGATTCGCCCGCTCGGCGGCGGCGAGGTCGGCCTCGGCGGTGGGGCGGCCCGCGCGACGTATCAGCGTTGCCGTCGGGCGCAGCGTCAGCGCGGCGAGCAGGAGCGTGGAGCGAACGGCGGGCGAGGCGACGCCGAGCAGCTGCCGCGCGATCTCGCGGGCTCGCCCGGACAGCGACAGCGCCTCGGCGTGGTGCACCGGAGTCCGCGCGTCGGCGAGGGACCGGCCGACGGCGAGCGCGAGGCGTGGATTGCCGCCGCTGGCCTTGTGGATGCGGCCGGCCATCCGGGACGGCAGCCGGTGATGGATGAGGAGTTCGGCGATCTCGTCGGCGTGCAACGGCGGTACGAACAGGATGTCGGCCTCGGACGGTGCCCACAGGGGTTCCGGGCCGGCCGCGTCCGGCTGTCGCGTACCGGTCTGCGGCGCACCGGAGTCGGGGCTGTACGCCGCCGGTGTCTCGACGGCGATCACCCGCAGCGCGGTCGGGGCCAGATGGAGCGCGAAACGCAGGAGGTCGGCACTGGCGGCGTCGATGCGCTGGACGCCGTCGACGACCAGCAGTGCGGGGCCGCGCGCGGCGAGGGTCCGCAGGATCTGGGCGAGGGCCAGCCGTAGGGCGATGGGGTCCCAGCCGCCGTCGGGGATGGGCGCCTCGCGGCACAGCATGGCGACGGCCGTCCGCTGCGGTCCTGGCAGCCCTTCGAGAATGCCTGACCCGCCTGACCCGCCTGACCCGTCGAGTGTTCCGGGTGCGGGCCAGGACACGCACGCCGATACGGACGCGACGAGGGCGGCGGCGGCCGCGCCCGGTATGTCACGGTCGGCGGGGAGCGTGGGGAGCCACAGCACGGTCTCGCCGCGGGACTCGGTGCGCGCGGCGGTGGCCAGGGCGAGCTCCGTCTTGCCCACCCCGGCAGGGCCGGTGAGCAGGGCGCGCCCGCGGGTGTGCAGGACCCGTTCGAGCCGCGCGAGGAGCTCCGCCCGCCCGACCGGCGCAGGGCGGTACGTTGCCGACGTCACGTACCCACCACCACCTTCCGGCGTGCGCGAGCCCGCTGCCCGTGCGAGAGCAGAGAATACGAAGTCGGCCGCTGCCGTCCAGGCCCGGTGTCGGCATACGGACGGACCAGCTGCGGGCGCGCCCGCGGAAATTCCCGCGGACGCGCCCCTGACCAGCGATGATGCAGCCCGGCGGGCGTCTCAGAAGGTGAGACTCCAGGTATCGATGTAGCCGGTGTCACCCGATGCCACGTCGCGGACCTGAAGCTTCCAGGTGCCGTTGGCGACCTCGCTCGATGCGTCGACCGTGTACGTCGCGATGACGTTGTCGGCGCTGTCCGAGGACGACGAGGCCTTCAGATTGCGCACCGTGCCGTCCGGGGCGATCAGGTCGACGACCAGGTCGCCGCGCCAGGTGTGCTTGATGTCCACGTCGACCTTGAGGGCGGCGGGGGCGTTGCCCGTGCGACCGGTGACCGGGATCGACGAGGTGACGGTCGCGTTGTCCGTGATCGTCACGTCCGTCGCGTTGCTGAACGTCGTGCCGCCGGGGGTGGTGCCGGTGACGGCGTTCACGGTCTTGGTCGCATCGGCGATGCCGGAGCCGCAGCCGCCGGTGCAGGTGCCGGGCAGCGGCCGGGCGTTGCTCTTGATCGCGGACTCGATGTCGGCCGGGGTCAGGGTGCTCTTGGCCGACTTGAGCAGTGCGGCGAGGCCGGCGATGTGCGGGGCGGCCATCGAAGTGCCCTGGTAGGGCTTGTAGTTCTCCGCCGACTGCGTGGTGGTACCGGAGTTCAGCGTGGAGAGGATGCCGTTCTCGGGGGTGGTGATGGTACCGGGCGTGTCGGTGGCGCGACGGGTCTCGCCGCCGGGCGCGGAGACATCGATGATGCTGCCGTAGTTCGAGTAGAACGAACGGTTGCCCTCACGGCTGGTGGACGCCACGTTGATGACACCGGCGCAGTTGGCAGGCGTGAAGCCGGAGGCGTTGGCGTTGCTGTTGCCGGCCGCGACGACCACGGTGGTGCCGCGCGACACGGCGCCGTTGATGGCGGTCTGGTAGACGCTGGGGCAGGTGGAGCTGGCGCCGCCGAGGCTCATGTTGATGACCTTGGCCGGGTTCGCGTTCACCGCGATGCCCGGGACGGTGCCGCCGGACGCCCAGGTGATGGCGTCGGCGATGTCCGAGGAGGAGCCGCCGCACTTGCCCAGCACACGCACGGGCTGGATCTTCGCGCTGTACGCGATGCCCGCCACGCCCTTGCTGTTGTTGGCGGTCGCCCCGATCGTGCCGGCGACGTGCGTGCCGTGCCAGGAGGAGTTGCTCGCCGTGGAACCGGCGCCGCACTCGCCGGCGGTGGCATTCCAGTCGCCCTCGTCCTTGGCGTCACTGTCGCGGCCGTTGCCGTCACGGGCGTCCGCGGAGGAGGAGATGAAGTCGTATCCGGAGACGACATTGGCGGCCAGGTCCGTGTGGGCGGCGTAGCCGGTGTCGATGACGGCGACGGTGACGCCGCTGCCGGTGCCCTTGTCCCAGGCGCCGGGGACATTCATGCCGCCGGTGGCCTCGAACAGGTCCCACTGCTTGGCGTAGTCGGTGTCGTTCGGGGTGACCGCCATCGCGTAGGCGCGGATGTCGGGCTCCACGGACGCGACGGACGCGTCGGCGCGGAAGGCGTTCATGACCTCGGTGACGTCCTTCTTGGACGTCTCGCCACCCAGGTCGACCAGGGCGGCGCCGCCGGCGAGGCGGCGCTCGAACGACAGGCTCTCGCCGGTCTCCTCGGCCTTGGCGGCCGCGTCGCTCTTGGCCGCCGCGTTGGAACCGGCCTCGGCAGCCTTGGACTTGTAGGTGACGATGACGTCCTCGACCGGTGCGGTCGGCAGCGCGGTCATGGACTGCGAAGCCGGAGCCGGCTTCGGCGAGGGGCCCGCCGGGGCGGCGGCGAGCGCCACGGAGGAGGTGGCAACGACACCGGCGATCGTGGCGGTCGCTGCCACAACGGATATGAGTCTCCGCCTGGAACCGTTCAAGGTGTTCCCTTTCAATGACTATTCGTGCGGAGCGCGGCGGGTGGCGCGAGAACCGCGGTGCAGCGTGGGGGCTGCGATCCGCAGTTCCTGGGCCGGGTCGCCCGTGCGCCGCCGCCGACGCCACGGCCCTGGTCAAGGCCGCCACCGGCGAAACCCCTGCCTTACATGCACCTGACACCTGAGAGTCAGAGGACGGGATCCACCGGTGCGGCAGACAGTAGGGAACGGCGAGATGAAGCCGATACGGGGAAAACCCTTGTCCCCCGCGCGGGGGGTCCGGGCAGAGCCCGCGCAGGTTCACGTCCGGGTGCAGTCCAAACGTCCGGCGGCGGCGCGCAGGTCACCGAGGACCGGCAGCATGTGCTTCTCGCCGCCTGCCGGCCCCAGGAGAGCGCCCACGAATCCTTGACGACGGCGTGAGCCGCGGGTACTTCAGCCACCTGCTCCTGGACGCGCTGCGCCACCCCGGACCGGCCGCGGCCACCTACGGCACGGTGCACACGCGCGTCGAGGAGGGGGTGCGCAGCCGGATCCGCGACCAGCATCCGGAGCTGCGGGGCCCGGACGACCAGCGGTTCCTGCACGGCGAATCCGCACCCCCCTCGCCGTACCCACCTCGCCGTTCCTGCTCCGGCACACCACCCAGGGCTGGGAGGTGAACTGCGGTTACGCGCACGGGCTGCGGGCCGTGGCCGCCGAATTCGGACCGTCATCGTGTCGCGATCGGGGCGCCTCGCGGACAGGTGTTCACGCCACGCCGCGCCCCCGTCAGTCGACGAGCGTCTGAATCAGCTCACTGCGGGACGAGTTGTGGATGACACGGCCGAGCGCCCCGTTGACGAGGGGCATGTACGGCGGGACGTGACCGCACTCCACATCGGCGACGATGGGCACGCCCAGGGATCCGAGCGCGTCCAGTACGGCCTCGTGCTGGGTGAGCGAGGGGGCGTCCGGCGCCGAAGTCCGGCCCACGAGCACCACGTTGGCGCTGTCGAAGAACCCGGCCAGCTTCATCCCGTGGAGAGTCCGGCAGATCGCGAAGGCATCGTGCTCCGCCGCCTCGACGTACACGATCAGCCCTTCCGGGGCGCGGTCGCGAGCAAACGCCGCGACGTCGCCGTACGGAGTGCCGGCCACATGGCAGAGCATCTCGATGCACCCCCCGATGAGCCGCCCGGAGACGTCCACATCACCGTCCCCGTCCAGCCTGGTCCACCTGCCGGGGGTGTCGAGCGTGAACTCGCTGACCTCGGGAGAGGCGTGGAAGTCGTACCAGCCCGTGGACCGATGGCGCCCCGGCGGTATCTGAGCGAACCGGCTCCCCTCGGGCATGGCGGCGATGTCCAGCCAGGACAACAGCCCCTCGGGCACCCGGTAGGGCGTATCCATGAGGTTGTTGCCGTGCACGGTCGCGACCCCGGTGAGCAGGGTGAGCGGGGTGATGACGGTCGACATGTCCGAGTACCCGACGACCCAGGTCGGCTCGGCGTTCCGCAACCGCTCCCAGTCGAGCAGAGGCAGCAGATCGATCGCGGTCTCCCCGCCCCACGGCGGCACCACGGCCCGGATCCCCGGATCGGTAAGCATCCCCATCAACTCGGCCGCACGCTCGGCCGCGGGCGCACTGACATGTCCGGCGCCATCCATGCACTGCCCGACGACGACCTCGTACCCCCGCGCCGCCACTTCCCGTACGGCGACGTCGAACCGCCCGCGCAACTCCTTCGGCACACCGCTGGAGGGAGAGGTGACGCCGATGCGATCACCGGGACGGAGGGGGCGCGGGTATCGAATGGGCATGCGGGGGAGCATGGCACGGCAGCCCATGCCTCTGCCACGCACTTACGGCACGTCTGCCACGTACATGCGGCCCGTCGCTTGAGTCTCCACTCACTGGAAACCTCAGACTTCCCACATGAACGACGACGTTTTCGGAAACGGCGCTGCTGCCTCCAGATCACACGGCCGGGGTCGCACCCCGGAGGAACTCAGCACCATCGGGGAGCTCTCCCGCCGCACCGGCCTGCCGGTGCGCACCATCCGCTTCTGGTCGGACGAGGGCGCCCTGCCGCCCGTGGCCCGCAGCGAGGGCGGCTACCGGTTGTACGACGCCGAGTCCCTGGCCCGCCTCGAACTCATCCGCACGCTGCGGGAGCTCGGTCTCGGCCTGGACGATGTACGGAAGGTGCTGCGCGGCGAGACGGACATGGCGTCCGTGGCCGCTGCCCATGTGGCAGCCCTCGACGCGCAGATCCGTTCCCTGCGGCTGAGCCGCGCCGTCCTGTCGACCGTTGCACAGAGGAATTCGACCACTGAGGAGATGGCGCTCATGAACAAGCTGGCGCGGCTCTCCGCCGCCGAGCGCAAGCAGATCATCGACGACTTCGTGGAGGAGATGTTCCACGGCCTGGACACTGCCACCGACCCCGAGATCCGCCGGCGGCTGCGTGCCGCCACCGTCGACCTGCCCGACGACCCGACGCCCGAGCAGGTGGACGCGTGGGTGGAGATGGCGGAGCTGATGCAGCAACCCGAGTTCCGCGCGCGGATGCGCACGATGGCCGAGTTCAACGCCGCGGACCGTGGCCCCGATGTCCCGGCCGACGCCTCGCCGTGGTTCGCCAGGCGGCTCGTACAGCTGGCGGGCGACGCCCGGGAGCGCGGCGTCGACCCGAGGTCGCCGGATGCGGCCGAGGTGGTGCGGCACTTGCTGGGGGACGAGGACACGGCGGCGGTGCTGGAACGCCTGGAGTCCGCGGCGCAGGACCAGGTGGCGCGCTACCGGGAGCTGATGGCGGTGGTGAACGGCGGGGCACCGGCGCCGAGCCATGCGGAGGAGTTCGCATGGGTGCTTGAGGCACTGCGCGCGCAGCTTTCGCGCTGAGGGCGGGACGGGGCGGCCCGGATTGCGGATTCTCCGTAGCGGAACACGCAACGCAGGATCCGCAATCCACCCATGGGTTGGAACCGACAGACCGATGGGGAGGAGGGAACCATGGCCGCTGCGACGAATGCCGATGTCAGGACGCTCGACCGGCTCGCGGGCCGGCAGCGGGGACTGGCCACCAACCGCCAGCTCCAGGCCGCCGGCCTGGCCAGAAGCACGATCAGGCACCGCTGCGAACCGGGCGGACCGTGGCAACGGGTGCTGCCCCGCGTCACGTTGATACAGACCGGCGCGCCGGACCCGTACCAACGGATGCTGGCGGCCGTCCTCTACGCGGCGGAACCGGCCTCCGACCCGCTGTCCGGCACGACGGCCGTGGTGACGGGCGAGGCGGCGCTGTCGCTCTATCGGGTACGCGGCACGGGCAGCGGCACGGTGGATGTGCTGCTCGACGAGGCGCGCAGGATGCGGGACGTGGCATACGTACGCATCCGCCGCACCCGCCGCCGACCACCCAGCCTGCTCTACCAGGGGGTGCCGTGCGTCCGCAGGCCGCGCGCGGCGGCGGACTTCGTCGCCCGCGAGTCCTGCCCCGACCGAGTACGCGCGATCCTGGCCAACGCCGTCCAGGCAGGACGGTGCGACCCACGGGACCTCCTCGCCGAACTCCGCGCGGGGCGCGCCCTGCGAGCGGCACCGGTACGCGCGGCAGCGGAGGAACTCCTCGTGGGCGTCCGCTCGATCGAGGAGGGCCGCGCCCGCGACGTACTACGAGCGGGCGGCGTCCCCGACGCCCTCTGGAACCCCACCCTGCTCACGAAGGACGGCATCTTCCTGGCGGTCCCGGACGCGTACTGGCCCCACGAGGGCGTCGCCCTGGAGGTCGACTCGGAAGAATTTCACCTGGGCGTGACCGAATACCGCTCCACCCTGCGCCGCCGCCTGAAACTGGAAACCCACGGCATCGAGGTGGTGAGCGTGGCCCCGGCCCTGGTACGGGACCACCCGGACGAGGTGGTGGCAGCAGTCCTGGCCAAGTTGCGGCTGGGCGCGGGCCGGCGGGAACCGCTTTCGGTGGTGGTGCGGGCGTAGAGGGACGGGCGCTCTACTGCCTCAGAGTTGTCACGAACTCAGCCCATGCGCTGGGTTGCACGGAGATACAGGCCCCTTCGGGGCGCTTCGAGTCACGTACACCGACGACGGTGTGCAGGTCGGCTACCTCGACGCACTCAGTGCCACTTCCACCGCTGTACGACGACTTGAACCAGTGCACGCGTTCGCTGTCCATCAAAGCTCCCCAATGACCCGATCCAGGAGCGCGGCAGACTGATCGATATCCAACGCCTGCGCACGCAGGTACTCGAACGCCAACCTATAGCGCGCTAGTTCCTGCGGCTTCTCCATGAAGAGGCCACCGCCGATGATGTCCACGTACACGACGTCGAGTTCGGGCGCTGGGCCGCCGAGGATGACGAAGCTACCGACCGCCGCGGCGTGGGCGCCCGCTTCGAACGGCAATATCTGAACGGTGATGTGGGGCTGGGACGCCTGCTCGCTGAGATGCCTCAACTGCTCGCGCATGACACTGTGTCCACCCACCATGCGCCGGATGACTGCCTCATCAATCACGGCCCAGATGTGCGGAGGCTCGGCACGAGTGAGGAGCTCCTGCCGTTTCATGCGAATGTCCACCATGTGGTGGATCTCCTGATCCGTGCACCTCATTTCCGAGGCGCGGTGAACGGCTTCTGCGTACGCACGTGTCTGGAGAAGCCCTGGCACGTACATGCACGCGTAGTGGCCCTCGCTGACTACTTCGTCCTCGAGGGTCAGCATGAGATTCATTGACTCGGGAATCGGGTCAGCGAGAGATCGCCACCAACCCTGAATACGCGCTCCCTTGGCCAAGTCGACAAGCGATTCACGTTCCTGGTTCGAGGCGCCGTACTCACGGCACAGGGCGTCAACGGCTGGCCATTTGACGGTGCCTTCCTTCGTCTCGTATCGACTCAAAGTCGCCTTCGAGATACCGACTCGAGCACCCGCCTCCTCCAACGTGAGGCCCTTGCGCTCGCGGAGACGGCGTAGGTCTGCGCCGAGCTGGCGTCTACGGGTGGTTGGTCCGACTGGCATGGCCGTCCTTCGCGTTGATCCCTCAGAGGGTGCATGGTGCGGAGCTCTCTGAGCAAGAGAGCGCACTCCGGGGGCGCGCGCCAACGGCCGTGCTCCCACAAGTCGTTTATGAGAGTTCCAAAATGAGAGTTCCACTGTCACTGTATAGATGGGAGCGAGCACGTTGGGTGACCGCGACTGTCGAGGGAAAGTGATCGAGATGGATGGATGTCGTTTCGGCGTCGTCAGGAAGGCATGGGATCTGCCCTTCCTGGCGGAGGCGGAAGAGCTAGCCGGCTTGCGCCGGGTCATGCGGCTACACCTGGAGCTCTGGGGCCTACCGGGCGTGGTCCACTCCGCGCAGCTCTGCGTCACGGAACTGGCGGCGAACGTGATCAGGCACGTGGGGCCGGGGACTCCAACGTGCCTGGCTGTTGCCATGAGTGGCAGCAACCTCCGCATCGAGATGAGCGACCCTGACACGCGCGCGCTCCCCATCCTCGTCGAGGCAGCCAATATGGCCGACGAGGGGCGAGGGCTTGCCCTTGTCGATGGCATTGCTGAGCGGTGGGGCGTCATCCTTCGTGGCGACTTCAAGGTCACCTGGTGCGAGTTGGCTACGGGCCTCAGGTCATCAAATGATCACATCGACACGCCCCAAGTGGCCAAAGCCGAAGCGCTGTTGAGGCTTTGCAGCATGAGTGCGGACCCCGTGGGATCTGGTCACGGACGACTGGGCCTGACCGCAGGGAGGGAGCTAGCAGTCGGCCTTATCGCCGACCTCCTCCACTGGCTCCGTGCCCACGGCTGCGATCCGGACGATGCCCTCGATCGTGCGCAAACGTACTTCGAGGTCGAGGCGGCTGAACCTGCCTGAAGCAGCCCTCGGCCGAGGAACTTGTGGATCGTCTCGGTCAAACCCGGGACGATTCAGGGGTTCCGCCCCAACAGGAGCCACTACAAGCGACCAGTCCTCTCTTGGTCGGCATAACATGTATGAGCTTTACTCACATTCGTCATGCTAATTTCATCTGTCTGTGACCAGCAACTGCGGGACAGTGATTAGCTCCAGTGCTTCCCGCCGGGCCAGATCGAGATTGCCAATTCCGCCAGATCTCTTTGTCTTGCGACAATACCCTCCACTTTCCACCAGCCATTGCTTGAATCCCATATTCGTGACGTCTCTGTATCCGAAGAAACGAGCAATACGGAATCCCTGTAGACGAAAGCCTTTTCTGGATAGGCCAGTTGCGATACCGATTGATTCTTCCGGCCATTCAAAAGAGTAAGATTACCGATGCGATTCACCCATGCGTCGTGATCTTCGAGGCGCAATCCATCGTCAGGTTTCTGTGGGTAGATGTGTTCTACGTGCACCTTGGAAGAGCTTGCGAGAACTACTTCATCGACGTGGGCACTCGCGCGTAGGGACGCCTCGATTTTTCCTAGCAGGTATCGCGATTGGGAACTCTTAGGCGTAGAGGCTTCTTCGAAGTCGGCCTTGAATATCTCATCGTCCGGAATCCAGTCGCATATTCGACGCGTCGCCGAATCTATGCCAGCGCCTCCCGAGAGACCTTTGGCTACATCGAATATTTTCTCTTCGAGCAGTGTGGATTCACGGCGACCGACAACGGTCCAACGTACGTAATAGCTAATCGATGCCTCTATAAGATCTTGCAAATCATCATAGTCTGTTCTTTCTGAAGCCGCGAGCAAGAGTGGGTAAAGCGCGTCTGCGCTTAGTGCCTCAATTTCGGACAGTGCTGCATCGAATGCCTGATGCCCAGTACTGCAATTGATGAGATCTATGTATCGATTTGAAGCGCCCTCGAGCTCGGCTGCAAAAGCACCCACGCCGTATACCTGAGGGTTCTTATTGAACTCGCGGCTCAGGTTCTGTCTAATGATCGTGTATAGGCTGTGAGATTTTACGTCCCCATGCTTCGATACCCAAAAATGACGCAGAAATCTTTCGATCTCCTCTCGTTTCTCGAAGCCATCCAATATCACCCTCCACGCGTCATTTACGCGCTGCTTTTCTGAGTCGCTTCGGCTCTTTTCCATCAGGAAATTTCTCACAAGATCTACGGTGGAGAGATCCTTGCCGCGCGAGTTAATTGTTTCGAACACCTCGTTGGCATCGCTGGACGTAGGAGTTTGGATTTCTACGAATACCAATCCATTAATTAGGCACTCCCGCAATCCATCCAACCAGTCGAGCTTTTCCTCGTCGTCAGGGAAAATGGAAAGTTCTGCGGCGATTTTGCCTTCAAAGTTGACATAGGCGTCCTTAATCAACTTGTGTGACGGGCGAGTCGGTCGCTCGATTCCTGGGCACTTTCCCGTCGATTCGTTCCAATCCTGAATGTAGTCTCGAAAGAAGTCTCGATCAAATAGTGAGAGCACGAGGAAATACTCCATGGGCTCCCGGCGGCCTGCCTTCCGCGCAATGTAGTCGCGATGAAGATTGTTTGCCGTAGACGAGCCCTCTGCGGAACCCATTCGCCACAGGATGTCGCGAATTGCCGCGATAAGAATTGTGGAGGTTGTGAGGCGTTGCTGTCCGTCGAGTAGGGCCCTCGTGCTAACTTTTTTATCAGTAATTGTTACGATTGGGCCAATGAAATACTCCGAGGCGGAATCCTTCCCGGTATCACGCGCCTTCTTGAATTTTTGGATATCTGACCAATAGATGTCCACCTCCTTTTTGGTCCAGGCGTACTGCCTCTGGCTGTCGTCGGGCACCGTCACCGCAGGGTTATTGGCTCCGATGAGTTGACCAAGGGTCTGGCGCGCCGCTTGCTTGATGATTGCCACGAAAGCTCCCTATGCGGTTGGCTGGGCTTCTCGTGACGATAGCCTCCGGCAGGAGTCGACGTCGACAGATGGCCCAATCTGTGGGTGGGCGCCATGAAGATCGGTCCAGTTTCGCGTACAGACACCCCATTTTGTGAAAGAAGCATTGTCAGTGACGGCCTTGTGGGTGCTACGTTCGGCTCGACTGTCATGACTGGCTACCTCGAAAGGGATGTATAAGAGTGGCTTTCTCGAATGAAAATACCGCACCGCACCACCTGCATTCAATTCTGACTTGCGTTCGGGAATCTGGGAAGGACCGATACATCGAGGGTTGGGTGAAGGCTCTTGAGGCGGAATGGGATTCTGTTGAATTCGCAAGGCGGCATGCGGAAGTAGTGAACCTACTCTTGCTTACGACTCAACAGTTGTACGCCTTGCCTGAACGTTCGCGTGATCGATTTCTCAGATATGTTCCGGCGTGGTGGAATGCCATTATTCAGCCGAAAGGTAACTGGGGTGACAATGGGCGCCCTGCGGTCAATGTTGTAGGGCAGGATGTTCTCGATCACCTTGAATCCGCTGCCGACATTATCGCGGGTAGCCTTGTTGGATCGGATGCGGCTCCGCGTAGTAGTGATCTCGAAGAGATATCTCAACAGTGTCAAGACTGGGTTGTATTTCTGCAAGGGATCGATGCTTCAGAGATCGATGGCCCCATAAGGGATCAACTGATTGTTCAGTTGGAGCACATTATCTGGCTCATAGCGCATGTGGATCTCTTTGGTGGTGCAAGGGTCGCGGGTGAGACGAGCCGAGCGATTGGCTCACTTGCCCAGGTTCAAGCAACAATGAATAATGCTCAGCCAGAAACTATAGGGAGGTGGAAGCAAGGTTGGTTGGCCCTCATTGCTATTTGTCTCACAATTAACGCGGGCGCACCAATTCTGCAAGAATCAATCGCGGTGGGAGGCGATCTTGTTAAAGAGATTACCTCGGCAGTGCAAGATATGCAGGGAGGATAGTCAGGCCTTTTCGACCTCGCGTAGAGGTGATGAAGTCGGGTGACGCTGCAGCGAATCTTGGCGCGGATGGGGCTGTGCTGGCACTTCCAGTATCCGAGTCAGGAGCCACGGCACTCGACTCGGATCGGGCCACTCGTCCTGCAAGTATTGTCGGCTCAGCCTTGTGCCCTCAGCGCCCGAGAGGTCTGCCCGAAAGATTGGGTGTGGATCAACGACAGCGACCTCTGCAGCTCAGCTCGTTGATCACAATCGGTGTGCACAAACTGTCGGGCAGACCAAAATCCTCAGTGATCAGGGGGCGCGACCGATAAACGAGTTAACTCGCGGCAATGGCTGAGTAGGTCAGCACATCCGCAGGGATCTCGTGGCGGAGCTTCCAGACGATGCCCATGGGCTTGCTGCCCTTGTGCTTCACGTACTCGGCTGGGCCGAGCAGCATCCACGGCTGGGGTCCGCCGATGTCCGTGTTCTTGTAGCGGCGGACGAAGAGGAGGACGTGAGTGTCCTTCTCCTTGTGGGTCTGGTAGCGGATGCCGGTGGGGGAGGTCTCAGAGATCCGGTGCTGAGACTCCCAGTGGAACAGGGAATCGTTGAGGGCGTAGTCCTTGTAGCGAGTCTCTGGGGAGAAGTCCTTCTCGTCCTTTTCGAGTGTGATGAGTAGGGCGTCGGTTTGGATGTTCTCGCACCACCTCACGCCCTCCCGGAAGTGCCCGGGCATGAAGCCGTCCACGGTGGACTGGCCCAGGGCGGGGAGGATCTCTTCGCGGCTGTAGGAGGCGTGGACCGTCAGCGGCAGGCTGGCGTGTGTGCCCAGTAGGGGTACTGGGACATGGTCCGCCTCGTCCATGACATGGGCGAGAACTTGGCGTACCTCGTCTCGGAAGGCTTGTTGGGGGCGGAGGGTGTCGAAACCGGCCTGGTAGCTGGTGAAGTTTCCCCCCAGCGGCCAGAGGGAGAAGAAGAACATCCGGGCGTATGCCTGTTCTTGGCTGCTGAGCTCTTCGTACACCGGGGCGTCGTCGCCGACGAGCTTCGTGTACGCGGCGGCCCGGAGCGGGTCGTCCACGTGGAGGAACGCCGATACGCGCTTGAGTAGAGCTTCCTCGCCTTCGGGGCCGGTTTGAACGAGGAGTTTGGCGCGGCGGAGTAGTCCTGTCCACGAGTTCCCGTTGCCTCGGTAGAGCTCCTTGAGCTCTCGGCCGCTCTCCCGCAGATAGCCGGCGAGAAGCGGCTCGGCGTAGGACGCCACCTCGCGGGCGAGCTGAGTGACGTTGACCCCGATCTGGTTGCGAATGTTGTCGATGATCAATTCCTTGGCCTTCGTCTCAAGGATGATCTGGCAGCCAGAGGGAAGCTGGGGGAAGTCGTGCTCAATGCTTGTGAGGAGTCGATTGCGTGTGAGGTTCGTCAGCGCGCGGAACTGCTCCTCGAAGCGGAACTCCTTGCGGTGCTGTCCGATGAAGTCCAGGACCGTGAGGACAGCCTTGCCCTCGGTTCGACGCAGCCCGCGGCCCAACTGCTGAAGAAACACTGTGGCGCTGGAGGTGGGACGGAGGAGGAGCAGGGTGTCGACATCGGGGATGTCTAGGCCCTCGTTGAAAAGGTCTACCGAGAAGATGACCTGAAGCGCACCGGTTCTCAGCTCGTCCAGCGCTGCCTTGCGTACGTCCATGGGGCTCTCGCCGGAGAGTGCAACAGCGGCGAGGCCCGCCCGGCGGAAGAAGTCGGCCATGAAGTGGGCGTGTGCGACTGAGACGCAGAAGCCCAAGGCACGCATGGCACCCGGATCAGCGATCTTGTCCTTCACGGCCTGCACGACGAGTCTGGCGCGAGCATCGTTGCCTGTGAAGAGGTTGCTCAGAGCCGTCGAATCGTACGCGCCGCGCTTCCACGTGACCGCACTCATGTCGGTGTTGTCAGTGATGCCGAAGTAGTGGAAGGGGCTGAGTAGGTCGTTCTCTAGGGCTTCCCAGAGCCGCATCTCGGCGGCGATCCGGCCCTCGAAGAACTCATCCTGAATGTTCAGACCATCCATGCGCTCGGGAGTGGCCGTGAGGCCGAGAAGTTCCAGCGGAGTGAAGTGGTCCAAGAGTCTGCGGTAGGTGGGCGACGTGCCGTGGTGGAACTCGTCGATCACGATCACGTCGAAGTGGTCCGGGGCGAAGCGGTCCAGTGCACGCGGGTTGAGGGACTGGACGCTGGCGAATACGTGAGTCCAGTTGTCGGGAATCTCCCCAGCGAAGAAGAGCTCTCCGAAGTTCGCGTCGATGAGCACGTTCTGGTAGACCCGCAGGGACTGTTCGAGGATCTCCTTGCGGTGTGCCACGAAGAGGAGACGCGGGTCGCGGCCGAGCTGCTGCCGCAGGCGCTTGTAGTCCAGCGCGGCCATCACGGTCTTGCCTGTACCTGTCGCGGCGACCAGCAGATTGCGGTGCCGGTCGTGCACAGTGCGCTCGACTTCTAGTCGCTCAAGCATGTCGCGCTGGTGGGGGTAGGGGCGGACTTCCAGGCCGGAGAGCGTAATGCTGTTTCGGGCTTGAGTGCTGGTGCCGCTGGCGTGTGACAGCGCTTCGTCGAGCCGCTGAGCGTCACTGTCTGGGTTGTATGGCTCGAAGGCCTGCTCGCTCCAGTAGGCATCGAACGTTGCCTCGAACTTGCGCAAGACGGCGGGCGTTGCGACGGACGACAGCCGTACGTTCCATTCAAGGCCGTCGAGGAGGGCTGCCTTGGACAGGTTGGAGCTGCCTACATACGCCGTGTCGAAGCCGCTGTCCCGGCGGAAGAGCCATGCCTTGGCATGGAGGCGGGTGGAGCGAAGCTCGTAGTTGACCTTCACCTCGGCGCCGAAGTCCTGAACCAGCCGGTCCAAGGCACGACGTTCTGTGGCGCCGATGTAGGTCGTCGTGAGCACACGAATGGGGACGCCGCGCTCCCGCGCCGATGCCAGCGACTGTTCAAGAACGCGGAGTCCGTGCCATTTTACGAACGCGCAGAGGAGGTCAACACGGTCAGCCGTGGCCAGCTCGGCGCGAAGCTCGAAGCCAAGACTCGGATCTTCCGGTGAGTTGGTGATGAGCGCCGTATCGGAGAGTGGAGTGGCAGGGCGAATGGCGTAGACGCCAGGAGCCTCTTGCTCGGCCACGGCGAGCAGCTGGCGCGGGCCTTCGGCGACGAGATCAACCCACTGGGTTGCGCCCTCGATGGTGTTGAGGGACTCCAAGATGTGGTTGGCGGCCAGGACCTGTTCCGCAGGTGAGAGGCGCTGAAGGACCTGCCGCACGGTGTTGCCAATGTGCCGAGACAACACATGCGGTGTGGACTCCTGCCCGACGATGGCATCGATGCTGCGCCAACCCGTGGCATCGAACTCTTTGAGCCGCTCTTCGAGGCGATGAGTGATGAGCGTTTCGTACAGCCCAGCAACTGGCGCCGCGTCCGCGAAATCGTTGGGCATGGCCGAGTCCCCTCATCTCGTCGCGTTGGTACGTGAGCAGTTGTATCAAGGGGTACTGACAGAAGCGCGTGTGCGATGCACATTCGTGGACAGAGCCGTCTGGTGGCAACCTGGTGCCCGCGTCGCCTCCGCTGAGTCCTGAGCGCTGCTGTCAAAGCGGTGCTCACTGTCAACTCGCGTGAAATAATGGCACGTTCAGGGACGGGACGTTCCAGGTCGCTTCAGGGTGGGACGGCAATGGCGCCGATGGGGGTAAGCGGATGACGGACGGGTCGAGTGTGGGTGAGCCGGGGTCCGGAGCGGGGGCCGGGACTGTTGAGGTGCGGATCGGGGTGAGTGGGACGCACACCCGGCGTGATGATCTCGAAGCGCTCGATACCTGGTTGCGGAGTGCGCCCGATCTCGAAGAGGTGCGCGAAGCCGATCAGTTGGCTGTCGGGCGGAAAGTCTCCGATCAGCAGACAGAGGGCATGAGCGGTGAGCTGATCCAGGACATCGTGCTCGTGGTGTCCGTCGAGGTGGCTCGTAACGTCATCGACAAGGTGTGGCGGTCCGTGGAGACCTGGGTGCGTAACCGGCGCAGATTCGCCGACCCCGAGGAGACGCCCCGCGTCACCCTCGACGGGCCGGCCACCGGGCCCGGGGCCGGGCTGGGGCGGGACACCGATCGGGACGGGGAGCGTGGCGAGAGCGGGGAGAGTGGGGGGCAGCGGGGCGATGAGGGCGGGGGCCGGGTGCGTGTTGACGACGAGGCCGGGGAGGTCTAGGCGTCGTGCCGCCGTACAGTGCGCGCGGCGAGGAGGGCAGGGGCAAGCGGCATCGTGCGTTGATCGTCGGTGTCGAGCCCTACAGCGGTGACCGGAACGATCTGCCCGCCGTCCGGCGGAACCTCCGGCTGGTGGCCGAGGCGCTGACCGCCGAGGGCAGCGGGGTGCTCGATCCCGCGGACCTTGTCGTGATTCCGGGCAAGGGCGAGTCCGGCGCCGTCGATCCGCTCCAGGTGCGGGCCGCGCTGCGCGCAGCGCGGGACGAGGTCGACGGGCTGCTGATCGTCTATTTCGCCGGGCACGGCATCGTGCGCCCCGACGGCAGCGACCTGCATCTGCTGTTCACCTCCTCCCGGGTGACGCGGGACCGGCAGCATCCCTTCATGGACGCGCTGTCCTGGCGGGACGATGTGATGCCGGAGCTCTCCAAGGCCCGCGCCGACTGGGTCGTGGCGATCCTCGACTGTTGTTTCGCGGGCAACGCGCTGCATTCGTTCACCCCTGCCGTCGGGCAGAACTTCGCCCTGCTCACCGCGGCGGAACCGGGCGTGGAGATCCCTCCCGGCGACCCCTCGGCCGGTACGGAGTTCACGGTCCGGCTGCACCGGTTGCTGACCGGGCGCACGGCCGCCGAGGAGCCGGCCACGTTCACCCGGCTCGTGACCGAGATACGGGAGGCGATGGCGCCCCTCAAGGCCGTCGACGGACACCGGTGGATTCCGGAGGAGCGGCGGCACGGGGACGATGTGCTGCTCGCCGCCCCGGGGGGTGCGGGGAGCGGATTACCCACGGGGAAGGAGAAGGAGAAGGGGGAGGGAGAGGGCACGGGGGAGCCTGAAGGGGGTGTGGGGGGCGCGGTGCGGGCTCCCGTTGTCGGGCGGCGGTGGTTACGGCTGCCGCTCCCCGGCCTCGTACGCCGTTGGCTGCTGTCGCCGCGCACCGCCCTCGTACGCCGTCAGCTGCGGTCGCCGCGTCGCCGTATGACCGCCCTCGTTCTCGCGGGCGCTGTCGCCCTCACCGGCGTCGGTACGTGGTTGTTCGGGGATCTGCCGGGCGGGGCGCCCCGCGACTGTCCGCCCGCCATGGAGCTCCGTGTACTGACCGATCCCGACCTCCAGGCCACCGTCAAGAAGGCCGCCGACGCCTATATGGAGCGCGGGGACGGCTGCCGGTCCGTCGGGATCACCACGTACGACGCCAAGGCCACCGACGCCGTGGCCGCCTTCCGGGCCTCGTCCCTCTGGCAGGATCCGCCCGCCACCTGCCCCGCGACCGGTGACTGTCTGCGGCCCCAGCGCGATGTGGGCGCGCAGCCGGACATCTGGATTCCGGCGGCGGGGAGCGCCTGGCGACGGGTGATGGACGGGGGGCAGGCCGAGGACGGAGGGAGTGCCGCGGCTTCGGCCACCGGCACCGGCACCGGGTCCGAAGGGGCCGTCGGGGAACGTGTCGTGACCCTGGAGTCCTTGGGGTCCGTCGCCTTTACGCCCATGGTCCTCGCCGTGCCCTTCAGAACGGCCCTTGCGCCGGCGGCGCAGACCGGAACTCCGCTCGGCTCGATCATCTCCGCACTGCGCGACGCGCAGCAGCCGGACCGTCCCGTCTCCGTGCTTCGGCCTGACCCCGAAGGCACCGACGGGGCGCTGCTGGCCACCGAAGCCCTGTACGCCTCATCGGAGTCCGGGTCGGCGTCGTCCCTCGAACAGAGCATGGTGCAGGCGCTGCGGCCGATGCCCGGCACCGCCAGGGAGCTGATGTGTGCGCTGGCCGACGGCTCCCGCAACCTCCTGGAGGACACCGCCGCCGTTCTCGTACCGGAACAGACCATGGCTCAGTTCAACCTGCCGCCCACCCACCCGGGACGCCCCGCCTGCGCGACGGAGACGCTGGAGGTCCGCGTCGCCCAGTACCCCTCCGACGTGCCGGTGCTCGATCTGCCGTTCCTCCGGGTCACCTGGGACGACGCGGGCCGCGACGCCGAGGCGCGCGACAAGGAGGTGACGCGCTTCTACGAGTGGCTGGCCGAGGCCCCGGAGGCGCAGAAGTTCTTCACGCAGGACGGTTTCCGTGGGGTCAGTAACGGCAAGCCGGCACCGCCCGACGAGACCTCGCCGCTCAGGGCGGGCCCCAACGAGTCGGAGAGAGCCGTACGCCCGTCGATTCCGCCGACCACCACGAGCACCGTCACGGCCACCTCGCTCAGCGACACCCTGCGCCGCTACCGGCAGGCGCTCGGCCCCGGGCGGGTGCTGTATCTCCTGGACAACTCGACCTCGATGGCCGACAAACGGGTCTGGGACGGCTCCGGGCGGGCCAAGGAGCTGGTGACCCGGTCGATGAGTTCGCTGGGTGCCGGTGACGCGTACGGGGTGTGGTCGATCGCTTCCAAGAAGGACGCGGACGTCGTGCTGTTCGGACCGCACGGACGCGCCGCCGCGCAGAAGGCCGTGGCTGCGGCCCGGACCGCCGATGTCGACGCGCGCATCGTGAGCGGGCTCCGCGAGGGGTTCGCCACGCTGCGCGACGGGCCCACCGAGGACGATCCGCCGCGGCTCCTCGTCCTGGTCACCGATGACGAGGACTCGAAGGGCATCACGAAGAAGCAGCAGGCGGACCTGGTCGCCGATGCCGAACGGGCCCCGCTGGTACGGGTCGTGGTGGTGTCTCTGCGCGGCGGCGGCTGTTCGTCCGGCCGGCTCAACGAGGCGATCACGAAGGCGACCGGGGGGCGCTGTCTGGACCTGTCGGACGACATCCCGACCGAGCTGACCGCCGAGGTCGCCAAGACGGGCACGGGGGATGCGGAATGACCTGGAGTGGGAGTGGGAACGGGCGTGGGAATGGGAGAGGGGGCGGAGGGCGCCGTGTCCTCCTTGCCGCCGTGCTCGGGTGTCTCCTCGCCGTTTCCTCGGCGGCCTGTTCGGGCGGGCCCGACGGTACGCCCCAGCCCGGCAAGGGCGACAACGCGGCCGACCGGGGCCCGATCGTCGTCGCCAGCGGGCTCGATGTCACCGGGTCCGGTGGGGTGCGGCAGCAGCTCATAGAGGAGTGGAACCGGCGGCACGCCGGGTCGAAGGCCGAGCAGGCCAAGCTCGTCGAACTGCCGGGCGGCGCCGACCAGCAGCGCAGCCAGCTGCTCGGCGCGCTGCAGTCCGGGAGCGCCGGTTACGACGTGGTGAACCTCGACATCACCTGGATTCCCGAGTTCGCCGAAGCCGACCTGATCCGTCCGATGCCCGAGGAGGAGGCCGTCGACCTCGACTTCATCAAGGGGGTCGACCAGACCACCGTCTGGAAGGGCCGTTCCTACGCGCGGCCCTTCAACACCGATGTGGGCCTGCTCTACTACCGCCCCGATCTGCTGGAGGCCGCCGGAATCCAGCCGAGCCGTCAGCCCACCCTCAACTGGAAATGGGACGACCTCAACGCCTCCATCAAGACGCTCGCGCTCAACCCCGACCGGGGCGACGACCAGGCGGGCTGGACCACGCAGCTCAAGCAGTACGAGGGGCTCACCGCGAACGCCGTCGAGGCGTTCGCCAGCGTGGGCGTCGAACTCGCCGACGAGGAGGGTACGTACGCCGCGAGCGAGGCGGAACTCAAGAAGGGCCTCGACGAACTCCTCGAACGGGCCCGCCACGATCGGATTCTGCCCAGCGCGGTCTCCTCGGACGAGACGGCGACGCTGGCCGACTTCGCGGCCGGGCGCGTCGCCTTCCTGCGCCATTGGCCGTACGTGTACGGGGCGTTGCGGACTCTGCTGCCGCCAGATGCGTACTCCGTGAACCGGCTGCCCGGCGTCGCCGTGCTCGGCGGCCAGAATCTCGCCGTCACCGCCGATTCGCCACGCGCCGAGAACGCCCGCGAACTCATCACGTTCCTGACCTCGCAGGAGAGCGAACGCTGCCTGCTCGACGCGGGCTTCGCCGCGACCCGGGCCTCCGCGTACAACGGGAAGTCCAAGCCCTGCTGGCCGCGCGTCGCCGCCGCACTCCGCCCGGCCGAGGGCGCGCCCCCGGCCACCGGCAGCCAGTCGTCCGCGCCGGCCGCCCCGGCGGGGGAGGGCGGCGCGAAGGACCAGGGGGCATCGGCGCGGGCCGCGTACACCCGGACACTGAGCGATGCGCTGAACAAGGCGGTGCAGCGCCCGCGTACTCCGTACTACGGAGCGTTCACGCAGGTGCTGCAGTCGCATGTGCACGACCTGCTGACCGCCGAATCGCCGGACAGCGACAAGGCCGCCGCCGAACTCGACGACGCTCTGCGGGACGTCTTCGAAGGGAAGTGAGGCCGCCTCGAAAGTCCATCCACTCCGAAGCTACGCGACCCCGTGGCACTCCCGGTAGGACCGCTCCGAACCGCACCAGCACGCCGCGCTGCGCGCCGGAGGCCACGGGATGGCGCGGCCCCGGGCGGCGAGGGTGGTGGCGTACTGGGGGAGCAGGTTCGGATCGGCCGGGGACGTGGCCTCCGAGGCGGCGAACGCCTCGTACGAGGGGACCGTGCCCGCGACGATGCCGAGGTTCGGCGTGCCCCCCGCGTGCAGGTCGCGCAGCGCGGCCTCCAGGCGGGCCAGGTGCTCGGTGTGGGTGGTGTACTCGTCGGCCAGGGCCGGGTAGGCGCCGAGCAGTTCGGTCAGTTCGGCTTCCGGCCAGTGCAGGACCGCCACCGGGAAGGGGCGCGACAAGGCCGCCCGGTAGGTGCCCAGTTCGGCACGGAGCCGGGTGATCTCGGCCTTCAGCTCGCCCGGGTCCGAGGAGCCGAGGGACCACAGGCGCTTCGGGTCGTGGAGCTCGTCGAGCGGGACGTTCGCCGTGCTGAGGGCGTCGGCCAGTTCGTCCCAGGCATCGTGGTTGTGACCCATCAGCCTGCGTACGCGATGCCGCCCGGTCAGCAGGGACTGCGTGGCGTACGGGACTTCCTCGCCCGGCGCCAGGAGAAGCGTCAGCGCGGTCTGGAGGAAGTCGTGGGCCGCCTCCAGCTCGTCGTGGGCTTCGAGGGTCCCGGCGACGATCTCCCACGGGGCCGCCTGGAGCGGGCGCGCGACGCGGATTCCGTCGATGATCGCGCGGGCCTCGGCCTCATGCCCGTACTCCCAGAGATTGGCCGCCTTGAGGGCTTTGACCAGGTGCGGGTTGCCGGTGTCGGTGGGGGGTGCGCTGAGCAGTTCGTCGTAGAGGCCGGTGGCGCGGGCGCGGTCACCGGCCAGTTCCAGATGGGCCGCGGCCTGGAGGAACAGCGGTTCGTGGTCCTCGGGATACTGCGCCGCGGTGCGCAGCAGGCGCTCGGCTTCGGTGATGTGGTCGGCAGGCGTGTCGGGGCGCATGGACCACACGGTACTGCCGTAGGGGCGCTTGGGGAGAGAGCCGGTCGGTGGGCGTGGGTGACGACACATGTCTGGTGGGTTATGGGGATTCCCCTTATCGTGCGGGCCGTGCGGGAGCGGATACCTGTGGTGGTGCAGCGGAACTCGCCGGGCCGGCGGGCCGCTGTGCGCGGCCTGTGGACGGGTGCCGAACTGGTCGTGACGCTCGGCGTCGTCCTCCTGCTCCTTGTCGCCCATCAGCTGTGGTGGACCAACCGGCAGGCCCGCGAGGGCGCGGAGCGCCAGGTCCGGGCCCTCCAGGAGGACTGGGGGCAGGATCGCGGAGTGGGTGCGCCGGTGGTCGAACCGCCGGAGGACGGCCAGGGCGACGAGTCCGGGGCGGGTGGACAGAACGGGCAGGAGCCGGAGCGTCCGGCTCCCGACCGTACCGCCGCTCCGGCCGCTCCCGTCGCCCCGACCGCTCCCCGCTGGGACCAGGCGTACGCCGTCCTCCGCATCCCGCGCCTCGGCCTCACCGCACCCGTCGCGCAGGGCATCAGCAAGCGCGGCGTCCTCGACAAGGGGTACGTCGGCCACTACCCGCGCACCGCGCAGCCGGGACAGGCGGGCAACTTCGCCGTGGCCGGACACCGCAACACCCACGGCGAGCCGTTCCGTCGCATCGACCGGCTGCGACGAGGTGACCGGATCACCGTCGAGACCCGGGACGCCGTCTATACGTACACCGTCGACAACAGCCTCGCGCAGACGTCGCCCTCCGACAGCGGGGTCATCGCCGCCGTGCCGCGCAGCAACGTGCGGACGGCCGTCGGATACAGCGCGCCGGGGTACTACCTGACGCTCACGACCTGCACGCCCGAGTTCACCTCCCGGTACCGGCTGATCGTCTGGGGCAAACTCACCGCGATGCGTCCGAGGTAGCCGCCCGGGCCGGGGACCGGGGGTGTGGGCCTCACCGTGCCGGGCGGGGTGACCAGGGAGGTCCCCGGCGGCGGCCCTTCGGCGCTCTCAGCGCGCCGCCCGCTGCTGGAGGGTCGCCCGCCAGGCCGGGGCAGGCTCCTCCGGGCCGGTCTCCTGCGCACGGCCGCCACGTGCGAGCCCGGGGGGCGCTCGTGGCCTGAATCTCAGGGTCTCGCGCGGGCGGCCCGGCCCGGCCGTGGCATCGTGTATAACGGCTTGAGAGGCGAACGCGTGTGCGTGCGCCCCGTAGGACCGTGACTGTGGGGAAGGAGGGGCCGATGGGCGACGCGAACCGTCTCCGTGGCGCCTCCGCCCGGCTGCTCCGGCCCCTCGGTCTGATCGTTCTCTTCTTCACCGAGATCCTCCTCGCCGAAGGCGGCAGCCTCTCCGCCGCGGTCGCGCTCGCCGCCACCGCCGCAGCCGGTTCCGCCCTCCTCGCCTCCGCCGTCATCAGCGCGCGCTGTGCCGCCCCCGTGCCCCGCACCCGGGTCCGCACCGCCATCCGCGACCGGGAGAAACGCACCGCGTTCCTGCCCCAGCGGGACCCCGACGCACGGGGCCGCACCAGGCCCCGAGCACCCGGCCGTGCCCTCCTGACGGCCGCGTAGGGGCTTCGCCGCACCAAGAAGTCGCACGAGAACTCACACCGAGAGCTCACATCGAGAGCTCACGCCAAGAGCTCACACCGTGCACCCCGCGTGGGCCGTCCTGCCGAGTCCGTACGTACTCCCGGCACGACGAGACCCCCGGAGGGCTCACCCATGTCCGCTTTCATGTCCGCCTTCGCGAGCCTGGTCGGCTCGCTCGCCGACCTGCTCCAGCCGTTCTTCCAGACGGCGTCCACCGCCGCCGCGATCGTCCTGTTCACCGCCCTCGTACGGCTCGCCGTGCACCCCCTGTCAAGGGCGGCGGCCCGTGGGCAGAAGGCGCGGACCAAGCTCCAGCCGCAGATCGCCGCGCTGCGCAAGAAGCACGGCAAGAACCCCGAGCGGATGCAGAAGGCGCTCATGGAGCTGCACGCGGCCGAGAAGGTCTCCCCGCTCTCCGGGTGCCTGCCGAGCCTGCTCCAGATGCCCGCGTTCTTCCTGCTGTACCACCTCTTCTCCAGTGCACGGATCGGCGGCGAGCCCAACGCCCTCCTCGGCCACCGGCTCTTCGAGGCCCCGCTCGGCGCCCGCTGGCACGACGCGCTCGCCGAGGGCGGGGTGTTCGGCGCGCAGGGGCTGGTCTACCTGGGACTCTTCGTGATCGTCGCGGCCGTCGCCACCTTCAATTACGGCCGCACGAAGCGACAGATGGCCGCTAACCCCATGACACCCGCCACGGGCCCCGACGGGCAGCCGGTGCCCGGCATGGGCGCGATGACGAAGCTGATGCCGCTGATGTCCTTCATGACGCTCTTCACCGTCGCCTTCGTGCCGCTCGCCGCGGCCCTCTACGTGGTGACCAGCACCACCTGGACCGCGATCGAGAGGGCCTACCTGTACCGCGACGTGACGGCTCCGGGCACCGCCATGGCCACTGCGGCGTAATCGGGCGGGGCGGATTCGCCGGTCCAGTGAGTGAACAGGGTCTTGCCAGGTGATCCGATGTCTTGGAGGATCGGCCAAGCCCATTCGATGGCCGCAACCACCGACGGGCTCGATCTCGACCAAGGGGAGATGGACCGTTGAAGCTGCTTCGAGTCGGTACGGCGGGCGCGGAACGCCCTGCGTTGCTTGACCAGGACGGAACCCTGCGCGATCTGTCGGGGCTCGTCGGCGACATCGACGGCGGGCTGCTCGCCGACGCGCCGGCGCTCGCCCGGATACGGGCCGCGGCCGCGGCCGGCGAGCTGCCCGTGCTGGCCGCGGACGGGCTGCGGGTCGGGCCGCCGCTCGCCCGGATCGGCAAGATCGTGTGCATCGGGCTGAACTACCACGACCACGCCACGGAGACCGGTGCGGCGATCCCGGCTGAGCCGATCCTGTTCTTCAAGGCACCCGACACCGTCGTGGGGCCGGAGGACACGGTGCTGGTGCCGCGCGCCTCCCGCAAGACCGACTGGGAGGTCGAGCTCGCGGTCGTCATCGGACGGACCGCCCGCTACCTGGAGTCGGCCGAGGAGGGGCTCGCGCACGTGGCCGGATACGCGACGGCGCACGACGTCTCCGAGCGCGAGTTCCAGATCGAGCGCGGCGGCACCTGGGACAAGGGCAAGAACTGCGAGACGTTCAACCCGCTGGGTCCCTGGCTGGTGACCGCCGACGAGGTACCGGACCCGCAGGCGCTGTCCCTGAAGCTCTGGGTCAACGGTGAGCTGAAGCAGGACGGCAGCACCGCCGACCAGATCTTCCCGGTGGGCGAGGTCGTCCGCTATCTGAGCCACTTCATGACGCTGTACCCGGGCGATGTCATCAACACCGGTACGCCGGCCGGGGTCGCCATGGGGCAGCCCGAGCCCAAGCCGTATCTGAAGGCGGGCGATGTCGTCGAGCTGGAGATCGCGGGGCTCGGACGGCAGCGGCAGGAACTGAAGGACGCCTGAGGCCCCTGCGGGACCTCGGAAAGATCGGAGGGGTGAGCCCTCCGTGTGTCGGCGGGTGGGTCGGGAAGCGTAGAGGCACTTATTAAAGAAGAATTAAAAGTAGTAGCTGCTCC
>NZ_JBHUUV010000054.1:0-37626 GCF_042670885.1 Streptomyces sp. NPDC057136
CCGTACCGACCATGAGGGCCGTGGGTGTGGCGAGGCCGAGGGCGCAGGGGCAGGCGATGATCAGTACGGCGACTGCGGCGGTGAACGCGGCGGTGAGGCCGGCGCCGTTGCCGAGCCAGAAGCCGAGCGTGCCGAGCGCGAGGGCGATCACGACGGGGACGAAGACCGCGGAGATCCGGTCGGCGAGGCGCTGGGCGGCGGCCTTGCCGTTCTGGGCGTCCTCGACGAGCTTGGCCATCCGGGCGAGCTGGGTGTCGGCGCCGACCCGGGTGGCTTCGACGACGAGCCGGCCGCCCGCGTTGAGGGTGGCCCCGGTGACGGAGTCCCCCACGCCGACCTCGACGGGGACGGACTCACCGGTGAGCATCGAGGCGTCGACCGCCGAGGAGCCCTCGACGACCGTGCCGTCGGTGGCGATCTTCTCGCCGGGGCGGACCAGGAAGCGGTCCCCGACCTGGAGGTCGGAAGTCGCTACGGTCACTTCGCCGCCGTCGCGCAGGACGGTGACCTCCTTCGCGCCGAGCTCCAGGAGCGCCTTGAGCGCGGCGCCCGCCTTGCGCTTGGAGCGGGCCTCGAAGTAGCGCCCGGCCAGGATGAACGCGGTGACTCCGGCGGCCGCTTCGAGGTAGATGTTCCCGGCGCCGTCGCTGCGGCCGATGGTCAGCTCGAAGGGGTGCGTCATGCCGACCATGCCGGCGGTGCCGAAGAACAGCGCCCACACCGACCAGAGGAACGCGGCCGAGGTGCCGACCGAGATCAGTGTGTCCATCGTCGCCGCGCCGTGCTTGGCGTTGGTCCAGGCGGCGCGGTGGAAGGGCCAGGCCGTGTACGTGACGACGGGGGCGGTGAGGGTGAGGGAGAGCCACTGCCAGTAGTCGAACTGGAGCGCCGGGATCATCGCCATCGCGATGACGGGCACGGCGAGCGCGACGGCGGTGACCAGTCGCTGCTTGAGGGGCCGCAGCTCCTCGTCGGCGACCTCCTCGTCGGAGGGGCCGTCCTCGCCACCGCTGTTCGTGGGGCGCTCGGGCTGAGGCTCGGCGGCGGTGTAGCCGGTGGCCTCGACGGTCGCGATCAGCGCGGCGACGTCGATGTCGGCGTCGAAGGTGACCTTCGCCTTCTCGGTGGCGTAGTTGACGGTGGCCTCGACCCCGTCCATCCGGTTCAGCTTCTTCTCGATCCGGGCCGCGCACGAGGCGCAGGTCATGCCGCCGATGGCGAGCTCGACCTGGGCGGCGCCGGCCGTCGTTGGGGTGCTCATGACTGCTGCTCCTCGTTCGGGATGGGCGATCGTGGCGGTCAGGCGCGGTCGATGTAGTCGTATCCGGCATCCTCGATGGTCTCCGCGATGAGCTTGTCGTCCAGCTCGGCGGCGCTGTTCACGGTCACCAGGCCGGTGGAGATCTCGACCTGCACCGTGTCGACGACGTCGAGCTCGCGCAGCGCGCTGCTCACGATGCCCTTGCAGTGACCGCTGTTGACGCCGGCGACCTTGTAGGTGGTGGAGTACGCGGACATGGTGACCTCCCGAGTCTGAAATCAATACCCCTGGGGGGTATCTCTGGAGGCGTGTATACCCCCTTCGCGGTCGTGAGGGCAAGGTGCGCGGTGGGCGAATTAATACGGGTGGGGGGGGTATGCCGGGCTGTGGGAACGTCGCCCGCCGCCTCGCGGGAGGAGCGTGCTCGTCATCCGTGGTGAGGGTGAGCTGGACGTGTCAGCGAATTCCCGCGCGGCCTTGCGGTAGGAGCGTCATGCAACGCCTCCGCGTCACCGCCCCGGCATTTGCCCGCCCACCCGAATTGCCACCCAGGCGTGACCTGGTGTTCGCCGCGTGGTCGGTGGATGCGACAGGCGTGCCGGTCCAGGTCCGCAAGGGCCCGGTTCCTTCTCCGGGCCGGCTGGTCACTCCAGGTCGTTGTGCAGGTAGTTCCGCAGGATGTCGTCCATGCCGTCGGTGAGGGTGCGGGCGAGTGTGCGGCTGTCGGCCCAGCGGTGTCCCATGAGGGCCGAGCGACAGATGCTGTCGAGCTCGTTGGGAGTGACGGCGAACATGAAGACGCGGAGGTCGTAGCCGCTTTCGTGACTGCGGTTGACGTGACCGAGGTAGCGGTCGACCTGCACCGGTGCGTAGCCGTACTGCTCGGACAGGGTGCGGCAGAGGCCCTGGACGACCGTCTCTCCCGCCCGGACACGGCCGGTGGGCAGGTCCCAGCGGGTGATCGTGTCCGAGCGGTGCGCGGGCTGGAGCTCGACGAGGAGGTAGCGGTTGTCGTCCTCGATCAGGGCTGCCGCGGCGAGATCGCTGATGCCGTCCTTGTAGGCGCGGACGGCCAGATCGTCGACCAGCCGGCCGTCGAGGCCGCTGGCGAGGAGGGGCTGTGTCCTCGCGTGTTCCGGCTGCGGCTCGACGCCGTCGTCGATGAGCAGGCCGGATGCCACGAAGTCCTGAACGCTCTGGCCCCGCCTCGTCGCGAGTTCCTGCCGGAACTGCTGTTTGTAGTGCTACTCCTGAGCCCGTTTCACCGCGGACTGCCGGACGTAGTCCGCAAGGTCGATCTTGAGCTCAGCCGCGTGCTCGGTGACGGCTGCCTGTTCGTGCGATGGGAACACCGCCACCACCCCCGACGCCGAGAGGCACGCGTCCGCCGTCGTGTCGTCCCGCTCGAGGTGCGCGTCGGTCATGGCGCCCATGATGCCCGGCCACTGCCCGGCCGGCAGTCGCTTCACCCGTATGAGGTGCGGCAGCGATCCACCGAGTTGTTGTTGCTCACTATCCGCAGATCAGTCCTGTTTGTCCCTCGTCTCTCAGGCCAGTGAAGACCGCGGGTCCGTGAACAGGAGCTTTCCCCCGACGGGCCCGCGGGTGAGGGAGAGGGACTCAGAGGCGGAAGGTCCAATCGGACTCGCGCCAGGTGTCGGCGTTGAGGGTGCCGCGGCCGTCGATGACCTTCGGGGACGTGAGGCGGTGCGGGGTGGTTCTCCTTGTGGGCGGCAGGACTGTCGTCGGCTGGGGCATGGGCATGTTGTTGGGGTGGATGAGGCTGGTTCGCCCTCCGGGGACGGTCTGGTGTGCCTAGGCTCGCTGGGCATGAGTACGAATACTGCTGCTTCGGAAGGCCGACAGGCGGATGAGCTGTCGGGGTACGACCGGTCGCTGCCGCGCAAGCGGGTGGCTGCCGGGGTGTTGTTCTTCGACGGTGAGGACCGGGTGATGCTGGTCGATCCGGTCTATAAGGAGCCGTGGGAGATCCCCGGTGGAGCCGTGGAGTGGGACGAGTCGCCCCGGGACGGTGCCGTGCGCGAGGTCAAGGAGGAACTCGGGCTAGCCTGGGGGCCGGGACGGCTGCTGGGAGTGGACTGGACCGGCCCCCGTCCGGGCCGCAGCGAGGGTATGACCGCCGTCTTCGACGGCGGCGTGCTCAGCCCGGAGGAGGTGGCGGGCATCCGGCTGCAGACCGAGGAACTGCGCGCGTACGAGTTCGTTGGCCTCGACGGGATTCGGGAGCGGCTGATCCCACTGCTGGCCCGCCGGGTGGAGGCGTGCGTCGACGCCCGCCGTTGCGGGGTGACGGTCTATCTGGAAAACGGCGTCGCCATCGGGTGACCGGTCCCGGCCCGTGAGGGCCGGGACCGGCCGGTTCAGGCGACCGCGTGCGTGGGCACCTCCGGCGGGGATGTCCGCGGGCGCGGGAGGGCGGCCCCGGTGACGGGGTTGGTGGTGAGGGTGCGGCCGACGGATCGCAGCAGCGAGTCGTGGATGCCGTCGGCATAGAGCAGGCCGCCGAGGTCGCCGCGGGCCTTGGCCAGCGCCGAGCCGGCCTGGAAGCCGCCCGCGCCGACCAGCAGCGACAGCTCCGCGACCGCGTGGTGGGCGGTGTCGACCGCGTGCGCCTTCACTCCGCGCGACCACACGTCCGCCTGCCCGCTGCCCGCGGCTGTGATCCGGGCGGCGGCCAGGGCCGCCAGCAGGGCGGAGTTCAGTTCGGCGTGGGTGCGGCCGAGTGTGACCAGCGTGGTGTCCCGCAGGCGAGGCAGGATGCCGGTGGCCAGCCGCGCGGTGAGGGTTGCGGTGACCTGGGAGTGGACGCCGGCTGCGGTGCCCAGTGCGGTCGCGGCGACCAGCGGCCGGAAGGTGGCGAAGTGCTCCCGGAACACCGCGAGTCCCCGTCCGGCCCGGCGAGCAGGTCCGCCTCGTCGACGGGGACGTCGGTGAAGGACAGGCTGCCCCAGGCCCAGCCTCCGAGCCCGGCCGGGGTGACGGGGCCGCGTTCCAGGCCGGGAGCGCGGGCATCGATGACGGCCGCCGCGATGTGGCCGTCGGGGTTCTTGAAGAACACGACGAACGCGGCGGATTCCTTCAGCCGGGAGACCCAGCACTTCTCTCCGTTGAGCAACCAGCCGCCGCCCGGGCGGGGGACGGCCCGGGTGGTGATCTCCTGCAGGCGGCTGCCGCCGTGGCGTTCGGTGGCCGCGATGCCGACCAGGTCGCCGCCGGCGAGGCGGGCGGACCAGCGGCGGCGGACCAGGCCGGTGCCGTGCCGAAGGATCATGCGGCCGTGCCCGGGGCCGACCGCGTCGCGCAGGTCCAGGTCGTTGAAGCCGCAGACGAAGGCGGCCAGGGCCTCGGTCAGGGCCGTGATCGTGGGGCTGTCGGTGGAGGTGTGGCCGGCGCGGACGCGCTCGGCCAGGCGCCGGCGGACGGCCAGCAGCCTCGCCGACGGTCCCACTCCGCCGGCCGGGGCGGCGGCCAGGACCTCGGTCAGGTCGCTCTCCAGGCGGTGCAGCCGCTCCAGGTGGCGGTCGCTGAGGTCCGGTAACGCGGGCCGCAGCGGTTCGATCCAGGAGCTGACGCTCTCGGTGCCGTTCATGCTCATCCTTCCCCGTTCCTGCGTTCGTGGGCTGGTCAGGTTGTCTCGGCGTTGGCGGGGCGGACGCGGGCGGGGACGCCGTAGGCGGTCGCGCCGGCCGGGATGTCGCGGGTGACGACCGACCCGGCGCCGACGAGGGCGCGTTCGCCGATGGTGACGCCGGACAGGACCGTGGAGCCGGAGCCGACCTTGGCTCCGGCCTCGAAGCGGGGCGGGACCAGGTCCGGTTCGCGGTCCGGGTCGCGCCAGATGAGGTGCTTGTCGTTGACGGTGCGGATCCCCGCGCCGAGGAAGACGTCGTCGGCGATCACGGTCGCGGAGGTGAGATGCGAGTGGGGTGAGCACCGCACCCGATCGCCGATGCGGCACTCGCGTTCGATGACCAGGAAGTGGCCGAGGAGGCAGTCGCCGCCCAGGCGGGAGAAGCTGCGGACCACAGTGTGGTGGCCGACGGCGGTGTTCGTGTCGATCTCGGTGCCGGCGTAGATGACCGAGCCGGACCGCAGGATGACGTTCGCTCCGATGCGGGTGCGGGCCCTGGCGCCGGAGTAGGTGCGGCCGACCGCATAGCCGAGCTCCGGCTTGCCGGCCACGGCCTGCTCTTCGATGCGGGCGCCCTCGCCGACCTCGACTCCGCCGCAGAGCACCGCTCCGGCGCCGATCACGACGCGGTCGCCGACGCGGATCGGCCGCATGGTGCCCTGCTCGTCCTGCGGCGCGAAGATGGCGCTGGGGCTGATCCGGCAGCCGGTGCCGACCTCCAGCAGCCCTGCGGCCACCAGTTCGCGCATTCCGGACTCGTGCATGCGCGTGGTGCTGTGCTGTTCGTTCACGCGGGCCTCCAGCCGTCTCGTCCGGACGTGCACCGTCCCTCGCCGCCCCGTTTGCGGGCATGGCGAGCAAGCCGGTGGTCCGGCATGAGGGAGAACAAGGGGATGCGCCGACACTGACGACGCATTAGAGCTAGGACTATCGTCTGCGCGGAAGTCCTGCGCGTCAATAGGGCTAGGACTAAGTTGTGCTGGTGACGTACTCGCCTTCTCGAGGAGGATTCATGAACGGCCCCGCCTATCGTCAGGTCGCCGCGGACCTGCGTCAGGCCATCGAGCGGGGGGAGTATCCCGAGGGCGCGGTGCTGCCGAAGATCACCGAGGTCGCCGAGAGCTATGGGATCGCCAAGCAGACCGCCCGCGAGGCCATCGCCGAGCTGGAGGCCGAAGGGCTGGTGGAGGTGGTCCGCCGCCGCGGCACCATCGTTCGGGCCCGGCCCGTCAAGCGGCGTTTGACCCGCAGCCGGCAGGTCTTCCGCGACGAGCGCGGCTACTACTTCGACCCCACCGCCCAGCCCTGGAATGCGCTCGAGCCTCCGACGATCACCTGGGGGCCGGCCCCGCGCGACGTCACCGTCGTGCTCGGCGTCGAGCCGGGCGAGGACGTCCTGATCCGCGACCGGATCATGGGCGATGTCGCCGTCGGCAAGGCGATGCAGCTGGCCACCAGCTTCCTGCCCGCCGCCGTGGCCCGCGGGACCCGGCTCGCCGAACGCGACACCGGACCCGGTGGCATCTACGACCTGCTGGAGGACATGGGCCACCGTCCCCTGGCCTGGGAGGAGTCCGTCGGTGCCCGCATGCCCACCCCGGCCGAGGCCGGGCGGCTCGGCCTGCCCAAGGGCATCCCGCTGCTGCGGATCGTGCGGACGACCACGGGCCCGGACGGGACCGTGCTGGAGGTCAACGACACCCGCATGTCCGCCGAGGCCTTCGAGGTCGGATACTCCGTCACCCGCCACCCCTCCGCCGAACCGCCCCGCTGAACCCACCGCCTTCGTCCCGGCCCGGGCCGGGCCGGGCGGAAGCGGGGAGGTAACAGGTAGGTTCCCACCCGCGTGCGGCCTCGGGGTCCACCCAGGAAAAAAAAAAGTGCTCAACTGTTTGTTCGAGTCGTGCGTGGTCCGGTCACCAGCAAAGGGAGAAGGCCGTGGCGTCGACGAGCCCGCATGGATCGACTTCTATCGTCATGCCCGCCTCTCCGCGGACGCCGCCGAGGTCTTCCGCGACCTGAAGAACCCCCAAGGCCGCCCTGACCTGGAACAAGCAGGCCGCCGCGATGCCGAAGGGGGTGTCCACCCGGTCCGTCGGCATGCGGCTCGCCATCGTCGCAACCGCCCATCTCCAGGCCCGCGACCTCGACCACGGCCTCGGCAACCGGTCCGTCGACATCCTCGCCCGCGTCCAGTCCTCCCGCGTGAAGGACTACGTCCGCGAGTTCGTCCACCGGACCCGCAAGGAACTCGGCGTCGCCGCCTGAAGCACCGTCCTGCAGCCGGCCGGGAGTTGGTGCGGCACGGGCCGAATGCTGCCGTGGAGTCAACGGAGGCCAGTTTCTCGGCGAGAACCGGTCTCGCGCGTTCCTTCTCCGTGGCCGAGGCCCAGCGACTGATGGCCGCGGTGCCGGCAGCCGTGGCCGACGACGTCTGGCGGGCGCGGTGCACCGTCCTGCACTCGCACTTCGCCAGCCATGACAACGTGGGCAAGCACCCGGTAGTCCATAGGGCTGCTGAGGAACAAGCGCGTCTGCTGCGGTCGATGGCGAGGTGCGTGAAGGGCGCCGGGTTCGCCGGGATGTGCTTGGAACTCGCTGCCGATGTGGCGGCCGTCGAGGACAGATTGGCTGAGCTCGGCAGGGCCGGGGAAGCCACCCAGATCCGGGCTCTGATGATCGGTCAGCCGATGGAGTGGGTGGTCCAGGTCTGGCGACTCGCAGACCTGATGGACGAGCTCCAAGCCCGGCAGAAGGCCTGAGGTATGGGCCACCACCGTATTGCGCGTGCTCTGAGAGGTCGTTAAGTCCGTTTCTAGTAGTGGCCTGGTCCGGGTTGGGTGAGGAAGCTTTGGCGTCAGAGGTGGCTGCGGGTGACGTTCATGTCTGGGTCGTCGCATGCACGATCTGCTGGTAGGCGGTGCCTTGGTCGCGAGGGCCGGACCGGGATCGGATATTCGGTTTTCTGCCCGCCCCGTGAGGACACAAGATGGTCCGCATGACTTTGGCCACCCCCATGCTGCACACCGCTCGCCTGCGACTGCGCGCCTTCACCGACGCAGACGCGGACCCCCTCTTCGCGCTGCACAGCAGCACCTACGTGATGCGCTACTGGGACTCCACGCCGTGGAACGAACGGGCCCGCGCCGAGCGCTTCATCGCGATGTGCCGGAAGATGGCGGACGAAGGCACCGGGGCGCGGGTGGCCATCGACCGTGCTTCTGATGGGGCCTTCGTCGGCTGGTGCGGTCTGACCGGATGGAACCCGGACTACCGCAGCGCGTCGTTGGGCTATGTCCTCGACGAGGCGATGTGGGGCCACGGCTATGCGACGGAGGCCGCACACGCCTTGCTGCAGTGGGCATTCGACACACTGGACCTGAATCGAGTTCAGGCCGAGACTGATACGCGCAACGTGGCATCTGCCCGGGTTCTGGAGAAGATCGGATTCGTGCGTGAAGGGACGTTGCGGGAAGACTGCGTGGTGAACGGCGAGGTATCCGACTCGTGGGTGTTCGGGTTGATCAGGCGAGAGTGGCGGCCGTCCCAGCCCGCGAAGTGCGACGTTAAGTCCGTTTCTGGTAGAGACCGCGTCCGGGTTGAGTGAGGAAGCCTTGACGGGTGAGGCGTCCAAGGCGGCTGCGGGTGACGTTCATGGCCGGGTCGTCGGTGCGCATGCCGAGGAGTTCGTGTAGATCACGGACCCGGAACGCCTGATCGGGGTGGGTGTTGAAGGCGTTCACGATGACCTGGTAGGTGGTGGTCAACTCAGGCGGTTCGGGTTCGGTCCCGGTCGGGGCGAGTTCCGCGATGACCTTGCGGGTCGTGACGAGTTCCGCCAGACGCGCCTCGGTCTCGGACAGGTCAGCGTTCAGGTGCTCGATCTGGTCGCGCAGTTCGCCGGCCCGGGTGGCGGCCTCGGCCTGCCGGGCCTGGAGATCTGCCAGGAGTTCGATGACGTTCACGCGGCCGCCACGAAGTCATCGCGCCAGGCTGGTGCAGGCGTCGTGAGGCGGCGGGCCATGTTCGCAGTGGATGCCCAGTAGACGCGTGAGGCGGCATTGTCGGGCCGGTGGTCGTACTCGCGGGCCAGACGCCGGTGCAACATCAATGTGCCGTTGACCTGCTCCACCACCCATCTCTTCGGTTGCGGAACGAAGCCCTTGCCCTGATCGGCGGGGTTGCGGCGGACGACGTCGACGGTGATGTCGAGCATCGCGCCGTGGATGACGACCTCGTCCTTGAACCCCTGGTCCACCAGGGCCTTCTCCAGGCGGTTTCCGCACCGTTCGGCGGCCTGGTCGAGCAGGGCCCTGCCGGCGGCGTTGTCGTGGGCCGAGGCGGCCAGCACGACGACGCCGATGATCAGTCCCAGGACGTCGACGGCCAGTCCGCGCTTGCGGCCCGGAGTCCTCTTGTTCGCGTCCAAGCCCGTCGTGGTCTTCGGGACTCCCGCGGCCGCGCGCACGGATTGCGTGTCGATGACCACGAGGGACGGCTCCTCTAATCGGCGGGCCTTCTCCCGCACCTGGCAGCGCAGCAGTTCCTGGATCTGCTGGTCGAGCCCGTCCTCGCGCCACAGCGTGAAGTAGTAGAACACCGCCGACCAGGCCGGCAGGTCATGAGGCAGATAGCGCCACTGACAGCCCGTCCGGTTCTGGTAGAAGATCGCGTTCACGACGTCCCGGAGATCGCAGCCCCCGGGATCGCCGGTCGCTGACCGTGCGACCCGCTCCTGCTTCCACGCCGTGATCATCGGCTCGATCAACGCCCATTGCTCATCCGCCAAGTCGCTCGGATACGGCTCTCGCTCCATGCAGCGAACCTCGGCATGAACATGCCCACCGGCGAGCCTGGACGGCAACCAGCGCCACGAACGAGTGATCACGAACTAAGAAAGATCGGACTTAACGTCCTCTCAGGTCGCCAACAGAGGCACCGAATGCCCTCAAGGGTTCCTAGCCGGTGACGCGGTGGAAGGTCCATCGCTGGTTGGAGCTGCCGACGTCGCGGTACTGGATCAGCGCGACACCGTCGGCCGTGCTGCCTCCCTTGACGTCGAGCACCTTGCCGCTGTTGCGGTTGACCAGGAGAAACTCACCGCCAGTCTGCGGACGCAGCTGCCACTGCTGACTGGTCCGGCCGTCGGCGGTCGCCTGCACGACCGCCGCGCCGTCCGAGGTCGAGGACCCTGCCACGTCGAGAACCTTGCCGCTGTGGAGGCAGGTGATGGTGTGGTAGCCGTCCGCTGTGGACTGGAAGGACCAGTGCTGGTTCGCTTTGCCGTTCTGAGGCCACTGGACCACGGCGGCGCCGTCCGCGCTCGAGGCATTGAAGACGTCGGCGACCTTGTCGCTGCGCACGCTGACGCACCGGTAGGCCCGGGTGGGTGTGATGGTGTACTGCACCGAGTCGATGTCGACGTGGCCGGTGCCGTTGGGATTGTAGGTGTAGAGGCCGACCCGGTCACCGCGGTAACCGCCCCAGGTGAGCTGGTAGGTGCCGCCGAACGCGGTGAACGCGCTCCCGTCGAGGCTGTAGGAGAACCGGCTGACCCCGTTGACGTCCCATGAGGTGCGTAGCCACACGGCGTTCTGGGTGATCGCCGGGCCGTTGGTCACGGTGCCGCCGACGTTGTGCGCGATCGTGGTGGTGGTGCCGGAGCGGCGGACACCCAGTCCGGCGTAGGTTGCCGCGTAGTGGCACAGCCCGGCGTGCTGGCCGTCGGCGAGGCCGGCCAGGTCGAGGCGGACGGTCACCGTCGCGCCGCCCGCCGTGCGCAGCACCCGTTGGGTGAGGGTGTTCCCGGCCTTGGTCAGGTTGTCGGCCGCAAGCGGTGCGAAGGCCTTCAACCGCAGCTGGCCGGGGCGCTCGGTCAACGACCACCGGTCCGCCCTCGGTTGGTAGTGCCACTCCCACTGCGGCTTGAGGCGGGTGTCGGTGAACGAGTCGCTGGTCACCACGGGGGGCAGCGCGTCGACCGGCAGACCGGGCGTGCCGCCGGCGGGCACCCGGCCCGTCCACACCATGTTGCCGATGCCGTCCGTGCCCACCTCACCCAGGACCGGCCAGTCGTCCACCCAGGTCACCGGCAGCAGGGACAGTACGCGCCCCTCCCAGTCGCCGTGGCCGTGGTGGGTCACGAAGTGCCATGTGCCGTCCGGAGCCTGTACCAGGCCGCCCTGGTTGGGCTCGCGGTCCACCGAGGTGTTGACGTGCTGTAGCTGCCGGGTCTCGAAGGGGCCGTAGAGGCTGGAGCCGCGGTTCATCATGAGCACCCGGCCCTCGGATTTCACCTCGCTGAACAGGTGGTAGTAGACGCCGTCGATCTTGTACAGCTTGCTGGCCTCGCTGCCCGGTGACTGGTGGATGACCGTGGACGGGCCGACCAGCGTCTTTCCGTCCGTGGACAGCTTGTACAGGTGCACCTTGTAGGCGTCGGCGTAGTGCGTGGTGACCAGGTAGCCCTGGCCGTCGTCGTCCCAGAACGGGCACACGTCGTTCCAGCCCGAGGTCCGCCATATGGAGTGCAACGGCTCCCACGGCCCGGTCGGCGACGGGGCCGACGTCATGAAGAAGCCTTCGTCGGGGGTGTTGAAGTAGGTGCCATCCCCCTGGTCACCCCACGTCCCGGCCGGAGGGACGGCTGCCGCCGCCGTGCTCGCCGGCAGCAGGCCCGGCAGCAGGAGGGCCCCGGTGCCGACCGCGGCGAGCCGGCCGAGCTGTCTTCTGGTGATGTCCACGATTCCGTCCTTGGGACTGGGGTGGTTGGGGTTGGTGACGGACCGCCGACAGGCGGCCGTCGAAGGCGATCTCGAAGGTGGTGTCGAAGGCGTTCGGCGCGTTCTTCCAGCGCATGGTGCAGCGGGCCTGACCTTGCCGGTGGGTCCGGGCCGACATGATCGCCACGTCGGCCCGGGCCCGGCCCGTCAACTCGTCACATCAACTGGTCGTCCACGGCCTTCGTGGGCTCGACAGCCTCGGACTCGGACGCGTTCTCGCTGGTCATCGACGCATCTTCCATGATCGGGAGTTACACCGATCGTCGTACAGTCCCTCGCGCTGTCGTGCGGGCTACGACAGGGTCCACTTCTGGTTGTTGCTGCCGTTGCAGGTCCACAGGACCAGCTTGGTGCCGTTGGCGGTTCCCCCGCCGGTGGCGTCCAGGCAGAGGCCGCCGTTCACGTTGGTGATGGTGCCGTCCGGGTTGACGTTCCACTGCTGGTTGTTCTGGCCGTTGCAGTCCCAGGTGACGACCCTGGTGCCGTTGGTCGTGCCACGGTTGTAGGCGTCCAGGCACTTGTTGCCGTAGACCACGAGCTGCTTGCGGGAGGTGTTGTTCCACGACTGGTTCTCACCGCCGTTGCAAGTCCACAGCTGCGCGTCGGTGCCGTTGGTGATGGTGTGGTTGTTGATGTCGAGGCAGCGGTTCGACTCTGCTCCGACCACCTGAGCGCCGTTCGCGCCGGGCAGCGGGCGGACCTCGATGGCGTCGAAGTCCGGTGTCCAGGCGGAGGAGTTGGAGAACGTCAGCGTGTTCGACGAGCCCTTGGCCAGGGAAACCTCGACCGAGATGGTGCCGGGGGTGGTCCAGGAGCCGGTCGGCGGGAAGGACGCCGTGGTGGCCTGCTGTCCGTTGACCTGGAGGACGGCCGTACGGGCCGTGTTGGCGCCGTTGGTGTAGGCGATGTCCACGACCTTGGTCCCCGTGGCGTCGGCCGTGACGTTGTTGAAGCGGAGGGTGTTGGCGGCGCCGTTGCCGACGTTGCCCACCTTGGTGCCGCCGGAGCAGTTGGCGCAGGTGGCGTTGGCCACGGAGCCGGCCTTGGTGTTGGCGGTGGCCTCGGCCTCGTACGTGGAGCTCGCCGCCTCGGTGCCGCCGGTGACCGTGAGCATCACGGAGTCCTTGGCGGGGACGGAGACGGTGTAGCTGGTGCCGAAGCTGCCCACGTTGGAGCGCGTCCAGAGGTTGCGGACCGTGGCGGAGGCGCCTGTCAGGCCGAGGTCGGACCAGCGGACGGTCATGTTCTGCGCGCTGCCCGTGCGGTTGAGCAGGACGACGGCCCGCTTGCCGGTGCCGGACAGGACCTTGCCGTAGACCTGCAGTCCGGTGGTTTCCTCGGCGACCTTGACGCCCTGGAGGCCGCGCGGGTCCTGGTCGACCGCGATGACCTCGGGGTTGGTGAGGATGTCACGTGTCTGCGTGCTCATCGTGGCTATGTTGTTGCCGGCGAGGAGCGGGGCGCCGGAGACGGCCCACAGGTTCATGTGGCTGCGGTTCTGGGCGGCGGTGAAGCCGTCCATGCCGACCATGAGCATGTCCGGGTCGTTGTAGTAGCCGGTGTGCTGGGCCGAGGGGTGCACGTTCGTGTCGAAGTTGGCGAGCATGCTGTCCCACGACGGCGACTGGCCGTGGAAGATGATGTCGGTGTTGGTACGCCACAGGGACGACATGCCGGCGCCCCAGTTCCAGGGGTTCTGCTTGCCCCAGTTGCAGATGGACAGTTTCAGCTCGCGGCCGGTGGTGGCGGTCGCCTTGGCGGCGGCGTCGCTGATGGCCTGGTACGTCGTCTTCGCGTCGAGGCCCTCGACATCGCCGCCGCACCAGTCGACCTTGACGTAGTCGAAGCCCCACTTGGAGAACTGGAGCATGTCCCGCTCGTAGTGGCCCTCGCTGCCGCTGCCGGGCGCGGCCGGGCGGCCCGTGGGGAAGTAGTAGCCGCAGCCGTCCTTGCCCCCGTCGGTGTAGATGCCCGCCTTGAGGCCCTTGCTGTGGATGTAGTCGGCGATGGCGCTCATACCGCCGGGCCACTCGGACTCGTCGATGGTGATGTTGCCCTGGCTGTCGCGGGTGCCCTGCCACCAGCCCTCGTCGAGGTTGATGTACTTGTACCCGGCCTGCGGCAGTCCGGCCGCGACGAACGCGTCGACCTGCGCCTTGATCACGTTGTAGTCGATCTTCGCGGCGAAGGTGTTCCACGAGGCCCAGCCCATCGGCGCCGGGGGTACCGCGACCTGGTTGGACGTCACCGCGACCGGTTCCGCCCGGCCCAGTTCGGTGGCCTGCTGGTGCTGGAGGCCGACCAGGGCGCCGGCGGCCATCGCGAGCACCGCGGTCCGGACGAGGACGGCTCTGCACAGGCGTCTTGTTCGGGGGGTGAAACATTGAAGGCGCATACGGGTTCCTTCCGGGGCATATCAGCCGAACACCGAAGATCGTTCGATATATCGAACAATGCACGGGTTTCCGAACAGGTCTCGCCGAAGTTAGAGTTCCGGTTGCGCAGAAGTCAACGGATCGTTCTGGCTTTTCCGAGGCGTCTTGGTGGTATGGGACATCTGCGACGCACCGAAGGGTGCGTCCGTGTCGATGCGCCAGCAAGGCGAGCCCGGGGCGCGCTGACGCGGTGCTACCCGAACAGGCGCCGCTGGATCTCGCGCCGGTAGTCCTCCAGGGTTCTGTCAAGGTGTGCCGCGGTGGCCTGCGCCGCCTCCTCGGGGCGGCCGTCACGGATGGCCCGGTAGATCGCCTCGTGTTCCTCGACGGCCGCCCCGGTGTTCTCGCCGAGCGTGTCGTGGATACCGATGGCGCTGGACTGGCGCTGCAGACGTCGCGCGTCCCGCACGGCACTGACGAGGAAGGTGTTGTGCGAGGCCGCGGACACGGCCGCGTGGAAGTCATCGTCCGCCTGATTGAACACGTCGACCTGGCCGTGGACGAACCCGTGCCGACACTGCTCCATGGCCACCTCGATGGTGCGCAGTTCCGAAGGGGTGGCGCGGGTGGCCGCCAGACTGCTGGCGGACATCTCCTGGACCCGGCGGAACTCGAACAGCATCAGCACGTGGTCGATGTCGACGGGACGGAAGAATCCTCCCCAGCGGCTGGTGATGAGCATGCCTTCGTCGTCCGCGACGAACAAGCCCCTCCCTTTGTGGGCCCGTACGCGGCCGAGCGCGGAAAGAATCTTCACCGCCTCCCGCACCACCGCCCTGCTGGTGTTCAGCCTCTGGGCCAGATCGATCTCTGTGGGCAACCGGTCACCCGCCACCAGCCGGGCCTCGGCGATGAACTCGAGGATCCGCTCCGCCACGACCTCGTAGCCGGGCCGGTACCCCTGCGCGTCCGTACCGTTCACCGCTGTCGCCGCAGCGGGGGGGACCTGCGAGGGCAAGGCCGCCTGGGTCGCGGGCGTGTCGTTCATCTGTCCTGCCTCCTGGCTGACGCAACTGGGGCCGCTGATCGCTGTGGAGCCGCGCTCATCGTAGCTCCAGCATCGATGAGTCGTACTCATTAAGCAAGAGGATCCACATGATGAAGCATGAGCACCAACTGGCATAAATGGGCGTTCATTTGGTGTTTCCGTCTCGACTTTGCAGGCTATCCGCAAAGTCGATGGGAATGAGGCTGTACAGAGTCTTGACGGATCCTTCGATAAGGCGGCTAATTTCTTCCGTGACGGCCCGCGGGACGGCCGTCTGCGGTCCCCGACGCCCGACCCCTACCGGTCGGCGTCGCCCCCATACCTCGCGCCACCTGCCCATCTGCTTGGGGGCGCCCTGTGAATCCAGTGGAGTCGCACATGACCGTCAACAAGCCTTTGTCCGGCCGGTACAGGGCGCCCAGTAAGAGGCGTTCTCTGTTGCTGGCCGGCTGTGCGGCCACCGCGGCGCTGACCCTGACAGCCTGCGGCGCCGGCACCACCAGTACGACGTCCAAGGACGGCTTCGCCCAAGTTCCGCAGAAGGACGGCGCGTTGACCGTCTGGGTGGACGCGACCCGGATGGAGGCCGCGAAGCAGTACCAGAAGCTCCACCCGGACGTGAAGCTGGACATCGTCAGCTACGACGGCAACGCCAACGGCTCGAACTACCTCCAGACCAAGGTCCAGCTGTTCAACCGCACCGGCAAGGGCTGGCCGGACGTCGTGTTCAGCTCCCAGAACAACGAGGCGACCTGGGCGGTCGACGCGGGCTTCGCCGCTCCGCTCAACAAGGGCCTGATCCCCTCGACGACCCTGCAGAAGTTCGCGAGCGGGGCCAACGACGTCTGCACGGTCAAGGGCACCGTCTACTGCCTGCGCAACGACCTCTCCCAGGCGGTGCTGTGGTACAACGCGCCGTTGCTGAAGAAGCTCGGCTACCAGGTTCCGACGACCTGGGAGGAGTACCAGCAGCTCGGCGAGAAGGTGGCCAAGGAGCACCCGGGCTATCTCGTGGGTGACGCCGGCGACTCCTTCACTCCCGAGATCTACCTGTGGGCGAGCAAGTGCGGCGCCAACCACATCACCGGCCCGAAGGCGGTGTCGGTGAACACCTCCAGCGAGGCCTGCACCAAGATGGCCAGGCTCATGGACGTGCTGATCGAGAACAAGTCCATGCCATTAGCGGGTCTTCAGCACCGACTTCGGCAAGAACAAGGCCGACAAGGTCCTGCTCATGCCAGGTCCGGCCTGGTATGGCGGCGCGCTGTTCGAGGGCACCTTCAAGGCGCCGGCCAAGCAGATCGCGGCCGCACCCATCCCGCAGTGGAAGGGGGAGACCTCGCCGTCCACCGGCAACGTGGGCGGCGGCACCTGGCTGCTGTCCAAGCACTCCGCGCACATCAAGGCCGCCACCGACTTCCTGAAGTGGGTCACCACCGACAACGCCTACCAGGGCGAGAAGGCGCCGGGCTTCCCTGCGTACGTGCCCGCTGCCTACACCTGGCTGAAGGGGCAGGATGCCTCCGGCTACTTCGCCAGCGACCTGAGCGCCCTCAAGGCCGCCTCCTCCCAGGTCTGGAACGGCTGGGGCTCGGGCCAGTTCAGCCAGGAGGCGATCTGGGCCGCCACCGTCAAGCCCGGTCTGACCCAGGGCAAGAGCGTCGTCTCGATGCTGCCGGCCTGGCAGGACTCCATCGTCAAGTACGCCAAGTCCAATGGATACAAGGTCTCCCAGTGACCCTCACCCACTCCCCGGCCAGTTCTGCCACCCGGCGGCGCCGCGGCGCCGCCCGGCAGAGCCGGGCCGGTATGGCCTTCGTCGCCGCCTACGTGGTCCTGCTGGTCGCCTTCGGTGTCCTTCCGACCGCTTACGCGATCTACTTCGCCTTCACCGACGCCGGGGGCAGGGTCACCGGCTTCGCCAACTTCGTGACCACGGCGCAGGACTTCCGCTTCCTGGACGCCGTGAGCCATGTCGCCGTCTACCTCGCTTTCTGGCTGCTGTCCCTGGTGGTGTTCGTGGTGGCCCTGGCGCTGCTGCTGCACCGTCTGTCCTCGGGCCCCGCCAGCAAGGCTCTGCGCTTCCTCTACTACATTCCGGGAGCGCTCGCCGGAGCCGCGAGTGTGTTGGTGTGGCTGTTCATGCTCGACCCGACGGTCAGCCCGGTCAGTTCGCTCCTTGGCGTGCTGGGGTTCGACACCTTCGGCGAGGTGATCGCCCCCGGCCACCTGCCCCTGCTGTTCACGATCATCGCGTTCTGGACCGGCGCGGGCGGCTGGATCGTTGTCATGTACGGCACGCTCAACAACATCCCCACGGACGTCATGGAAGCCGCGCGCATCGACGGCGCGAGCGCCTGGCAGACCGCCTGGCACGTGCAGATCCCGATGCTCCGCAAGTGGATCGTGTACATGGTGATCCTGGCCTTCGCGGGCGGCGCCCAGCTCTTCGTCGAGCCGCAGCTGCTCTCTCGGGTCAGCCGGTATCCGGCAGGTGTCCGGCCAGCAGGACTCCTACGACGACGTGGCGGAGCAACTGGTCGGTGAAATCGGGGAGTTGAGCGGGAGCATCCCCAACAAGTCCTCGTTTACGCGGGCGCGGAGGCGCCTGGGGCCACTGGTCCTGGAAACCATGTTCCGCGAGCTGGCTGGCCCGTTGGCTCCTGTCGGCCTAGGGAGAGCCTTCTTGATGCGGCTGGCTGCGGTGGACGGGTTCGTGCTGGATGCGCCGGACACAGCGGCCAATCGGGCCACGTTCGGAGGGCCGGTCAAGAACGGGCAACCGGCGGGGTTTCCACAGGTGCGGGTGGTGACGTTGACCGAGTGCGGCACGCATGCCCAGATCGACGCGGCTGTGGGCGGATTCAACGGCGGCGAACGGGAGTTGGCGATCGCTCTGTCGACCTCGGCGAGCAAGATGCTCGTCATCATGGATCGGGGCTTCCCCGGGGTCGAGTTATGGAAGGCCTATCTCGGGGCCGGGGCCCACCTGCCTGTCAGGGCCCGCTCGCCTGTGGCGCATCGGCCGGTCGAACATCTTCCCGACGGGACCTATCTGGGGAGGATGAACCTGGCCGGGCAGAAGGGCGCGCACCCCGGCGGTGTGCTGGTCCGGGTGATCGAGTACCGCGTCGACGGCGGCGAGGTGGTCAGGCTGCTGACTGACCTGTTGGACCCGGTGGCGTTTCCAGCGGCGGAGCTGGCAGCTTTGTACCGGGAAAGATGGGAGGCGGAGTCGGCGTTTCGGCAGATCAAGACGTTCCAGCGCGGGCCGGCCGAAGTCCTCCGCTCGGGCGACCCTGACCTTGTGCGACAGGAGGTCTGGGCGCACCTCGTCGTGCACCACTGCCTCACGCAGATCATCGTGGGTCTGGCCGACGGCAACGGGATCGATCCGGACCGGGTCTCGTTCGTCAAGGTCCTCAAGCACGCCCGTCGCAGCGTGGTCCGCCAGAGTGCGAACACTCCCACGAAGATCAAGAAGTTCCTGGCCGTACTCGCAGTGAAAGTACGCCGGAAGCTCGACAACGGCACCAGGCGTCTGCGCGAGGCTGACCGGCACCTCAAACGGCCGGACTCGAAGTACTCCTCGAAGCTCTCCTACCGGATCAACACTCGGGACCGGCGGCCGACACGGCGGGTCACGGCCAAGGTCATCACGCTGCACCGGGCGATAGTTCAGTGAGTCAAGCAACGGCATTGCGTTCCCGGCGGGAGGTGACACACAGTGATTTCCAACCCGCTCTCCAGGGCCAGGGCGGCCAGGTGCTTCTTCCACGTCCATCGGCGGGGGTCGTTTGAGCCACCACAGTCGGCGGTGATCAGCAGCCGGGTGGCGCCCGGGTGGTCGGCCCGTCCACGGTGCTGCCACCAGCGGCGGATGGATTCCACCGCGAATTCGGCCGTGTCGTGGTCGGTCCCGACGTTCACCCAGCCGGTGTTGCGGGCGATGTCGTAGATCCCATAGGGGATGACCACCGGCTGATCTTTGGTGATGAAGGTGTGACAGTCCACATGGATCGGATCCTTGCCTGGCCGCCAGGTTCGACCGGGGCGGTCACGGTTGCCGAGCCATTCCTTCGCTTTGGTGTCCACGCTGATCACGGGCTGGTGATCATTGAGAAAGGCTGCGGCCGTGGCGTTCAGATGGCAAATTGTGCATCGCGATCCGGATGGCTGGTGCCCTCCGAGGTCTTGGCGGTGCCTTGCAGGCTGTATCCCAGGGTGTGCAGCAGGCGTCCAACAGTCGCCGCGCTGACCGGGTGACCGTGTGCGGTCAATACCGAGGCCAGGCTCCTCAGCGAGAGAGTTGTCCAGCGCAACGGCGAGACCGGATCGCCCCGGGTGTGCGGCTCGATCAAGATTTCTAGCGCAGGCCGTAACCCCGGGTCAGTGATCGTCAGCCGTCTACGGCCAGCTCCGGGCGCTCTGATCCGCCCGGCCGACAGGGGCCGATCGGCCAGCTCAGCGATCCCTCGTGCGACGGTGGCCGCACTGATGCCGGAAGCGGCGGCCACCACGGTGATCCCGCCGCGGCCGATCGCGTCGGCCTCACTGGCGAGGTAGAGCCGACGACGGCGCTCGTCGAGGTGGGGCAGGAGTTGATCAATCTTGGCCTTCAGCGCCGCAACGGAGGACCGGTCGACCGTATGTGCAGCCATCTCATCAGTGTGCCGCCGCCAACACCCGCCCATCGAGCATTAATTGAAGTACAGGCCCTGGGTGGTGTGGGACTGTGCCAGGTCGCCGTCCACCTCGCGGTGGTCACCGCCACCACCCGCGTGCTGCTCGACCGGGCCTTGCATCTCCCGGCGGACTGGACTGCGGCGAGGAACGCCGCCTGTTAGCCGGCGTTCCGGGCGAGGTCGTCTTTCGCCACCAAGCCGCAGCAGGCGGTGGCGATGGTCACCGAGGCGCTCGCGGCCGGGATACCAGCCCGCTGGTTCGCTGCCGACGAGGTCTACTGCGGGCGTGAACTGCGCCGGGACATAAGGGCGTTGAACCTGGGCTGCACCGTGGGCGTCGCGGCCACCCATCAGGTCACGGACGGGACCGGCCGTCGACGGGAAGCCCGCAAGATGCTCAACAAGGTGCGGCCTGCACAGTGGATGCGCCTGGCCACCGGTCACGGCACCAAGGGGCGGCGCGAGTACGACTGGGCCTGGCTCGACATCCGCGCCGACACTCCCGACGGACAGGATGCAGGCACCAGCGTTCTGGTCGCCCGCCGCCACCGCTACACGGGCGAGGTCTCCTACTTCCGCTGCTGGGCACCGGGCCCCGTCACTCTGGCCACGCTCGTGGAGATCATCTGCCGCCGGTGGCGGATCGAGGAGACCTTCCAGCTCGCCAAGGGTCACGCCGGCCTGGACCAGGGCCAGGTGACATGCTGGAACTCCTGGATGCGCTGGTCACTGTTCTCCCTGATCGCCACCACGGTCCTCACCCTGACCCTCGCGGCGGCCAGCGAGAAGACCGGCGAGGCACAGCCGGCCCGGCTCATCCCGCTGACCTGCCCCGAACTCCTACGCCTCCTGCGCGTCCTCGTCCTGCCTGCACCTGTCCGCGACCGCGACCACATGCTGCACTGGACCGCCTGGCGGCGTCACCACCAGGCCGCCGCCACCGCCTGCCACCAGCGACGCCACCGGCTGCAGGACGTTCCATGCAGAACTACAGCTGCCGTGACTGATGTCCTGGCAGACAAGGTGAACGGGCTCCGCGCCGATGTGCCCGACGAGATGGTGCAGGCACTCCGCCGCGTCCCGGGCGCAGTGGCAGTGCACATGTGCCCGGCGTTGTCGCGTGACCGGGGCGGGCACGGCCTTTCGCCGAGCCCGCCCCGCCGGCTCCCTACCGGAGCAGGACCCGTGTCACGCCGTCAGCGCTGCAGTGTCAGCAGACCCGGGCGGTAGGGCAGGAGGCCGTAGTCGCCGCCAGTGTTGGGGCTGCGTCCTTGGTAGAGCAACTGCAGATTGCAGGGGTCGACGGTCATGGTCTGATCGGCGCTGGTGCGGAGCAGTTCGCCGTGGCTGATGTCGTTGGTCCAGGTGGCGCCGCTGTTGGTCTTGCCGGCGAAGGGGTTGCTCTCGGTCGCGGCCTGGGGTGTCCAAGAGCCGTTCAGGCTGGTGGCGGTGAACGAGCGGAAGTAGCGGCCCTGCGAGCCGATCGCCTCGACCATCATGAGGTAGCGGTTCTGGCCCTGGAGCTTGTAGACCTGCGGAGCTTCGAACAGGTTGTTCGTCGTATCGCTCATGACCACTGTCGAGTTCACGCCGAAGCTGCTCGGGAAGTTCCCGATCGGCATGCTGGCCCGGTAGATCTTGCCGTTGTCGCCGGCGAAGAACAGGTACATGTTCGTCCCGTCACCGATGAGCGTCTGGTCGATGGGTCCTGTTCCGGAGCCGGTGATGCTTCCGGAGAAGAGCACCTGCGGTGATGACCAACCGTTCGGGTTGGTGGGATCGCTCGACGTCCGGTAGGAGAAGGCGGTCCCACCCCACTGGTAGGTGAGCACCCAGATGTTCTTCGGCGCGAAGTAGAAGAGCGTGGGCGCGACGGTGGCGGAAGACATCGTGTTCTGGCTGGCCGAGGCCATGTCCGACCAGTTAGTGAACAGGCCGAAGTTCATCGAACCCCAACTCGTCCCCGTGTCGTGCGTCGTCGCGTAGACGAGCTGCTTGCCGTTGTACGGGACGACGGTGAAGTCCTTGAGCGAGGCCCAACCCGGCTTGGGCTGTGCCAGCGCGCCCGTGGAGGTCCAGCGGTACGTCGACGGAAGATCGCAGGCGCCGGGGGTGTCCCCGCCGACCTTGACGAGCTTCCACTGCTGGTTGGTGCCGCCCCAGTCGTCGTACTGGACGATGTTCGCGCCATCGGCGGTGGAGGCGCCTTGTACTTCGAGGGCCTTGTTGCTGTGGCGAGAGATGAGCCTGACGTAGCCGTCCGAGCTGTCGGCCAGCCGCCACTGCTGATTCGTGGCGTTCAGGTCGGTCCACTGGACGATCGCGCCGCCGTTCGCGGTGGACCAGTTGTGGACGTCCAGCACCTTGCCCGAATTGCGGGACTTGATGCGGTAGTAGCCGTCCCCGGAATCGACGAACTGCCACTGCTGCTGGGGCTGATCGTTCCTGGCCCACTGGGTGATGCGGGCGCCGTCGTCGGTCGCCAGGTTGTAGACATCCAGGGCCTTGCCGCTGTTGCGGTTGACCAGCACATACGAGGCGTTGGGGTCTACGGTCGCCGCGCTGGCGGGATGGGCACCGAGGAAGGTGGCCACGAGCAGGAAGGGCGCAAGGACGGCGAGTAAGCGTCTCAGGCGGACCGGGGACGGGTGGCGGAACCACATCAGAGGGACTCCTTGAGGGGGCGGGGGCGATCCCGAAAACTTTTCGGAAAGTTCCCGGACTCATTGACGCCACAAGCTAGGAATGCGAAGCCCTCCGGTCAAGGCCTGAAGCCGATCTGTCTACAAACGGCGCCTCCCGCCTTGGGATCGACAAGCTGTCGCGCCGACCGGAAACACCGCGCACAACGCCCCGACCCGGCCCTACGGCGTCCACCGGCAGTGGCGTCAGGAATTCACCGTCGGCTCACTGGGATTCCGGAAAGTTTCGGGCGAGGAACGGAAACTTCTTCCGCGGGGAGTATTGACGAGTCATCGTCAAGCCTCAATCATCCCTGTCTGAGACACCGGCCATAGTTCAGGATTTCGAACCATGTCGGCCCTGGACGCTCTGCCGTCCGTTCCGGTCGAGATTCCGTACCGCCCGGGTTCCGGCCCGCCGCTCCGTCCGTCTGCCGAGTGGGGGCGGACGACGCATTCCCCTGCGCTTCAGTCCTTCCGTCCTTCCGTGATTCCTACCTTGGAGGCACAGTCATGGGCTCGTACGCCCTTTCCAAACCCGATATCCGCCGGAAGACCCGCGGTCTGCTGTTGGCGCTGGTCGTCGGCGTCTTGGTTGCGGTCGGCGCGCTGGCCGCCCCACCGAGAGCACACGCCGCCGAGAGCACGCTCGGTGCCGCGGCGGCGCAGAGCGGGCGCTACTTCGGCACCGCCATCGCCTCGGGCAGGCTGGGCGACTCGGCGTACACGTCGATCGCGGGCCGTGAGTTCAACATGGTGACGCCCGAGAACGAGATGAAGATCGACGCCACCGAACCGCAGCGGGGCCAGTTCAACTTCACCGGCGGTGACCGCGTCTACAACTGGGCGGTACAGAACGGCAAGAAGGTGCGCGGTCACACCCTGGCCTGGCACTCCCAGCAGCCCGGCTGGATGCAGAGCCTCAGCGGCAACGATCTGCGCCAGGCGATGATCGGCCACATCAACGGCGTGATGGCCCACTACAAGGGCAAGATCGCCCAGTGGGACGTCGTGAACGAGGCCTTCGCCGACGGAAGTTCGGGCGCCCGACGCGACTCCAACCTGCAGCGCAGCGGCAACGACTGGATCGAGCTCGCCTTCCGCACCGCGCGCGCCGCCGACCCGTCCGCCAAGCTCTGCTACAACGACTACAACGTCGAGAACTGGACCTGGGCCAAGACCCAGGCCATGTACTCCATGGTCAAGGACTTCAAGCAGCGCGGCGTGCCGATCGATTGCGTCGGCTTCCAGTCGCACTTCAACAGCGGCAGCCCCTACAACAGCAACTTCCGCACCACCCTGCAGAACTTCGCCGCCCTCGGCGTCGACGTGGCCATCACCGAACTCGACATCCAGGGCGCCTCGTCCACGACCTACGCCAACGTGACCAACGACTGCCTGGCCGTCTCGCGCTGCCTCGGCATCACCGTCTGGGGCGTGCGCGACACCGACTCCTGGCGCGCGCAGGACACGCCGCTGCTGTTCAACGGCGACGGCAGCAAGAAGCCCGCCTACACCGCAGTCCTCAACGCACTCAACGGCGGCTCCACCACGCCCCCTTCGGGTTCCGGACAGATCAAGGGCGTCGGGTCGGGCCGCTGCCTGGACGTGCCCAGCAGCAGCACCACCGACGGCACCCAGCTCCAGGTCTGGGACTGCAACAACGGCACCAACCAGCAGTGGACGTACACCGAAGCCGGTGAGCTCAAGGTCTACGGCAACAAGTGCCTGGACGCCGCCGGGACCGGCAACGGCGCCAAAGTCCAGATCTACAGCTGCTGGGGCGCCGACAACCAGAAATGGCGCCTCAACTCCGACGGCTCCATCGTCGGCGTCCAGTCCGGCCTCTGTCTCGACGCCGTCTCGGCCGGCACCGCCAACGGCACCCTGATCCAGCTCTACACCTGCTCGAACGGTAGCAACCAGCACTGGACCCGCACCTGATGAAGTCCTACGGTGCGGCTCCCGCCCCTCCACGGTCCAGGGTCGCCGCCATGGTGGTGGCGGCCCTCGGGACCGGCCTGCTCACCGCGGTCAACGCCGGCCGTCACGCGTTTCACGCGAGTGTCAGGCTCACTTGCACCGGCAGGTGATCGCTGGGGTACTGGCCGCGCTGCTCGTACGTGTTGATGGTGGCGGATTGCACGGTCACGCCGGTCGTGGCGAGGATCCAGTCGATGCGGTCGCCGTCCGGGACGAGCGGACGGTAACCGTGGAAGGTCGCGTAGAGCTCGGTTCCCCGCTCTATCGATCAATGTTCGGGATATCGACGATTGGGAGCGCTCCCAGACTCGGTGCGGAGCCGGGCCGCGACCGCCATCCCCTGAGCACCCCCGACGCCGACGCGGACCTCTGACCATCCAGCGCGACAGTTCCCACACGTCCGGCGCCGGGGAGACGACTACCTCCGTCTGCCCTGGCGAACGGGCCTGCTCACCCAGCCCAACTCCGCCTGCTGACCAGCATCGACATAGGAGCCGCTCATGCCCACCGTTCCTTCGTTACCCCGCCCCAGACGCCTCGCCGCCACCCTGCTGACGAGTTCCCTCCTCGTCGGCGGCCTCCTCACCACGCCCGCCGCGGCAGCCGTCGTCTCCGATGTGGCGGCGACCACGACCGTACGCGTCAACCAGGTCGGCTATCTGCCGGACGGCCCCAAGCGCGCCACCGTGGTCACCACGGCGACGCAGCCGCTCACCTGGCAGTTGCGCGACGCGTCAGGGACGGCGGTCGCCTCCGGTGCGACCGTCCCGCGCGGGGCGGACGCCCCCTCCGGGCAGTCCGTCCAAGTGGCCGACTTCTCCTCGTTCCAGGGGGCCGGCTCGGGATACGTCCTGACGGTGGACGGCAGCAGCAGCGTGCCCTTCGACCTCCGCGCGAACCTGTACGACTCTCTGCGCTCCGACGCGATGGCGTTCTTCTACCACCAGCGCAGCGGCATACCCATCGACGCCTCCCTGGTGGGCTCCGCCTACGCCCGCCCGGCCGGACACTTCGGCGTCGCACCCAACAAGGGCGACACCTCCGTCCCGTGCCAGGCCACCGTGTGCGACTACACCCAGGACGTCAGGGGCGGCTGGTACGACGCGGGCGACCACGGCAAGTACGTGGTGAACGGCGGCATTTCGACCTGGCTGATGGTCAACTCCTTCGAGCGGGCCAAGCGCGCGGGCAAGGACGCGGCGCTCGGCGACTCCTCCCTGAAGGTCCCCGAGCGCGGCAACGGCGTACCCGACGTGCTGGACGAGGCGCGCTGGGAGCTCGACTTCCTGATGCGGATGCAGGTGCCCGAGGGCAAGCCGTACGCGGGCATGGCGTTCCACAAGATCCATGACGCGGCCTGGACCGGCATGCCGCTGCGCCCCGACCAGGACCCCCAGCCACGTGAGCTGCACCGTCCCTCGACGGCGGCGACCCTCAACCTCGCGGCGGCCGCGGCGCAGTGCGCCCGGGTCTACCGCGCCTACGACGCCGCGTTCGCCGACCGCTGTCTGTCGGCCGCGCGCCGGGCCTGGACGGCGGCCCACGCCAACCCGGCGCTGTACGCGCCGGATGCGGACAGCACCGGCGGCGGCGCCTACGGCGACACCACGGTCACCGACGAGTTCTACTGGGCGGCGGCCGAGCTGTACGCCACGACCGGCGAGAGCGGCTACCGGGACGCGGTCACCGACTCCACCTGGCACACCTCCTCAACTGCCTTCTCCGCCTACGGATTCGGCTGGGCGGACACGGCCGCACTCGGCAGGCTCACCCTGGCCACCGCCCCCAACGGTCTGCCCGCAGCCGACCGGGACCGGGTCCGGGCTTCGGTGACGGCGGCTGCCGACGGCTACCTGTCCCGGATGGCCGCCCAGGGCTACGCGGTGCCCGTACCGGCGGACGGCTACTTCTGGGGCTCCAACGGCGAGGTCGCGGGCGACGCGATCGTCCTGGCCGTCGCCGGAGAGTTGACCGGAAACGAGCGCTACCGCACCGGCGCGCTGGAGACGATGGACTACCTCCTCGGCCGCAACGCCCTCGGCCAGTCCTACGTGTCCGGCTATGGCGAGACGTCCTCGCAGAACCAGCATCACCGCTTCTGGGCCCACCAGTTGGACGCCTCGTTGCCCCATCCTCCGGCGGGATCGCTGGCGGGCGGGCCCAACAGCGGCCTCCAGGATCCGGTGGCGGAGGAGAAGTTGGCCGGCTGCGCGCCCGCCGCCTGCTACATCGACGACATCGGCTCGTACTCCACCAACGAGGTGGCGGTCAACTGGAACGCCCCGCTGGCCTGGCTCGCCGCCTACGCCGCCGAGCGGACCTCCACCGGCGAACAGCCCACCGGTGCCTGCGCGGTGACGTACAAGACCGACAGCGTGTGGAACACGGGTTTCACCGCGACGGTCACCGCCAAGAACACGGGCACGACCGCCGTGGACGGGTGGCAGCTGGGCTGGACCTACGGGGCCGGGCAGCGCGTCACGAGCGCCTGGAACGCGACCGTCACCCAGAACGGCAGCGCAGTCGTCGCCCGCGGCACCGACTGGAACCGGACGATCGCACCCGGCGCGACAGCGAGCTTCGGAGTCCAGGGGACCTACAGCGGGACCAATCCCGCGCCCACGGCCTTCACTCTCAACGGGAAGGCCTGCACCTGATCAATCCACGGTCGGCCTGGCCCGCGGCGCGCAATCCTGCCCCGGGTCAGGCCGCAGCGATCTCCTCTTGCCGCGGCCGCCCCAGTATCATCAGCGTCACCCCGGGCACGCCCAAGTGAGCCCTAGTAGGGCTTGGTCATGTTGGTGCGGGGTCTGGTATGTCGCGGTGACAGGTGGGGCAGGCGCCGGTCCAGGTCGCGAGGAGTGTCTGCAGCTCGCGGACGACTCGGTAGAGGCTCAGGCCGACGCCGTCTCTTTTGGGGATCGGCTCAGTCGCTGAAGGGTGCAGAAGGCGTGCGCGACCGAGACGAGGGTGACGTGGTGGTGCCAGCCTGGCCAGGTTCGGCCTTCGAAGTGGGTCAGGCCCAGGGCCTGTTTCATCTGGCGGTAGTCGTTCTCGATGCGCCAGCGGAGCTTCGCGGTGCGCACGAGGACAGGCAGCGGGGTGGTCTCGGGCAGGTTGGAGAGCCAGAACTGCACCGGCTCGTCCTGGTCGGCGGGCCATTCGGCCAGCAGCCAGCGGACCGGAGGCTCGGTGCCGGCAGTCTCGCGGCGCACCCGGCGGCCGAGCGTGCCGGCGTCCGGCTGCATGCGCCAGGCCAGCCGGGCCCGCACATGCGCCGCATCCCACGGGCTGGAGGTCACGAAGTGGGCCAGCGCCTGCCGGTTCCCGTCCTCGCCCAGGCGGGCGGCCATCGGCTCCACCGACTTGCGCCCGCCGTCCAGCAGCAGGCCACGCAGGTAGACCCCGCCCCACCGTCGCTGATCCGCCCGCGCGAACGGCTCGAACATCTCCGCCGCGAAGTCCTCCAGATCACACCGGACCGCAGCCAACTCCTCACTCAGCACACTCGATCAACGACACGACCGATCAAGAAGACACGCCATCGCGGATCGCACATGACCAAGCCCTACGAGTCGTAGTCCATGAGTCCGCTCATGTCGGTTTCAGTACATGACGGCAAGCCATAGTCCGGGGCTTCACGTGTTGGCGGAGGGCTGACGTCCGCAACGCCCGGCCGTCGGCAATGTCGCCAGATCACACGCAAGTTTCGCCTCACCTCTTGACAGGTGCACCCCACTACAGCAATTTGGGAGCGCTCCCACGACTTCAAGGCTTGCAACATCTCCCATCAGAGCCGCGGGGGAGGAGACGGTGCGCCGCGACCGGTGGGACCCCGGTCGCAGGGCTTCGGTGACGCTTGAGCGTCCCCCTCCCGCATTCGGAGAGAGGAACCAGCATGACGCTGGCGCCCATACCCCCCGCCCGAAGACGGGCGTCTAGGAGCATCGCCGCCCTGATCGCCACCCTCGCCCTCGCGATGGCAGCGATGGGGCTCACGCCGTCGCCGGCGTCCGCGGCCGAGCCGCTGACGCTGCATCAACTCGCTGACGCCAAGGGCAAGTACTTCGGCTCGGCGACCGACAACGGGGAGCTGTCCGACGCCCCGTACACCCAGACCTTGGGTTCCCAGTTCGGGCCGATCACCCCCGGCAACTCCATGAAGTGGGACAGCACCGAGCGCACGCAGGGGCAGTTCAGCTTCGCGGGCGGCGACCAGGTTGTGGACTTCGCCCAGGCGCACGGCCAGAGCGTTCGCGGCCACACCCTGGTGTGGCACAGCCAGTTGCCCGGCTGGGTGGGGCAGCTGCCCGCCTCGCAGGTGCGCCCCGCCATGGAGAACCACATCGCCAATGTCGCCGGCCACTACCGCGGCAAGGTGTTCGCCTGGGACGTCGTCAACGAGCCCTTCAACGAGGACGGCAGCTTCCGCAACTCGCCGTTCTACAACGCCATGGGCAAGGACTTCATCGCCCACGCCCTGCGCGCCGCCCGGGCCGCCGACCCCGACGCCAAGCTGTACATCAACGACTACAACGTCGAGGGGCTCGGCGCGAAGAGCGACGCCCTCTACGCCTTCGCCCGCGATCTTAAAGCCGCCGGCGTGCCGCTCGACGGCGTCGGGCTGCAGGCGCATCTGGCGATCCAGTACGGCTTCCCGAACCAGATGCAGCAGAACATCCAGCGCTTCGCCGACCTCGGCCTCGACGTGGCCATCACCGAGCTCGACGTGCGGATGCAGCTGCCGAAGGACACGGCGAAGGAGGCCACCCAGGCCGCCTACTACCGCCGGGTCACCGAGGCCTGCCTGGCCGTCACCCGGTGCGTCGGGATCACCGTCTGGGACTACACCGACAAGTACTCCTGGATCCCCGGCGTCTTCGACGGCGAGGGCTCGGCCCTCCCGTGGGACGGGAACCTGCAGCCCAAGCCCGTCGTCATGGACGCGATCCGCAAGGCCCTCGGCGACACCGGCGCGGTCGACCCCCAGGCCCCGAGCGTGCCGTCGGGTGTGCGGGTGACCGGCACCACCTCTGCCTCCGTCTCCCTGGCGTGGAATGCCGCCACCGACGACACGGGCGTCACCGGGTACGACGTCTACCGCGGCGGCACGAAGGTGGGGACGGCCTCCGGTACGTCCTTCACCGACAGCGGGCTCGCCGCCTCCACGGCGTACGCCTACACGGTGCAGGCCCGCGACGCCGCCGGGAACGTCTCGGCGCAGTCCGCCCCGGTGAGCGCCACGACGCAGCCGGCGGGCACGGGCGGCGGCGCCCTGAAGGTCCAGTACGAGAACAACGACCAGTCCGCCGGCGACAATTCGATCAAGCCCGGGCTGCAGTTGGTCAACACCGGCGACTCGACCGTCGCTCTCTCCAAGGTGACCGTCCGCTACTACTTCAGTGGCGAGTCCGGTGCCACGACGTACAGCACCTGGTGCGACTGGGCGGTGCCCGGCTGCGGGACGCTCACGCACCGGGTCGTCGCGATGAGCAGCCCGAAGGCCGGCGCCGACCACTACCTGGAGGTGGGCTTCGCCGCCACGGCGGGCAGCCTCGCCCCCGGGGCCTCGAGCGGCGAGGCACAACTGCGGTTCAACAAGAGCGACTGGTCGAACTTCAGCGAGGCCGACGACTACAGCCGCGGTACGAACACCTCCTTCGCGGATGCGCCGAAGATCACCGTCCACCTCGACGGTCAGACGGTCTACGGCACCACCCCCTGAACCACGGTCCGGGCGGTCGGCCCCGCCCGCCCGGACCGTTCCAGCGTGCCGCCGTGCCGGGATGGGGAGCAGCCCCGGCACGGCACCACCACCACTCCCACCCGGACCCCCTCTTGGAGGACCTGTGTCCGCACACCCCGAAACGCCCGAAAGATCCGAAAGATCCTCGTTACTCTCCCGGCGTTCCTTCGTCGGCGTGACCGGCGGCGCGCTCGTCGCCCTCGGCGCCGGGCAGGCGCTCGCCCAGGCTGCCGAGGCCTCGGCCGGTTCCGCCGCACAAGCGGCCGCCGCCGCCGACGGCCCCTACACCGAGGCCTTCCTCACCCAGTACAACAAGATCAAGAGCCCGGCCAGCGGCTACTTCAGCCCGGACGGCATTCCGTACCACTGCGCCGAGACCCTGATCGTCGAGGCTCCCGACCACGGCCACCAGACGACCTCCGAGGCGTTCAGCTTCTGGATCTGGCTGGAGGCGGCGTACGGCCGGGTCACCGGCGACTGGGCCCCGTTCAACAAGTCCTGGGAGGTCGCCGAGGCCTCGATCATCCCGCCGCACATCGACCAGCCCACCAACGACTCGTACACCCCCTCCAAGCCCGCCACCTACGCGCCCGAGCACCCGCAGGTCACCAGCTACCCGTCCGAGCTGACCTCCTCCGTCTCCGTCGGCTCCGACCCCATCGCCACCGAACTCGCCTCCGCGTACGGGACGATGGACGTCTACGGCATGCACTGGCTGATGGACCTCGACAACGTCTACGGCTTCGGCAACAAGCCCGGCACCGGCGACGAGCTCGGCCCCGGCAAGATGGCGTCCTTCGTCAACAGCTACCAGCGCGGCGCGCAGGAGTCGGTCTGGGAGACCATCCCGCAGCCCAGCACCGACCTCTTCAAGTACGGCAGCCCCAACGGCTACCTCGACCTCTTCGTCAAAGACGCCTCGTACGCGAAGCAGTGGAAGTACACCAACGCCCCCGACGCCGACGCGCGCGCCGTGCAGGCCGCGTACTGGGCGCTGACGTGGGCGACGGCGCAGGGCAAGGCGGGCCAGGTCTCCGCCTCCGTGGCCAAGGCCGCGAAGATGGGCGACTACCTGCGCTACTCGATGTTCGACAAGTACTTCAAGAAAATCGGCGACTGCACCAGCCCGACCGGCTGCCAGCCCGCCTCCGGCCGCGATGCCCAGCACTACCTGCTGTCCTGGTACTACGCCTGGGGCGGCTCCGCAGGCACCGGCGGCGGCTGGGCCTGGCGCATCGGCGACGGCATCGCCCACCAGGGCTACCAGAACCCCCTCGCCGCCTGGGCGCTGTCCACCATCCCCGCCCTCACCCCCAAGTCGCCGACCGCGAAGGGCGATTGGCAGAAGTCGCTCACCCGGCAGCTGGAGTTCCTGCGCTGGCTGCAGTCCGCCGATGGCGGGCTCGCGGGCGGCTGCTCCAACAGCTGGGACGGCCAGTACGGCACCCCGCCGGCCGGCACACCGACCTTCTACGGCATGGCGTACGACTGGCAGCCCGTCTACCACGACCCGCCGAGCAACAACTGGTTCGGGTTCCAGGTGTGGTGCATGGAGCGCGTCGCCCAGTACTACTACGTCACCAACAACACGTCCGCCAAGGCGGTCCTCGACAAGTGGGTGGCCTGGGCCTCCGAGCAGACCACCGTCGGCTCCGACGGCAGCTACCGCTTCCCCTCCACGCTGAGCTGGACCGGCGCCCCCGACACCTGGAACGCCGCGAGCCCCGGCGCCAACACCGGCCTGCACGTGTCGGTCGTCGACTACAGCAACGACGTCGGCGTGGGCGCGGCGCTGGCCATGACGCTGATCTACTACTCCGCGAAGTCCGGGGACGCCGACGCCGCCGGACTCGCCAAGTCCCTGCTCGACGCCATGGCCGGGCACGCGGACACCAAGGGCATCGCCGTCCCCGAGACCCGCCGCGACTACGACCGCTTCGACGACCCGGTGTACTTCCCGGCGGGCTGGTCCGGCACCTCCCCGCAGGGCGTGAAACTGGGCACCGGCACGACCTTCATCGGGATGCGGCCGTGGCTCAAGCAGGAGCCGGGCTGGTCGAAGGTGCAGACGTACCTGGACGGCGGCGCCCCGCCGGTCTTCACCTACCACCGCTTCTGGGCTCAGGCGGCGCTGGCGCTCTCCTTCGCCTCGTACGCCGAGCTCCTCGGCGACGAGGGCGGCCCCGGCGGCGGCGACACCACCGCGCCGACCGTCCCGACCGGCCTGACGGTGACGGCGACGACCGGCACCAGCGTGTCGCTGAGCTGGACGGCGTCCACCGACGACACCGGCGTTGCGGCGTACGACGTCTACCGCGACGGCACCCCGGTCGGCACCCCGACCGCGACCACCTACACCGACACCGGGCTCTCCGCCGCCACCGCCTACCACTACCGGGTCGCCGCCCGCGACGCTGCGGGCAACGCCTCCGCACTGTCCGCCGAGGTCACCGGCACCACCAAGACGGGCGGCGGTACGGGCGGGGCCAAGGTCCAGTACAAGAGCACCGACTCCAACGCCACCGACAACGCCGTGCGCATGTCCCTGAAGGTCGGCAACACCGGCGGCGGCGCGCTCAGCCTCTCCACGGTGACCGTCCGCTACTACTTCACCGGCGACGGCGGCCCGTCCACGTACACCACCTGGTGCGACTGGGCGATGCTCGGCGCCGCCAACATCACCCACCGGGTGGTCGCCATGAGCAGCCCGAAGACCGGCGCGGACCACTACCTGGAGGTCGGCTTCAGCGCCGGCGCGGGCAGCGTCGCCGCGGGCGGCGACTCCGGCGAGATTCAGCTGCGCGTGCACAAGAGCAACTGGTCGAACTTCAACGAGGCCGACGACTACAGCCGCGGCACCAACGCGTCCTTCGCGGACGCCTCCAAGATCACCGCGTATGTAGGCGGCGAGCTCGTCTGGGGGACGGCGCCGTGACGGGACGGCACCTGCGCGGCGCCCTTGCCGCCACCGCCGCGGGCATCCTGCTCGCCGGGCTCGCGCTGTTCACCGGCGCGGGCCCGGCGGCGGCCGCGCCGGTCACCGACTGCACCCAGTGGGGCACCACCGAGATGCAGGGCGGCGCGTACACGTACCAGCAGAACGAGTGGAACTCCTCGGCCCGCCAGTGCGTCAGCGTGGACACCGCGACCGGCGCCTGGAAGGTGACCGAGGCGAACTTCTCGCTCACCACGGCGGGGCCGCCCGCCACCTACCCGTCCAGCTACAAGGGCTGCCACTGGGGCGCGTGCACCGCGAATAGCGGCCTGCCGATCCGGGTGAGCGAGCTGGGCAGCGCCCGGTCGGCGTTCGACACCACGCAGGTCGCCTCCGGTGCATGGAACGCCGCGTACGACCTGTGGTTCAACTCCACGCCCACCACCGACGACCAGCCGGACGGCACCGAGGTGATGATCTGGATCAACCACCGCGGCGGCGTCCAGCCCATCGGCTCCCGCACGGCCACGGTCACCCTGGACGGCCGGACCTGGGACGTGTGGACCGGGCCCGGCGCCTCCGGGTGGAAGGTCATCTCGTACGTGTTGCAGGGCGGCGCCACCGCGGTGACCGATCTCAACGTGAAGCGTCTCGTCGACGACGCCACCGCACGCGGCCAGATCAACCCCGCGCACTACCTGATCGACGCCGAGGCCGGCTTCGAGATCTGGCAGGGCGGCCAGGGACTGGGCGTGAACTCCTTCTCGTTCGACGCCAGTAAGGGCTCAGGCGGCGGGGACACCACGCCGCCGACCGCGCCCCGCAACCTGCGGTCCACCGGGGCGAGTTCGTCGTCCGCCTCGCTGGCCTGGGATCCTGCCACGGACGACGTCGGCGTCACGTCGTACGACGTCTACCGCGGCGGCACGCGCGTCGGCTCCACCGGCGGCACGACGTACACCGACACGGGACTGACGGCGTCCACCGCGTACAGCTACACCGTGCGCGCCCTGGACGCGGCCGGGAACGCCTCGCCGCCCGCCGGTCCGGTGAGCGTCACCACCGCACCGGGCGGTGGGACGGGCACCGGCAACCTGAAGGTGCAGTACCAGACCAGCGATACGGGCCCGACGGACAACGCCATCGGGATGAACCTGCGGGTGGTCAACACCGGGAGCAGTGCGCAGGGTCTGAAGGACGTCGAGATCCGCTACTGGTTCGACGACTCGGCCTCCTCGTACACGACGTGGTGTGACTGGGCGCAGATCGGCTGCTCGAATCTCACCCACTCGGTGTCGACGAACGGCACGGCGACCGGGGCCAATCGCTATCTGAAGGTCAATGTCACCGGTGGCTCGCTCGCTGCGGGTGCCTCGACGGGCGACATCCAGTTGCGGCTGCACCGGGCCGACTGGTCGAACTTCAACGAGGCCGACGACTACAGCCACGGCACCGCGAGTGCGTACACGGACGCACCGAAGATCGGCGTCTACTCCGGCGGCCAGCTCCTGTGGGGCACCGCGCCCTGATCCACCCCCAGACACCCGGTGGCGGGAATCCTTCCCGCTGCCTCCCGCCACCGGGCCGTACCTCCGCACACCCTTATCCGAGAGGAACACCACGCAACGATGAACACCACCACGCACCTCAGACGCAAGAGCCGCTTCAGGAGGCTCGCGGCGCTGCTGCCGGCGCTCGCCATGGGCGTCGCGCTCAGCGTCGCGCTGCCTACCGCACCGGCCTCGGCGGCCGCGGCGGCCCGCGTCGACAACCCGTACGTGGGCGCCAAGCCGTACGTCAACCCCGACTGGTCCGCCAAGGCGAAGTCCGAGCCCGGCGGCTCCGTCATCGCCGATGAGCCCAGCTTCGTCTGGATGGACCGGATCGCCGCGATCACCGGCACCTCCAACGGCCGTGGCCTGCGCGCCCACCTCGACACCGCGCTGACGCAGGGCGCCACGCTCTTCCAGGTCGTCATCTACGACCTGCCGGGCCGCGACTGCTCGGCGCTCGCCTCCAACGGCGAGCTGAAGGCGGAGGAGCTCAGCCGGTACAAGTCGGAGTACATCGACCCGATCGTGGCGATCCTCGCCGACCCGAAGTACGCCGCACTGCGGATCTCCGCGCTGATCGAGCCGGACTCGCTGCCCAACATGGTCACCAACGCGGGCGGCGCGGCCGGCGCCACGGACGCCTGCCGGCACGTGAAGGAGCTGGGGTCGTACGAGCACGGCGTGGGTTACGCGCTGAACAAGCTCGGCGACATCCCCAACGTCTACAACTACATCGACGCCGGCCACCACGGCTGGCTCGGCTGGGACACCAACTTCGACCCGGCCGTCGACGAGTTCAAGATCGCTGCCACCACCGAGGGCGCGACGGTCGACGACGTCGCCGGCTTCATCGTCAACACCGCCAACTACGGGGCGCTGCACGAGCCGAACTTCAAGGTCACCGACTCGGTGAACGGCACCACCGTGCGCCAGTCCAAGTGGGTCGACTGGAACTACTACGTCGACGAGCTGTCCTACGCCCAGGCGCTGCGCGACCGCCTGGTCAGCCGGGGCGGCTTCAACTCCGGCCTCGGCATGCTCATTGACACCGCCCGCAACGGCTGGGGCGGCACCGCACGGCCCACAGGACCCGGCCCACAGACCTCCGTCGACGCCTACGTCGACGGAGGGAGGGTGGACCGCCGCATCCACACCGGCAACTGGTGCAACCAGCAGGGTGCCGGCGTCGGCGAGCGTCCGCAGACCGCGCCCGAGCCGGGCATCGACGCGTACGTGTGGGCCAAGCCCCCGGGCGAGTCGGACGGCAACAGCCAGCCCATCGACAACGACGAGGGCAAGGGCTTCGACCGGATGTGCGACCCGACCTACGAGGGCAACGCACGCAACGGCAACAACCCGACCGGCGCCATGGCCAACGCCCCGCTGGCCGGCCGCTGGTTCTCCGCACAGTTCCAGATGCTGCTGACCAACGCCTACCCGCCGCTGAACGGCGGCGGCGACCCGGGCACCGACACCGAGGCGCCGAGCGTCCCGGCGGGGCTGAAGACGACGGGCGCCACCTCGTCGTCGGTGTCGCTGTCCTGGACCGCCTCGACGGACAACGTGGGCGTCGCGTCGTACGACGTGTACCGCAACGGGACCCTCGTCGGCTCCACCGGCGGCACGACGTACACCGACAGCGGTCTTACCGCCTCCACCACCTACCAGTACAAGGTGCGGGCGCGGGACGCGGCCGGGAACGCCTCGGCCCAGTCCGCCCAGGTCGCCGGCACGACGACTTCGGGGGGTGGGACGGGTACCGGCAACCTGAAGGTGCAGTACAAGAGCAGCGATACAAGTCTTACGGACAACGCCATCGGGATGAACCTGCAGTTGGTCAACACCGGCAGTAGTGCGCAGAGTCTGAAGGATGTCGAGATCCGCTACTGGTTCGACGACTCGGCCTCCTCGTACACGACGTGGTGTGACTGGGCGCAGATCGGCTGCTCGAATCTCACCCACTCGGTGTCGACGAACGGCACGGCGACCGGGGCCAATCGCTATCTGAAGGTGAACGTCACCGGCGGCACGCTCGCCGCGGGTGCCTCGACCGGCGACATCCAGCTGCGGCTGCACCGGGCCGACTGGTCGAACCTCAACGAGGCCGACGACTACAGCCACGGCACCGCGAGTGCGTACACGGACGCACCGAAGATCGGCGTCTACTCCGGCGGCCAGCTCCTGTGGGGCACCGCCCCATAACCCGCAAGGCCTGACTCACGTATGGCGCGACGCTGCCCCCGGGGCCTTTTCGCTCCGGGGGCGAGTGCCACAACAAGCGCTCAACGGGGCCCAGTTCTTCGAGTCGCATGATCGGTGAGCAACGCAGTGCGGGAGACGGTCACCCTGCGTTTACCGTCCGCGCTCACGGCAGGACGGGTGTTGACGCCAACTCCGTCGCCTTCATGGGTGTAGTAGAAACCGCCGCAGGAAAGGGGGATCTCGCGCAGGGGCCCTGACCCCGGATTTTGGACACCGGAGAGACTTGGATCTTGATGGTCCAGGAGAACGGAGTCCCTGTGGGGATGAAGCTCTACCCCGCCGAGTTCAAGGCGGACGCGGTCGCGTTGTACCGGTCCCGTCCGGGAACGACGATCAAGTCGGTCGCCGCCGACCTCGGGGTGAACACCGAGACGCTGCGAAACTGGATCCGGGCCGCAGACGGACGGCGCCACGGTGCCCACTCCGCACCTGCTGCGGCGCCGAAGCCTGGCGGTGACGTGGTTCAGGCGGAACTGGCCGCCGCCCGCAAGAGGATCCGTGAGCTGGAGGAGGAGCGGGACATTCTCCGCAAAGCAGCCCGGTATTTCGCAGGGGAGACGCGCTGGTGAGGACCCGTAATTTAACTACTGCTTGAGTTGATCTCGTCGTGGTGCTCGATCAGGCGCTTGAGGGCTTCGAGTGTGCGGGGAGGGTGGGTCCTGT
>NZ_JBHUUV010000055.1:0-37047 GCF_042670885.1 Streptomyces sp. NPDC057136
GGCGTCCAGGACGCCCGTACCGTCACCACTGCGCCGCACCGGGCTGGCAGCCACGCGTAAAGGGGGCGGCCTCCTCGGAGGCCGCCCCCTTACGCGTGGTCCCCGTGGGGCAGGCCCGGTCAGCCGTACGAGGTCAGCTGTACGCCGCGATGTCGGCGACCACCGAGAAGCCCAGTCCGTAGGCGCTCATCCCGCGCCCGTACGCACCGATGTGGACGCCGTTGTGCGCCGAACCGGCCAGCACCCAGCCGAACTCGGACTCGCGGTAGTGGAACTCCACCGGCACACCGTCCACCGGGAGCGACAGCGTCGACCAGGGCGCGTTGCCGAGGTCGTCGGCGAGCTCGAAGGCGGTCTCGGTCTGCTGGTCGAGCCAGTCGTCGCGCAGCGTGTGGTCGAGCTGCGGGGGCCAGGTGTACGAGAGCAGGCCCGACCCGGCGAGCCAGGCTGCCGAGGAGACCGTGGTGGCGTCCAGGACGCCCGTACCGTCACCACTGCGCCGCACCGGGCTGGCAGCCACGGTCACGACGACCGCGAAACGTTCTTTCTCGGCGCCCGCGTCGGACCGGACCGAGGGCTCGTCGCCGTGGCCCGTGGAACCGTGCTGCACCGTGCCGTCCGCCGCGGTGCCGACCTGCATCAGCCAGCGCGGGCCCGCGAAGGCCTCGTCCAGCCCGTACCAGGGAAATGGCGCCTGCAGATAGCCGTCGACCGTACGCCGGGCCGCCAGCACCCCCTCTGCGGTGACTGTGCTGGGCGCACCATCCGCCCCTACCCGACTCGTCTCCATCTGCCCGGCCGCCTCCTCGATCTGTCAAAGATCCGGAGCGGCCCGCCCCTTCACGGGGTGGACATCCACGCAACCGGACAGATGGAGAATAGCCATACGGTCCGGACGAGTCGGAATTGGCCGGTCTCCGAGCCTGTCGCCGGGTTCGAAACAGGCGACCGGTGCCGGCCTCGGAAAGTCGGGGTGCGCTGTCCACGACCGAACGGCTTTCGCCACCTCGTAGAACCCTTCGGCCGGCCGGCGGTCGAACGTCTCGCAGGTCTGGAACCGCTCGCACGCGGCTCGCATGGCCTGCTCCGGCCTGGTGAACGCGGCGCGGTCCCACCGCCGGCCACACAGGTGGAGGAGGAAACTGCCCTCCTCGGCGTCGAACTCCCGCTTAAGGCTCTCGAGCTCAGGTGGCATCGGCGTCGAAAGGGGGACGCTCGTCCTTTGCGGGCTGGGCGGGCTTCTTCAGCAGGTCGGGGGTGGTCGCCGAGTCGGCTGCGGCCTTCGCCGATTCGTTCACGGAGCCGGCCGACGCCACGCTCTCGCGGCCGTTCACCGCGTCGGTGACCTCGGCCATTTCCTTGCGCAGGTCGAAGCTCTCGCGGATCTCCTTCAGCCCCAGCTCGTCGTCGCCGTCCATGAGCTGCTTACGAACGAACGTCTTGGGGTTGAGGTCCTCGAACTCGAAGTCCTTGAACTGCGGACCGAGCTCGGAGCGGATGTCTTCCTTCGCGCTGTCCGAGAACTCACGGATCTTGCGGATGGTGCGGGTGACGTCCTGGATGACCTTCGGCAGCTTCTCGGGACCGAAGACCAGCACGGCGAGAACCACGAGCGTCAGCAGCTCGAGCGCGCCTATGTCATTGAACACCTTGTTGCTCCTCGTGTTCTCCGCGTGTTCTCCGCCACCAGGTCGAATCAGGCCCGGATTCGCTCCACGGTACCCGCCGAAGCTGTCCGGGCGGTACCTTCCGGTGGCCGTTACGTGCCGCTTGCCGAGCCGAGTGTCACCGTCATGGACAGGTCTTTACCACCACGGGTCAGCGTGAGGCCGAGCCGGTCTCCGGGGCGGTGGGCGCGGATCTTGACGATCAGTTCCTCGCCGCTGTGCACCCGCGCGCCGTTCACCTCGGTGATGATGTCGCCCGGCCTGATGCCCGCCTTGGCCCCGGGGCCGCCCGAGGTGACGGCGGACCCGCCGTCGGCGCCCTTCGTGCCGACCTTGGCGCCATCTCCCGTGTACTTCATGTCCAGCGTGACGCCGATCACCGGATGGGTGGCCTTACCGGTGTTGATCAGCTCCTCGGCGACCCGCTTGCCCTGGTTGATCGGTATGGCGAAGCCGAGACCGATGGAGCCGGACTGGCCGCCGTCCAGGCCCGCGCCGCTGTCGGCGGCCCGGATGGCGCTGTTGATGCCGATGACATGCGCATGGGAGTCGACGAGCGGGCCGCCCGAGTTGCCGGGGTTGATCGGGGCGTCGGTCTGGATCGCGTCGACGTAACTGACGTCGGTGCCGTCGCCCTTCTCGCCGCCCGCGGTGATGGGCCGCTCCTTGGCGCTGATGATGCCGGAGGTGACCGTGTTGGACAGGTCGAACGGGGCGCCGATGGCCACCACCGGGTCACCGACCTGCACATTGTCGGAGTTGCCGAGGGCCAGCGGCTTGAGCCCGGAGACTCCTCTGACCTTGACGACGGCCAGGTCGTAGCCGCTGTCCTTGCCGACGATCTCGGCGCTCGCGGTCTCGCCGCCGCTGAACGTCACCGTGATGTCGCCGTTGCCGCCGGCGGGGGCGACGACATGGTTGTTGGTGAGGATGTGGCCGTCGTTGTCGAGGACGAAACCCGTGCCCGTGCCCGACTCGCCGGAGCCGCTGACGTGGAGGGTGACCACGCTGGGCAGGGCGCTGGCGGCGATACCGGCGACGCTGTCGGGGGCCCGGCCGCCGCTGTCCCGTCCGGCCTGCGGAAGCTCGACGCTGGTCAGACCGCCGGTGCGCTCGATATAGGCACCGATCCCGCCGCCGATGCCGCCGGCGACCAGGGCAAGCAGCATGGCCCCGATGAGCACGGAGCCGCGTCGGCGCTTCCTGCGCCCGGCGTCGGGCCCCAGGGGCAGACCGGGGGCACTCAACGGCTGGCGGGGCACGCCCCACGGGTCGTACTGAAGCCACTGCGAGGACGTGGGCGGCTGGGGGTGCGGCGCCTGGGGCTGCTGGGCCCCGGGCTGCTGGGCCCCGGGCTGCTGGAGCTGCTGGGTCCCCGGCTGTTGGAAAGCGGGCTGTTGGGGCTGCTGGAGGCCGGGCTGCTGGACCTGCTGCGGGCCGGGACCGGGCTGCTGGGCGTGAGCCTGCGGCTGGTGCGCGTGCGGGGGCGCGAAGGCGGGGCCGGGGTCCGCGGCGATCCCGTGGCCGTTCGACCCCGCGTACGGCGGCGGTACGGGGGTGCCGTGGGCCGGGGTCGGGACGGGGCGCTGTACGGGCGGCGCGGGTGCCCAGGGGCCGGGCCCGCCGTAGGGCGGGGTGCTGTACTCGTCCGGTGCGTGCAGCGGCTGCGCACGGGGGGCGGGCACGAGCGGCTCCCCGGCGGGCGGCTCGGCCGGTACGACGGGTATCCGCCCGGTCGTTTCCTCGTCCGCTCCGGGAGCAACGGGCGCGGCTTCCTGAAGCACCGCTTCGGCGGGCGGTGCCTCGACGGGGCCGGTGGCTCCCGTCGTGTCCTCGGCGGGAATTGCGTCCTCCGGCTCAATGTGGCCGGTGCGCCCCGTCGTGGGACGGCTCCACCACTTCGCCTTCGGTCCGGTGGGCTTCCCGTCGTCCATGCTCTCCCCGCAACTGGCCTCTGCACGTCCCCACAGGGGCGTCCCTCCCGGAATTCAACCAGGTTTGCGAATCTCTGCGCAGGTCCCCGTCAGCGCCGGGGGAAAAGCGGCAGTGCGTGATCGGTGGGGGGAGGGAAGGCCGAGGCCTTCGCGGCGGGCTCGGGGGGCTCCTGAGCGGCCGTGGCGCCGGTCGACGGGGTGAGCAGCGGGCTGGCGTCCGTCGGGCGTATCAGCGGGGGCAGGGACACGCTCAGCACGGGCAGCGCGAACGTGCGCCCGGCGAAATGCGAGGCGCTGAGCAGGGACGGAGCCGTCGCGAACACCGGCGGTACGCCGGGGGGCGGCGGGGAGAGGGACGGGGAGGCCGACGGGTACGCCGAGGCCGAACGGTCGCCGTCCACGGCGAGCGCACCGCCTCCACCACTGCTGCGGTCGGCCGTCTTGTTGCCGCCCTCGGCCCGGGCTTCGGCACCGAGCGGGGTGACTTTGCTGTCGGCGCCTTCTGCGCGGAACGGGGACTCGGACGTGGCGTCGAGCGGAAGCGTGCCGCCCAGTGCGATGGCGGCGAGCGAGACGGCACTGGCCGCGGCGAACGCGAACCTGCGTCCCCGCCACGGCGAACGGTCGGCCTCCCGGCTCACCTCGTGTATCCGGAAGGAGGAGCCGGACGCGCCACCGGGAAGGACGGCGGTGGAGCCGTGCACGGTGGGGAGGTAGCCGAAGCTGTCGATCGGTCCGGGTCCGGACGGGGTGTCCGTGCGGCTGCCGGAGGGCTGCATCACCGGCAAGAGTCCGTCGGCGAAGCGTCCGCCGCCGCCGAACGGTCCACCGGGACCGGCGTCGCCGCCAGGACCGCCGGGAAGACCCTGCAGACGGGCAAGGAAGCCTTCGGAGGGTGAAGGAGGGGCCGACTGCGCGAAGACACTCTTGAGGCGCCGCTGGGCGTCGGCCTCGGCCTTGCACTTGCAGCAGGTCGCCAAGTGGGCCAGGACCCGCTCACGGGTGTCGTGTTTCAGCTCACCGTCGACAAGCGCGGCGAGCCGGTCCCCCAGATGCTGCTCCGCGGGGGTCGGTCCTGTGCCGCTCACGCCGGTCCGACCTCCCCTGCCAGGACCGCGTCCGCCAGGGAGCGCTGCTCGGCGCGGGCCTCGGGCGAACGGTGCTTGAGTGCCTTGCGCAGGTGCGAGCGGCCGCGGTGGATACGGCTGCGCACGGTGCCGAGCTTCACGCCGAGTGTCGCGGCGATCTCCTCGTACGAGAGTCCTTCGATGTCGCAGAGGACGACCGCGGCACGGAATTCGGGCGCAAGGGTGTCCAGCGCCTGCTGGACGTCCGCGTCGAAGTGGGTGTCGTTGAAGACCTGCTGCGGGGACGGCTCACGGCTCGGCAGCCGCTCGGCCGCGTCGTCGCCGAGGGAGTCGAAGCGGATCCGCTGCTTGCGGCGGACCATGTCCAGGAAGAGATTGGTCGTGATGCGGTGCAGCCAGCCCTCGAAGGTGCCGGGCGTGTAGGTCGAGAGCGACCGGAAGACACGGACGAAGACTTCCTGAGTGAGGTCCTCGGCATCGTGCTGGTTGCCCGTCAGCCGGTAGGCAAGGCGGTACACGCGACCGCTGTGCGTGCTGACGATCTCTTCCCATGAGGGCGGGGTCCACGCCTGGGATTCCGCATCCGAGGCGAACGTCGCGGTGGTTGCGGAAGCGTTGGAAGAACGGTCAGCAATGTTGGTCACGGATTTCGGCTCACCCGCCGACCCGAAGAAGCGCCACAGCACTCCTCCCCGGTCCACAGGCGCAGCCGCACCTCCCCTGTCGGCTCTGGTGGTGTCCAGTGGAGCCCCTACCATAGCCACCTCGCCCGTTAGCTCCGGATAAGCCTTTTTCCTGCTGGGGACGGGGCCGGACCGGCCTCGTGGCGCATGATTCCGGGCCCGATGCGCGGGCCCGGTCCAGGCGCTTTCCCCTGTCCTTGCATAACGCCCGGTCCCATCTGCGGGTTCCCGGGTTCAGCGGATACAGTCACCGTTGCGCCAACTACGGGGACAGGAGAGGGTCATTACCGCCAACCGGCAGACGAGCTGGGCGTTCGCCGACGCCTTTGTCGCCGAGGACGAAGCTCTGCGCTGGGCCCGGGAACGGGCCCGCGAGACAGGGCTTCGCTCGGTGTCCCCGGGCACCGGCGCCGCGCTGCGCCTGCTCGCTGCCACCGCGGACGCCAAAGCGGTGGCCGAGATCGGCACCGGCACCGGCGTGTCCGGCATCTATCTGCTGCACGGGATGCGGCCGGACGGCGTACTGACCACGGTCGATCCGGAGCCGGAGCGCCAGCAGTTCGCCCGCCAGGCGTTCCGCGCGGCCGGCTTCGCCACGAACCGGGCCCGTTTCATTCCGGGGCGCGCCCTGGATGTGCTGCCGCGCCTCGCGGACGGAGGCTACGACCTCGTTTTCTGCGACGGCGACCGGCTGGAGAGCCTCGACTGCCTCGCTGAATCGTTGCGCCTGCTGCGACCGGGCGGTCTGGTCTGTTTCGAGGGTGTCTTCGCGGACGGCCGTACGGTCGACTCCGCGGCCCAGCCCGCCGAAGTACTGCGGCTGCGTGAGCTGCTGCGTGCCGTCCGGGAGAGCCAGGAGTTGATGGCGACACTGCTGCCGGTCGGCGACGGGCTGCTCTGCGCGGTCCGGCGCGGCTGAGCGGTCCTGGGCGGCCGAGCGGTCCTGCTGGGCGCCGGGCGGTACCGCACGCCCTGATTTCGTACGGGTTTCTCCACACGACTGCCCCGGCACGGAATCCGTACCGGGGCAGTCGCGAAGTGAAGTGATTAGGCGTCTCTGCGTCAGCCGACGACCTTCTTGAGGGCATCGCCGAGTGCATCGGCTTCGTCCGGCGTCAGCTCGACGACAAGCCGACCGCCGCCTTCGAGCGGAACGCGCATGACGATGCCCCGCCCCTCCTTTGTCACCTCGAGCGGGCCGTCGCCCGTCCGCGGCTTCATGGCCGCCATGCTCGTTCCCCTTCCTGAAACCAGCTCATCGCAACCGGCGGCCCCATGACAGGCGCTGCCTCACCGGCATCGAACACATTGCTTCTTGACCATTATCCCGCATCAAAGACCCCGATGACCAACATCGGTCGGCATCGCTTGCGCAACGCGCTCTCTCAAAACCACCCAATACGGCAATCCGGCTGCGATACTGCGCCGCCATCGGGCCCCAGGTGAGAGCCAATTGTTAGACGCAGGTCACATGCCCGCGCCGCCGGAAGTCGGCCATGCTTGCCCCGACAGGCACAATCCCGGAGCCGTAAGGGGACATCAGAAATGGGCGACACCATGGCGGACACCGTGCTCATGGACGTGAGCGACGGACTCGCGACGATCACCATCAACCGTCCCGACGCGATGAACGCCATGAACACCGAGGCCAAGGTCGCGCTGCGGGAGGCGCTGCTGGAGGCGGCGGCCGACAGCACGGTGCGCGCGGTTCTGCTCACCGCCACCGGGCGCGCCTTCTGCGTCGGCCAGGACCTCAAGGAGCACGTCTCCAAGCTCGCGGAGGCCGGTGAGAGCGGCGGCAACGCGCTGAGCACCGTGCAGGAGCACTACAACCCCATCGTCCGGGCGCTCACCGAGATGGAGAAGCCCGTGGTCGCCGGGGTCAACGGCGTCGCCGCCGGGGCGGGCTTCGGGTTCGCACTCGCCGCCGACTACCGCGTGGTGGCGGACACGGCGGCGTTCAACACGTCCTTCGCGGGGGTCGCGCTCACGGCCGACTCCGGTGTCTCCTGGACGCTGCCCCGGCTGATCGGCCGGAGCCGCGCCGCCGACCTGCTCTTCTTCCCGCGCTCGATCTCCGCGCAGGAGGCGTACGACCTGGGCATCGCGAACAAGGTCGTGCCCGCCGCCGATCTGGCGAAGGAGGCCGCGGCGGTGGCCCGCGCCCTGGCGGACGGTCCGACGGTGGCGTACGCCTCGCTCAAGGCGTCGATGGCCTATGGCGCGGCTCACACGCTCTCGGAGACGCTGGAGAAGGAGGACGAGCTCCAGACCCGCGCGGGCGCGTCACAGGACCACACGATCGCCGTACAGGCCTTCCTGGCCAAGGAGCGTCCGAAGTACTTGGGCCGTTAGGGCCTGTCCTCCGGGCCGGGTCGGGAGACGCAGTCGGCGAGGTGGTCGTTGACCAGGCCGCATGCCTGCATCAGGGCGTAGGCCGTCGTGGGGCCGACGAAGCGGATCGAGCGCTTCTTGAGCTCCTTGGCGAGCGCCGTGGACTCCGGGGTGACCGCCGGCACGTCCCCGAGCACACGGGGGGCGGGTCGGGTCGCCGGGTCGGGGGCGTACGACCAGATCAGCGCGTCCAGTTCGCCCTCGCCCCAGCCCGCGAGCACCTGGGCGTTGGCGAGGGTGGCGTCGATCTTCGCCCGGTTGCGGATGATGCCGGCGTCGGCGAGGAGCCGTTCCTTGTCGGCGTCGGTGAACTCCGCCACCGCGGGGATCTTGAACCCGGCGAAGGCGCTGCGGAAGCCCTCCCGGCGGCGCAGGATGGTCAGCCAGGAGAGACCCGACTGGAACGCCTCCAGACAGAGCCGCTCGAACAGGGCGTCGTCGCCGTGGACGGGCCGGCCCCATTCGGTGTCGTGGTAGGCGAGGTAGTCCTCGGTGGAGAGGCCCCAGGGGCAGCGCAGGCCGCCGTCCGCGGCCGGTTCGGCTCCGGTGCTCATCGCTGGTCCTCCTCGCCGGGGTACGGCCCGGACTCCTGGTCCGGTTGCTGGTCCGGCTGCTTGAACAGATCGGGGCCGTTGACCGCGGTCGCCTGGGCTCCCGCGAGCGCGGACTCCAGCTCGGCGATCCGGGCGTCCCGCTCGGCGAGCTCGGCGCCGAGCCGGTCCAGGGCCTCGTCGACGTCCACCATGCGGTAACCCCTGGCGGACATCGGGAGTCTCAGCGCCTCGACATCCGCGCGGCCGACCGGGCGCGTCGCGGGCAGCGGGTCGGTGAGCCGCTCCGCCGGCACGTCCTGCAGGACAGGGCTGCCGCCTCCGCCGACCACCGCGAGCGTGACCGCGGCCACCACCACAACCATCGTGAGCAGCAAGAACCAGAACACGCGCATCTCCCCGGGGGCGGAAATCTGTCCGGCTTCGATCGTGCCATGCGCCACCGACAGTTAGGGTCGCAGGCGACCTACTGAGGAGGAAACACGGGATGCGAAGCGGTGCGCTCAGGCTCGGGCGGCGGGAATTCGGGCCGCACGATCCGGTGATCATGGCGATCGTGAACCGGACCCCTGACTCCTTCTACGACCAGGGCGCGACCTTCCGCGACGAACCGGCGCTCACCCGGGTCGAGCAGGCGGTCGCGGAAGGTGCCGCGATCATCGACATCGGCGGGGTGAAGGCGGGGCCCGGTGAGGAAGTGACCGCTGCGGAGGAGGCCCGCCGTACGGTCGGCTTCGTCGCCGAGGTGCGGCGCCGTCACCCGGACGTGGTGATCAGCGTGGACACCTGGCGGCACGACGTGGGCGAGGCGGTCTGCGAGGCCGGTGCGGACGTGCTGAACGACGCGTGGGGCGGCGTCGACCCGAAGCTCGCGGAGGTCGCCGCCCGGTACGGAGCAGGGCTGGTGTGCACGCACGCGGGCGGCGCGGAGCCGCGGACCCGGCCGCACCGGGTCGAGTACGAGGACGTGATGGCGGACATCCTGCGGGTAACCGTGGGGCTGGCCGAGCGGGCCGTGGAGCTCGGGGTGAGGCCGGACGGGATCATGATCGACCCCGGTCACGACTTCGGGAAGAACACCCGCCACTCGCTGGAGGCGACGCGTCGGCTGGGTGAGATGGCGGAGACGGGGTGGCCCGTGCTCGTATCGCTGTCCAACAAGGACTTCGTCGGGGAGACCCTCGACCGTCCGGTCAAGGAACGGGTGATCGGCACGCTGGCGACGACGGCGGTGTCGGCGTGGCTGGGTGCGCGGGTGTACCGGGTGCATGAGGTGGCGGAGACGCGGCAGGTGCTGGACATGGTGGCGTCGATTGCGGGGCATCGGGCGCCGTCGGTGGCGCGGCGGGGGCTGGCGTAGGGGCCCGGGTCCGGGGCGCCGCCGCCCCGGACCCTCGCGCCCCCTACCGGCCGACCTCCTTGGTCACCAGCATGACCGCCTCCTTCACGTCGTCCGTCACGTGGAAGAGCACCAGGTCCTTCTGCGACGCCTTGCCCTGGGCCACCACCGTGTCGCGGAGCCAGTCGACCAGGCCGCCCCAGTACGCCGTCCCGAACAGGACGATCGGGAAGCGGGTCACCTTGCCCGTCTGGACCAGTGTCAGTGCCTCGAAGAGTTCGTCCAGGGTGCCGAGGCCGCCCGGCAGGACCACGAAGCCCTGCGCGTACTTCACGAACATCGTCTTGCGGACGAAGAAGTAACGGAAGTTGACGCCGATGTCGACGTGCGGGTTGAGGCCGGACTCGAAGGGCAGCTCGATGCCGAGGCCGACCGAGACGCCCTTCGCCTCCCGGGCCCCCTTGTTCGCGGCTTCCATCGCTCCGGGACCGCCGCCCGTGATCACCGCGAAGCCCGCTTCGACCAGTGCCTTGCCGAGCTGTACGCCCGCCTCGTACTCCGGGCTGCCGGCCGGTGTCCGGGACGAGCCGAAGACGCTGATGGCGCTGGGCAGTTCGGCGAGGGCGCCGAATCCCTCCACGAACTCCGACTGGATGCGCATGACCCGCCACGGGTCGGTGTGCACCCATTCGGAGTCGCCCTCGGTGTCGAGCAGCCGCTGATCGGTCGTGCCCGGCTGTACCTGGTCCCTGCGCCGCAGCACAGGACCGAGCCGTTGTTCCTCAGGCATGACCGCACCTTCGGGGACCTGCGCGCCCTCGGGAATCCGTGCGTCCTCCGGGTTGCCCATGATCTGCTCCCTCCGCCGACCTGCAATGTGCCTGTGTCGGCTCAGCGTAGATCGGCGGAGGTTACGCGCAGGGGAATGCAGTGGGTCAGGTGGTGAGCCAGGAGCGGAGGCGGTCCTCGCAGTGGGTGATCAGGGCGGTCACCACGTGCTCGTCGCGCTTGTGGGCGAGGAGCGGGTTACCGGGGCCGTAGTTCACCGCGGGCACCCCGAGCGCCCCGAAGCGGGAGACGTCCGTCCAGCCGAACTTGGGCTGCGCCGTGCCGCCGACCGCCTTCATGAACGCCGCGGCGGCCGGGTGCGAGAGGCCGGGCATCGCCGCGCCGGAGTGGTCGTCGATGACGAACTCGGTGACGCCGCAGTCCGCGAAGACCTCGTGGACGTGCGCGACGGCGTCCTCGGGGCTGCGGTCGGGGGCGTAACGGAAGTTGACCACGACCGTGCAGGCGTCCGGGATGACGTTGGTGGCGACGCCGCCCTCGATCCCCACGGCGTTGAGACCCTCGCGGTACTCCAGCCCGTCGATGACCGGCCGGCGCGGCTCGTACGCGGCGAGGCGGGCCAGGATCGGGGCCGCGGCGTGGATGGCGTTGGACCCCATCCAGCTGCGCGCCGAGTGCGCCCGCTCCCCCTCCGTACGCAGGAGGACCCGCAGTGTGCCCTGGCAGCCGCCCTCGACCTGGCCCTCGGAGGGCTCCAGCAGGATGGCGAAGTCGCCTTCCAGCCAGTCGGGGTGGGCCTCGGCCACGTGCCCGAGGCCGTTGAGGTCCGCGGCGACCTCTTCGTTGTCGTAGAAGATGAACGTCAGGTCCCGGTTGGGCTCGGGCACGGTCGCCGCGATCCGCAGCTGGACGGCGACGCCCGACTTCATGTCGGAGGTTCCGCATCCCCACAGGACGCCGTTCTCGTCCAGCCGGGACGGAACGTTGTCGGCGATCGGGACGGTGTCGATGTGCCCGGCCAGTACGACGCGCTCGCCGCGGCCGAGGTTCGTCCTGGCCACGACGTTGTTGCCGTACCGCTCCACGGTCAGGTGCGAGAGGTCGCGCAGCGCCTCCTCGATCGCGTCGGCCAGGGCTTTCTCGTTCCCGCTGACCGACGGGAAGTCGACCAGCCGAGCTGTGAGTGCGGGGCCGTCCAGGGTGAGGTCGAGCTTGCTTTCCGCCATGCCCACGACCCTAAGGGACGTCCCCGTCACGCCGCTCGGGCCCTCCAGTACCGTGGCCACGTGCCCCGGACCGCCACTTCAGCCAGCCCCCGCCCGGGCCGTAGCCGCTTCCTGCGCCTCACGGCCGCCTTTGCCGTGCTCACGGCCCTGGCCGGCTACCTGGCCGTGCAGTACGTCTCCGGCAGCAAGGGGTCGCCGCGCTGCGTCGTCCGGTCCGCCGACGGGCCGAGGGGAGAGGGGCACACGTACGAGATGAGCCCCGAGCAGGCCTCCAACGCCGCGATGATCTCTGCGGCCGGCACGACGCGCGGGATGCCGGAGCGTGCGGTGACCATCGCGCTCGCCACCGCGCTCCAGGAGTCCGCGCTGCGCAATATCGAGCACGGCGACCGGGACTCGCTCGGACTCTTCCAGCAGCGCCCCTCGCAGGGCTGGGGGACCCCGAAGCAGATCATGGACCCGGTGTACTCGTCCGGGAAGTTCTACGACCATCTCGCGGAGGTCCCCGGCTATTCGCGGCTGCCGCTGACCGTCGCCGCGCAGCGCGTACAGCGCAGTGGTTTCCCGCAGGCGTACGCGAAGCACGAGCCGGATGCCGCGCTGCTGGCGGCGGCGCTGACCGGCCGCGCGCCCGCCGCGCTGGACTGTTCGCCCGGCACGCCGACCGCGACCGGCCCCGGTGACACCGCGCAGGTACGGGCCGAGCTCGTGCGGTCCTTCGGCAAGAACGTGCTGCCGGAGGCGCTCGCGGCGGGGGCCGAGCCCACCGGAACGGTGGCGGTGCCCGTGCGGCCGGCCGTGGAGTCCGACGACGGCGCGGCGCCGAAGCGCGGCTGGGAGCTGGCGCACTGGGCGGTCGCCCGGGCCGGGGCCCTGCGGATCGACCGGGTCTCCTACTCGGACCGGGTCTGGAACGCCGGTGAGGGCTGGCGCACGGAACGCGCGGAGCTGGACGAACCGGGCACCACCGAGGTCGGAATCCGGCTCGCGCAGTAGTACGAGCCGTCCCCCGTACGGGCCTTCCGGCCGATCACCCGCCTGCCACTTCCGCCCCCTTCTCCCCCGCACTTCCGTCCGCTCCGATTCCCTTGCGCGCACAGGGAAGTGACGGTTCGTCCGGCCGCTGCGTAATGCAATGTTTGCCCGGGTTCTTCCCCTGAGGATTATCGGACGCATTACTCAGTCTTTACCTCGGCCCACCGCAACCTTCCCCGCCCCCGGACCGGTTGTCAGTGCGTCCGATCACCGCTTGAACACCGTCGAAGGAGCATCATGTCCCTCCCCCTGACCCGCCGGATCGCCCGCGCCGCGCTGCTGATCGCCGCAGGTGCGGCCCCCGTGGTCGGTGCGGCCGGCGCAGCAGGTGCCGCGGGGCTCCCGGAGACCCCGAACCTGGGCGGCGTCACCGCCCTGGACGGTGCCGGCCTCGGTAACACCATCGACGGCGCCTCCCAGCAGGGCACCCAGGCCGCGGGCGACACCGGCGGCAAGATCGTCGGTACGGCCGTCCCGGCCGCGGGCAAGACCGTCGGCAAGGCGGGCGGCGTCGCCGCCCCGGCCGCGCAGGAGACCGCCGGTCGGACCGCGGGCCACGGCGGAGAGATCCTCGGCTCGGCCGCCGGTTCCGCGACCGAGGGCGGCCTGCCCACCAACAGCCTGAGCGGTGGGCTGCCCACCGACGCCGTGGGCGGCGGCCTGCCCACCGACGCCGTGGGCGGCGGCCTGCCGACCGACAGCCTGGGCGGGCTGCCCGTTCAGGGCCTGCCGCTCAACTGACCCGGCACCACGCGAAGGGCCTCGGGAGTGCGCACTCCCGAGGCCCTTCGCTGTCGTGTGCCGGGCGCCGCCGTCAGGACAGCCGCTTGGCGGCCGCCGCCACCCGCTCGTCGGTCGCCGTGAGCGCCACCCGCACGAAGCGGTCACCGGCGGGCCCGTAGAAGTCACCCGGCGCCACCAGGATGCCGAGCTCCGCCAGGTACGCCACGGTCTCCCAGCACGGCTCGTCGCGCGTCGCCCACAGGTACAGGCTCGCCTCGCTGTGCTCGATCCGGAAGCCGTGCGCCTCCAGCGCCGCACGCAGCACCGCACGCCGCTCCGCGTACCTGACACGCTGCTCGGCGACATGGGTGTCGTCGCCGAGCGCGGCGACCGTGGCGGCCTGGACCGGGGCCGGCACCATCATCCCGCCGTGCTTGCGGATCAGCAGCAGCTCGCCGAGGACGGCCGCATCACCGGCGATGAACGCCGCGCGGTATCCGGCGAGATTGGAGCGCTTGGAGAGCGAGTGGACGGCGACGATGCCCTCGTACGTACCGCCGCAGACGTCCGGGTGGAGCACGGAGACCGGCTCGGCCTCCCAGCCGAGTTCGAGGTAGCACTCGTCGCTGAAGACGAGCACGTCGTGCTCGCGGGCCCAGGCCACGATCCGGATCAGCTCGTCCTTGGACAGCACGCGGCCGGTCGGGTTGGACGGCGAGTTGAGCCAGAGCAGCTTGAGCCCGGCCGGGTCGAGTTTGGTCGGGTCGTCGTACGCGACGGGCTCGGCGCCACAGAGCCGGGCACCCACCTCGTACGTCGGGTAGGCGAGCCGCGGGTAGGCGACCTTGTCGCCCGCGCCGAGGCCGAGCTGGGTCGGCAGCCAGGCCACCAGTTCCTTGGAGCCCACCACCGGCAGGACGTTCTCGTGCGCCACGGATACCGCACCGAGGCGCCGCTCCACCCAGCCCGTGAGGGCGTCACGCAGGGCCTCGGTCCCCCACACCGTCGGATAGCCGGGGCTGTCGGACGCGGCGACGAGCGCCCGCTGGATCAGCTCGGGCACCGGGTCGACGGGTGTGCCGACGGACAGGTCCACGATGCCGTCCGGGTGGGCGGCAGCGGTCGACTTGTAGGGCGTGAGCTTGTCCCAGGGGAATACCGGGAGACGGGAGGAGACTGCGCCAGACACGGGTCTCTGCTTTCTCGTATTTCTCGTACGTGGGTCACGAGCGTGGGTCACGAGCGTGGGTCACGAGCGGGTACGGGCCCGCATCGGCTGAGCGGGCGGGCCGGGCCGGAAAACACCGCGGTCCCGCACGGTGACGAGCCGTACGGGACCGGGCGGCGCCTTTGCGGCCGCTGCTTAGCCGTTCTGCGGCGGCAGCGCGGCGATGAACGCGTGGTCGCGCTCGATGAGACCGAGCTTGGAGGCGCCACCGGGCGAACCCAGGTCGTCGAAGAACTCCACGTTGGCCTTGTAGTAGTCCTTCCACTCCTCCGGGGTGTCGTCCTCGTAGAAGATGGCCTCGACCGGACAGACCGGTTCACACGCTCCGCAGTCGACGCATTCGTCCGGGTGGATGTACAAGGACCGGGAGCCCTCGTAGATACAGTCGACGGGGCACTCTTCGATGCAGGCCTTGTCCTTTACGTCGACACAAGGCTGCGCGATGACGTAGGTCACGCTGTCGTTCCTCCTCGGTAGGGCGTTGGCTCTCGCGCGGGAGCGCGGCGTCGTCGATGCCCGCCCCTAGTATCTCCGTTCCCGGGCACGATCCGAACAGGAGGGGCGGACACAGCTGTGGAATTCACCATGGGCGGACGGCTGGAGGTCCGCATCACCCCCGCTGACGTGGGAAAACGCGTATCTGTGCGGAGGCGGTCAGCCACCTCCGACGTGGGCTCGAAGTTCACCGACGCGGTCGGGGTTCTCACATCATGGAACAATCATGTGCTGTCGATCACACCGAAGAGTGGGGAAACCGTCCACATCGCGGAATCGTCTCTGGTAGCCGGCAAGGTCGTCCCGTCCGCCCCGGCCCGCCGCCGCGGCCCGGCGGCCTCGTTCGACGAGCTGGCCCGGATCACGGCCCGTGCCTGGCAGCCGGTGGAGAGCGAACCGCTGGGCGACTGGCGGCTGCGCGCCGCGAACGGATTCACCCGGCGCGCCAACTCCGTGCTCCCGCTGGGCGACCCCGGCCTTCCGCTCGACGAGGCGCTCGATCGTGTCCGTCAGTGGTACGGGGTGCGTGGGCTGCCCGCGTACATCCAGACCGCGACCGGCGCCGAGGGCACGCAGGAGCTGCTGTGCGCGGAACTGGAGCGGCTCGGCTGGCAGCGCGAGGTGTCCGCCGAGGTACGCGTGGCGGCGCTGGCGCCGATCGGTGACCGGGACGCGGACACCGGGCAGGTACGGCTGAGCCGCGAGATCGACGCGGCGTGGATGTCCCGGTACCAGCGCTTCGACACGCCGGGGCCCGAGGTGCTCGCGGTCCTGAACAGCGGGCCGTCCGTGTGGTTCGCATCCGTGCCGGGAGACGCGGGGAGCGGCACCCCGGCGGCGATCGGCCGGTGTGTGGTGGACGGGCGCTGGGCCGGCTTCATGGCGGTCGAGGTGGGTCCGGAGCAGCGGCGCCGGGGTCTCGCCACGGCCGTGATGACCGCGCTGGCCCGCAAGGCCCTGGACGAGGGGGCGTCGGCGGCCTGGCTCCAGGTGGAGACGGACAACGGCGCGGCCGGTGCGCTGTACGACGGCATGGGTTTCGCCGCCCACCACCGCTACCACCACTTCCGTTCGGCGTAGCGGGGTACGGGCCGGATATGAGCGCTCAGGAATGGGACGAGGACGGACGCCGACGGCAGTTCGCCGACGAGGCACGTGCCGAACGGCCGGACCTCGCACTGCTGTGCCTGCTGCTGGGCGCGGAGGCGGTCCCCGCGGCATCGGCGGACACTACGGGCCCGGACCCGTACGGCGTCGACGCGGCGCAGATCGAACTGGACCGGCTGGCCGGACTGCTGCCCTACGGGGCGCGGGATGCCCGCTCCTGGGCCTCGGTGCTCGCCGAACTGCTCGGCGAGCGCTGCGGCTTCGCCGGCTCGGCACACGACTACCAGCGGCTGGAGTCCTCGCTGCTCCAGCAGGTGCTGCGGCGGCGGCGCGGGCTGCCGATCCTGCTTTCGGTGGTCTGGATCGAGGTCGCCAGGCGGGCGGGCACACCGGTGTACGGGGTGGCGCTGCCCGGCCATTTCGTGGTCGGTTTCGGTGATCCGGAGGAACGGGTGCTGGCCGACCCGTTCGCCGGTGGTGCGCCGTTGAGCGGGCAGGACGCGGAGCTGCTGGTGGCCGGGGCGACCGGAGCGCCGCTGGAGCCGTCGATGCTGGTGCCCGCCAGGCCGCTGGAGATCGTGCTGCGGATTCTGAACAACGTCCGGGCCTGGTCGGCGGCCCGCCCCGAGCGCACGGACGTGGCGCTGTGGGCACTCGAACTGTCGCTGCTGCTGCCCTCCCATCCGGCGAGGCTGCGCTACGAACGCGCCCAGCTCCTCGTACAGCGCGGGGAGTTCCTGCGCGGGGCGGCGGAGATGGACGCGTACGCGGAGGTCGTCGAGGCAATCGAACCGGCGACGGCGGACGCGGTCCGGCGCCGCGCCAACGCGGCCAGGGCGCGGCTGAACTAGGGCGTCGGCGGGGACGGGTGCCCAGGACGTCAGCGGGCCCGGTGCACGATGGCCCCGCCGACCACCACCGTCTCGGCGACCGTGCCCGGGATGTCCTCGGGGGCGGCTCGCAGGATGTCGCGGGACAGCACCACGAAGTCGGCGAGCTTGCCGACCGTCAGCGAGCCCCTCTCCTCCTCCAGGAAGTTGGCGTACGCGGAGCCCATCGTGTAGCCGTGCACGGCCGTCTCCACGTCGACCGTCTCGCCCGGCTGCCATGCTTCCCCGCCGTCGAGGGGGCGCCGTGTGACAGCGGTGTAGATGCCGACCATCGGGTCCATCTCGGCGACGTTCCAGTCGCTGGAGAAGGCAAGGACCGTGCCGGCTTCGTGCAGACTGCGCATCGGCCATGCCTTGTGCCAGCGGTCCGGCCCGACGTTCTCCGCCCAGTCCTGGCCCGGTCCGGCGATTTCCGGTGCGCAGTGCCTCGGCTGCATGCAGGCGACCACGCCCAGCTCCGCGAAGCGCGGTACGTCGGCGGGGTCGAGGCACTCGACGTGGACGACCTGGTGGCGTGCGTCGCGCGGGCCGTTGACCGTACGGGCGTGCTCGACGGCGTCCAGGACCGTACGGATGCCTCGGTCCCCCGTCGCGTGCACGAAGCACTGGAAGCCGCGTGCGTCCAGCCCGGCGAGCAGTCCGGCGAACTCCTCGGCCGGGTAGAAGGTCTCGCCCCGGTGGTGGCCACAGCCCGCGTAGGGCTCCAGCAGCGCGGCGGTGCGGGGCTCGACGACGTCGTCGATGTAGAGCTTCAGAGGGCCGACCCTCAGCCGGTCGCCGTCGAACCGTCGTGCGGCGTCCGCGAAGTCTTCGAGGTCCGCGGCGGTGGTGCCGCGCGGGTGGAAGAGCGCGGCGACGATCCGGGACCGCAGTCGGCCCTCGGCCCGGGCCCGCTCGAAGAGGGCGAGGTCGTCGAGGGAGTTCTGCGGCTCGACGACCGTCGTGATGCCGTACCCGATCGCGTCGTCGAGGCTCTTGGTCAGGCGCCCGTACTGGCGGTCGGGGGCGGCCCACGGCACACCGAGCTCGCGCAGCGCCCTGTGTCCGTCGCGGGAGAGTCCCTTGACCGCGAAGTCCTTGACGAAACCGGTGGGTTCACCGGTGACCGGGTCGGTTTCCGCCTCGCCGAAGGGAAGGCTCGTACGGCCCCTGGCGATGCCGAGGCGGCGCAGGGCGGCGGTGTTCAGCCAGGCGGTGTGCACGTCGTAGCTGAGAACGAAGGCAGGGGTGTCGCCGGTGACGGGGTCCAGATCGGCCGCCCGGGGCATCCGGCCGCCGGGAATCGCCGAATAGTCGAACGCCTCGGCCTCGATCCACTCGGCGTCCGGGTGGGCCGCGTGCCAGGTACGGATTCGCTCGTGGATGCCGTCGAGGGTCCGTACTCCGGCGAGCTGCACGCAGGCCGCGTCGGAGCCGAGGCGGACGTGGTTGTGGGCGTCGATGAATCCGGGCAGGACCAGCCGCCCGCCTGCGTCGATCAGCTCCGTGTCCGGGCCCGTCCAGTCGGCCGCGCCGGTGTCGGGACCGAGCCAGACGATCCGGCCGTGGAGGACGGCGAGGGCCTGCGCCTCGGGCAGCGCGGGGTCGACAGTATGGATTCGGGCACCGGTCAGGACCAGGTCGGCGGGGGTGGTGGGGGCGGTGCGGTTCATCGGGGTTCGGGCTCCAGTGGTGGTACGGGTGTTTCGGGGGCGGAGATGTCAGGCGGGCCGGACGGCTGTGCCGCGGCGGGCGAGCGCCCAGTGGACGAGCCCGGAGACGACCGCGCCGAGCAGGGTGAGGTCGGCGCCGCCGAGCGGGGCGACCAGCGGGCCCGTCCAGAGCTCCGAGTCGCAGGTGAGTGCGGCGAAGACCATGCCGGCGAGGAGGGCGGTCATGCCCGCCGGGCGGTAGCCGGAGCGGTACCAGTACGCGCCCTCGCGCCCGGCGTGCAGTGCCTCGGTGTCGTACCGGCAGCGGCGCAGCAGCATGTCGGCGAGGAAGACACCGCCCCAGGGGGCGAAGACGATGATCAGCAGGGACAGGAAGGACAGCAGCGACGCGGTGAAGTCGGTGAGGAACAGGGCCCCCAGGGAGCCGAGCGCCGTGACGGCGGCACTGATGACGATGGCCTTCGCCCGGCTCCAGGGAATGCCGAGGACCTGGAGGTTGAGGCTCGACGAGTAGAGCGTGATGATCGAGTTGGTGACGGAGCCGCCGAGGACGAGAGCCAGGAAGAGCGGCTGGAACCAGCCGGGCAGCAGCGCTTCGGCTCCTGCGACCGCGTCGGTCATGTCCGTCTGCGTGGCGGCGGCGACACCCGCGATGCCGAGGGCGACCGAGGAGAGGAAGCCGCCGAGCGCGCCGCTCCAGGTGATCGAGCGCAGCGAGGTGGTGCGCGGCAGGTAGCGGGTGTAGTCGGCGGGCATCGGCAGGTACGAGAACGGGCCGGCCAGCATCACGACGAAGGCCAGGCTCCAGCCGGAGGCCCCGGGGGCGGCCGACGGGGCGGCGGTGTCCGCGCCGGGCAGGACGTAGACCAGCACGGCGGCGAAGCCGATGGCCAGGACGTAGGCCATCCAGCGTTCGGCGAACTGCACGGTCGCATGCCCCCACATGGCCACGACGAAGGTCAGGGCGAGGGTGATGAGCAGGGCGAGGGCGCGTGCGGTGTCACCGCCGTGCCAGCCGAGGTCGGCGAAGAAGACTTCGAGTGCGAGGGTGCCGACGACCGTGTTGACGATGGTGTAGCCGATGCTCACCACCCAGTTGAGCACTCCGGCGGGGAAGTTGCCGCGGACGCCGAAGGCGGCACGGGAGATGACGAGGGTGGCGGTGCCGGTGCGGATACCGCTGAGGCCGGCCGCGCTGATGGCGAAGAAGGCCAGGCCGCTGACGACCACGACGGCGGTGGCCTGCCAGAAGGAGAGGCCGAAGGCGACGGCGAGGGCGCCGTTGATCACGTAGGTGAAGGTGAGGTTGGAGCCGAACCAGAGCCAGAAGAGGTCCTTGGCACTGCCGTGCCGTTCCTCGTCCGGGATGGGATCGATGCCGTGCTTCTCGACCCGGAACACCTCGTCGCTCGCGACTGCGGTGCCCGTGGTGCCGGCCGTGCCGGCCGTGCCGGTGGTTGTCCGTGGCTCGATCATGCGCCTCGCCCCTCCCTTGTAACCTTGAATGACGTTCAAACAACTTGAACGGCATTCAAGATGCGCTGTGTCCGCCCGGACGTCAAGACCTCCGGCGGGAATCCGCGCGGACGGGCGGATAAGGTCGGGCGGAGACGGAGGACGTCGGGGACGAAGGGCGAAGCGGGTGGCGGGAGCGGCACGACGGCGCGACGGGCACATCGCCCAGGAGCGGATGCTCGAGGAGGCCATGACGGCCATCGCCGAGGACGGCCTGGGGGCACTGACCATGTCCGCCCTCGCCGAGCGGCTGGGCACCAGCGGCGGCCACATCCTGTACTACTTCGGCAGCAAGGACCGGCTGCTGCTGGAAGCCCTGCGCTGGAGCGAGGCCGCGCTCACCGAGGAGCGCAAGGCCCTGCTGTCCCGCCGGGTGACGGCGGAGCGCAAGCTCGACCTGTTCCTGGAGCTGTACCTGCCCCGCGGGCCGCGCGATCCGCGCTGGACCCTGTGGATCGAACTCTGGGCGCGCATCCCGGCGAGCGAACCGCTGCGCCGGGCCCAGGAGGAGATGGACCGGGCCTGGCAGGAGGACCTGGAGGCGTTGCTCACCAAGGGGGTGGCCCGGTCCACGTTCTCGGCCGCCCTGGACGTCCCGTCCCGCGCGTCCGAACTGCTGGCGCTGCTGGACGGCTTGAGCACCCGAGTGGTCCTGGGGCAGCGTGAGTCCGACCGTGGCAGAGCCCTGGCCTCGGCGCGCTCGGCAGCGGCCCGCCTGGTCGAACGCGCCTGAGAACGAAGCCAGTCGGAGACCGAGAGGACCATGTATGCCGCACTACCGCGAGTTGAAGTTCCGGGCCGTCACCACGCTCCAGAGGCGCGTCGTCAATCCGCTCTCCACCCGGCTGCCGGCGCAGTGTCTCCTGGAGACGACGGGGCGGAAGTCCGGACTGCCCCGGCGCACGCCGGTCGGCGGACGCCGCGTCGCGCAAGCCTTCTGGATCGTCTCGGAGTTCGGCGAGAAGGCGCAGTACGTGCGGAACATCCAGGCGGACCCGCGGGTCCGGGTCCGGATCGGAGGGCGGTGGCACACGGGCACCGCCCAGCTTCTTGCGCAGGACGATCCCCGGGCGAGGCTCCGGAGGCTGCCGCTGTTCAACAGCGCGGTGGTCCGGGCGGTCGGGACGAATCTGCTGACGGTCCGGATCGACCTCGACGACTGACCGGGGCGGAGGAGGGAGTCGACACGGAGCGTATGGGGTCTCCCCTGCTCGAGCGGAGCCGAGAGCTCGGGGGAGTGCGTGCCAGGGCGTGGCCGCCCGGTCCGAGGCCACCCGACAGGCTCTGAGACGGGTGGAGTCGTCCGGGCAGGCCCTAAACGCCCTGCCCGGCCTCCGCGCGACGCAGGGCGAACGAGCTTCCCGGAGCGGCGTGTTCGACCCGGCCGTCGTAGGACGTCTCCGCGCGTGACACCGCGTCCCCGGGAGTCATGCCAGGGCCGACGTGGGTCACCACGAGCCGGTGCGCGCCCGCGCGGTGTGCGGTCTCCCCGGCCTCCTCGGGGGTGTGGTGCACCGGCGGCTCGTCGGCCGCCGCGGTGCTGCTGTCCGCCTCGCACAGCAGCACGTCGCATCCGGTGGCCAGTGCGACCAGGGACGCGCAGGGTGCCGTGTCTCCCGAGTAGACGAGCACGCCGCCCCCGTCCACGCCCTTGTCCTCGATACGTACGGCGAAGGCGGGCATGCCGTGGACGACCTCGGCACTGGTGAGTTCGAGGGGGCCGACGCGCACCCGGTGCCCGTCGTGCAGTTCGTGCACGTCGAAGGCCGACTCGATGGGGCTGCGCCGGGCGGAGTTGGTGAGGAAGTGCGCCAGCCGGTCGGCGATGCCGGGCGGACCGTACAGCGGGATGGGCGCGGGGAGGCGGATGCCGGAGTAGAGCGCGGCGTAGAAGGCGGTGAGCAGGTCGGCGGTGTGGTCCGCGTGCAGATGCGAGATCCAGATGGCGTCCAGCTGCTCGAACGCGATGTGCCGTTGGAGCTCGGCCAGCGTTCCCGTGCCCGCGTCCATCCACACATGCGTGTCCCCGGCGGAGAGCAGATAGCCGGAACAGGCGTTGTCGGCGCCCGGGAAGGGCGTCGCGCTGCCCAGGACGGTGAGGCGAGGTTCGTTGCCGGTCATCGGCGGATTGTACGCACGGCCGTTGAGCCCGAAGTCCCTGCATACCCTCCGGCCCCGATGCGCCCATGGCGTGCCCATATGGCTAAAGTCATGTGCTTGTTCGAATCTGGGGCACTGCGGAGGGGGAGGACGTGTATACGCAACTCAGAGAGAAGGCCACGGAGTTGGCCAATGTCCTGTGGCGGGAGCACACCGTGTACCGGGAGCGGGGCGGGGGCTTCGTCATTCGCGGTGAGCACGTGCAGCGCTGGATCAGCCTCGCACCCACCGGGGGGCGGAACGAGGCCCTTGTCCGGGTCGGCCGCATCCTCGAAGGCGGGACGACCGCTCCGGCGCGCTCGGAGCAGATCGTGAGCCTCGACTCCGGGACGAGCGAACTGGCCGCGACCTGCCGCCGGTTGCTGGCCGACGCCGCCGCCGAGCCGAGCCGCCCGTCCCGGGATCGGGCCGCCGGGCCGGGCCGGAGCGGAAGCAAGGGGCGCAAGCCGCGGAAGGCCCGGAAGACTCGGCACACGAGCTTCACTTCCTGGGTCGTCATCGTCTGCATCGTCGGCGTCGTGGGTGTCTTCGCCTACGCCTCCACGACCCAGTAGCCCGGGCTCCCCCCGCTCCCGGCCGGCGCGGCCCGGGGTGCGGTGGGGCCCGGGTCAGACCACGCAGAACTCGTGACCTTCCGGGTCCGCCATTTCCACATGGTCGGGCCTGCCCTGCATCTCGTGCTCGCGGATCACCGTCGCCCCGGCGGCCGTCAGCCGCTCGACCGCCGCGACCACTCGCGGCCACCGCACCTCCCACGGCGTCTCACGGCCGCCTCCAGCCTGCACGTCCAGGTGCAGGCGGTTCTTCACCACCTTCGCTTCCGGCACCTTCAGGAAGGACATGCCGGGGCCCGTCCCGTCCGGATCGGACAGGTAGGCCCCGTCGTCCCATTCGTCTTCCGGGACCTCGTGGTGGGCGAACCAGGCGTTCCAGTCGGCGAACCCGGCCGGCGGGGGCTTCTCGACGTAGCCCAGGGCCAGCGCCCAGAACCTGGCCAGCTCGGCCGGGCGGGCGCAGTCGATCGTCAGACTCCACTTGGTCGACACGGGATCCTCCTTCTCGGGATGCGGACCAGGAAGGGTGCCACACCCGTGGCACGACGGCGCCCCCGGCCGGAATTCCGGCCGGGGGCGCTCGTACGGGTGCTGCGGGGACCGGTCAGCCGTTGCCGGTCAGATTGATCGTGACGGTCCGCTCGGCGTCCGTCCTGCCGGCCAGGGCGGTCTTCATGGCCTGCGCCACGTCGTCCGCACCGACCTGGTGCTTCTTGCCGTCGGCCTTGACGGCCATGACGCCGTCGAAGACGCCGTCGAGCAGCGTGTCGATCGCCTGCTTGTCGTAGTAGTCGACCAGCCTGCCGTCGACCGCCTTCATCGACAGGATCTGCGGCAGGGACCGCGCCGGGCCGAACTGGATCTCCTTGGGTCCGGCCTTGATGGTGATGAGGCCGGACATCGCGGGCTTGGCGAACTCCTTCATCGCCCGGTTCAGTTCGGCCTGGGTGATGCTGGGTTCACGGGCGGCGACAGGCAGTTCGACGACGCCCGCCGTACCGGTCTGGACCTGGGCGCGGTAGGCGTCGCGTACGGAGATCAGCGACTGGTTGACGTCCAGCGCCTTGCCGGTCTTGCCGGGGACCGCGACGGCCTTGTTCGGCTGGAACTTGATCGTGCCGTCCTGTGCCGTACCGGAGATGCCCGCCAGGTCGGTCAGCGCGACGCCGAGCTTCTCCTCGTCGACGGGGATCACCGGGTCGGCCGGGCGCTCTCCGCCGAAGAGGGAGCCGATCACCGAGACCGGGTTGTAGTCGCTGCCCGCTGCCTCGCGGACGGTCTCCTGGCTGTCCAGGGTGAGGCCGGCCTTCTGCGGGACGAGCTTCTCCGTCTTGCCGTCGACGGACAGCTGGAGGGGGGCCGTGGCCCGCTCGCCGAGCGCCGCGTCCAGCTTGGTGACCGCTTCCTCCTTCGTCCCGCCGCCGATGTCGACGCCGAGGACCGTGGTGCCCTTGGGCACCTCGGAGTGGTTCAGCAGCAGCCCTGCGCCGTACGCGACACCGGCCAGGACGACGACGCCCGCGCCGAGCAGGACCAGCTTGGAGCGGCCCTTCTTCGCGGGTGCGGCGGCTTTCGGGGCGGGACGGGGTGCGGGAGTCGGCGCCATGGCGCCGGGGCCCGCTGGTCCGCTGCCCATCGCCGCGTCGGTCCGTGCGCCCAGTCCGCCGGGGCCGGGTGCGAACGGCGAGCGGGAGTCCGTCGGGACGACGGGGATGCCGCTGGTCAGCGTGTCACCGGAGACATGGCCGCCGGGTCCGGGCTCGGGGGCCGGCGGCTGCGGCGTCAGGATCGCCGTGTCGTCGGACATCCGCGGCGGTACGCCACCGGGGCCGGGCGGGAACGCCGAGCGGGGGCCCGCCGGACCGCCGGGAGCTCCGGGGCCGGGGCCCATGCCGTGGATCCCGTCGAGGTTCGGTGTGAGGGACGAGCTGCCGGTGACGGGGCCGGTCGTGGGGCCCGCCGGACCCGGCGTACGCACGCCGAGGTTCGGCGTGGACCGCGGGCCGCCCGGAGCACCGGGACCGCCCTGACCGCCCGCGCCGCCCGGCGTCTCGGCGCCGAGCCCGTCGAGGGCGCTGCCGCCGGGGCGGGGAGCGCCCTGGTCGCCCGCGCGCTGCGGGGCATCCGAGAAGTACGGCAGGTCGGCGCGCGGCGGGGTCGCGGAACCGGAGCCGGAGCCCTCGGCGGGTGTGCCGGACGAGGCGGCCACCGACGTGGTCGTCGGGGCCTTGCGCGGCGCGAACCAGTCGCTGCCGCTCTTCTCCCTGGCCGGCTTGTCGGCGGGCGGCTCGGCAGCGCCGCCGTCCCGTCCGTCCGCGCCCGGACCGCTCCCGCCGCCGTTCGCGGCTGAGGCGGACGGCGTGGCCGCGCCCGGGCGCGGTGTGCTGCCCGTGCGCGCGGCGTCCGGACGGCCGCCGGACGTGTCGCCGCCACCCATCGGCGTACGCATCACGACAGGCGGGATGGGACGCGAGCCGGGGATGTTGATCCGGATGCGCGTCGTCAGCGTCGTCTCGGTTCTGGGTTCCTCGGGCCGCGGCGGGTCGGCAGGTTCCGGAGTCGCCTCCGGACCGTCCTGCGACGGGTGCAGCGACGGATACTGGCGGGATCCGTACGGCGGCGTGCCCGACGGATACGCGGCTCCACCGCGCCCCTGGGGCCCGGAGGACGAACTGTCAGTTTCACGACTCAAAGCAGGTTCTCCCGATTGGCTCCGCCGCCCGTACTTCCCCCATGCCGCAGGCCAGGGGACGGCTCGGCGCGCGCACCACCATACTGGCCGACGCCACCGGACACTCCGCCACCGGGGGAAACCTCCACCTAGGCATCACACCTGCGGGGGGCATTCCGGGATCGGACGTGGCACATCAGGGGCCAGGTCGGCCCGTGTTGGTGGCTGATTGAGGCAGTCGCGACGTGGTGGCGCACATCACAGCGACAGCCATCCCGCCGAGCAGGAAAAGAGCCAGGCCGAGTTCGTCGCCGAAGACGTAGTCGCCCTCGGGGCGGCCGCTGAGCAGGAGGACCACCGCGATGAGCCAGCCCACGGCCGGGGCCAGCGCGCCGAGCTGCGTTCCCACCAGCACCCGGCCGCCGTAGAAGAGCCCGGCGCAGGCGGCGAGCGCGATCAGCAAACCGCCGGGGAACCAGGCGGCTTGGACGAGGGTGCCCGCGAGTGCGACGAGGGCGCCGAGGACCGCGAGGCCGACGTAGCCGGCGATCCGGGCGGGGTTCATCGGCGCCGCGAGACCGGTGGGCGCGGGGCTCCTGGGCGGTGCGTTGGTACGCGGGGACTGCGAGGAGGCCCGTGGGTGCCTGCTGTTCATGCCTGTGCTCCCGGGGTGCCTGTCGCTTCCGGCACGCCGGCGAAGAGGTCGCGCTCGCGTCCGTCGTCACCGCGTGCCGCGGTGCCGCGGACCAACTGGTAGTACTCGGTGGTGAAGACGGGCTGCCCGAGGTCGTTCGAAAGAGCGAAGAAGGGGCCGTCCACGGCAACCTGGGTGGCGTGGGCCCGCATCGCGGCCGTCTTCGCGCCGGCGAAGGGCGAGCCGTCGATCTCGGTGCTGATCAGCGTCTCGTCGACCACGCCGGGCACGTCGTCGACGGCCGCGATTCCCGGGAAGGCGCCGGGGGCTTCGGCCCGCAGCCGGGCGAAGCCGTCTTCCACGACGGCGCGCGGTACGCGGTTCCAGTAGATCTTCGCGATCGCGTGCGGGGCGCCGGAGGCCGGGCGGTACGCGGGGTCGGCGGCCAGGTCCGCGGCGCGCATCGCGACGCGGTGGGCCTGGATGTGGTCGGGGTGCCCGTAGCCGCCGTCGGGGTCGTACGTGACGAGGACCTGGGGGCGCACCGAGCGGATGACCTCGACGAGATGTCCGGCGGCCTCGTCCACCGGGGTGTCCCAGAAGGCGCCCGGGCGGTGGTTCTGTCCGGTGCCCATCATCCCGGAGTCGCGGTACCGGCCGGGGCCGCCCAGAAAGCGATGGTCGGTGACCCCGAGCTCGCGCATCGCGGCGGCCAGTTCACCGATGCGGTAGGCGCCCAGGGTGTCGTCCCGGTCGGCGGCGAGGTGAGCGAGCTCCGGCGGGATGACCTCGCCCTCCTCGCCGAGTGTGCACGTCACCAGGGTGACGTGGGCGCCCTCGGCCGCGTACCTGGCCATGGTGGCGCCGTTGTTGATCGACTCGTCGTCGGGGTGCGCGTGCACCAGGAGCAGACGGCGGGCGGGAAGGTCCTTCATGGGGACCACCCTACGAGCCGCCGACTTTGCGTACGGACTGCCCCACGGGTCAGAACTCGATGCTCCCGATCATGCCTGCCACGTTCGAGGTCACCTCCGAGATGGTGGGGGCGATCGACGAGCTGGCGAGATAGAACCCGAGCAACATGCAGACCACCGCATGTCCGCCCTTCAGTCCGGATTTCCGGACCAGCAGGAAGACGACGATCGCCAGCAGCACCACCGCCGAAATCGAGAGTGCCACGGCGGTTCACCTCCATCAGTACGGTCGGGACGGGCAGCACACATGGAGCCAGCAGGTTCTTACCCACCGAGCGCTACGGATCATAACTATCCGTGGCAACGCATTGTTCGGGGCACAGCAGCACGAGGGGCGCACGGACCAGCACTGCGAGCGCCCGGAACCTCTAAGTTCGAGGCCATGACCTCGCAGAAGCTGTCCTTCCCCCGTCAGCACGCACGGACTCAGCGATTCACTCTGGGCGCCCCCCGCGCATTCACCGTCTCACCGGACGGGACGCGGGTGATCTTCCTGCGCTCGGCCTCCGGCACCGACCGGACGAACCGGCTCTGGGTGCTCGACCCCTCGACCGGTGAGGAGCGGGTCGCGGCCGATCCCGAGGCGCTGCTGGGCGGTTCGGCGGAGAAGCTGTCGCCGCAGGAGCGGGCCCGCCGCGAGCGGAGCCGGGAGGGCTCGGCGGGCATCGTCGGCTACGCGGTGGACGGGGCGGCGGAGTTGGCGGCGTTCGCGCTCTCCGGGAAGGTGTACGTGGCCGAGCTGCGGGCCGGGACGGCGCGGGCGCTGCCGGTGCCCGGTCCGGTGATCGACCCCCGGCCCTCCCCCGACGGCCGTCACATCGCCTACGTCACACGCGGCGTGCTGCGGGTCGTGGGGGCGGAGGGCGACGGGGACCGGGCGGTCGCCGAGCCGGAGGACGCGCACGTCTCGTACGGCCTGGCGGAGTTCGTCGCTGCCGAGGAGATGCAGCGCTCCCGGGGCTTCTGGTGGTCGCCGGATTCGGACCGACTGCTGGTCGCCCGGGTCGACGACAGTGCCGTACAGCGCTGGTGGATCGCCGATCCCGCGCACCCCGGCCGCAAGCCCGCCGAGACGGCGTACCCGGCGGCGGGGTCGGCCAACGCGGAGGTGCGGCTCTTCGTCATGGATCTGGACGGGGCCCGCACGGAGGTGGTGTGGGACCGGGTCCGCTATCCGTATCTGGCCGAGGTGCACTGGTCGTCCGCGGGCGCTCCGCTGCTTCTTGTGCAGGCTCGTGACCAGCGCAGTCAGCTGCACCTGGCCGTCGACGCGGAGAGCGGCGCGACGCGCACGGTGCATGTCGACGAGGACGAGGTGTGGCTGGATCTGTTCCCCGGGGTGCCCGCGTGGGCGCCGGACGGCCGGCTCGTGCGGATCGCCGACGAGGGCGGGGCGCGGGTGCTCGCGGTCGGCGACCGGCCGTTGACCGGGGCGCAGTTGCACATTCAGGCGGTGCTGGACATCGGGGAGTCGGACGTCCTGGTCGCGGCGACGGCGGGCGAGGAGGCCGCCGACCCGGAGACCGGGCAGAGCCATGTGTACCGCGTCAACGAGCTCGGTATCGAACGACTTTCCGAGGGGGCGGGTGTACACACCGCGGTCCGTTCGGGCGGGGTGACCGTGCTCGTCTCGGCGTCCCCGGAACGGCCCGGCTGGTCCGCGCAGGTGCTGCGGGACGGCAAGCGGACCGGCACGGTGGCGACGTATGCGGAGGAACCGGTTCTCTCGGCGAAGGTGCAGCTCACCGAGGGGGGCGCACGGCGGATTCCGTGCGCCGTGCTCCTCCCCACGGGATACAAGGAGTCGGACGGTCCGCTTCCGGTTCTGATGGACCCGTACGGCGGGCCGCACGGCCGCCGGGTGGTCGCCGCGCACAACGCCCACCTCACCTCCCAGTGGTTCGCGGACCAGGGCTTCGCCGTGGTCGTCGCGGACGGCCGGGGCGCACCTGGCCGGTCGCCCGGCTGGGAGAAGGCGATCAGGGACAACTTCCCGCTCACCCTCGACGACCAGATCGAGGCCCTGCACGCGCTCGCCGAGCGCTTCCCGCTGGACCTCTCCAAGGTCGCGATGCGCGGCTGGTCGTACGGTGGCTATCTCTCGGCGCTCGCGGTGCTGCGGCGCCCCGACGTCTTCCACGCGGCCATCGCCGGCGCCCCGGTGACCGACTGGCGGCTGTACGACACCCACTACACCGAGCGCTATCTCGGCGACCCCGCCGAGCAGCCCGGGGTGTACGCCCACAACGCCCTGACGACCGACGAGGGGCTGTCCGAACCCGCGGAGCAGGTACGGCCATTGATGATCGTCCACGGCCTCGCCGACGACAACGTGGTGGTCGCGCACACCCTGCGGCTGTCGTCGGCGCTGCTGTCGGCGGGGCGGCCCCACGAGGTGCTGCCGCTGAGCGGGGTGACGCACATGACCCCGCAGGAGCAGGTCGCCGAGAATCTGCTGCTGCTCCAGGTCGACTTCCTCAAGCGGTCGCTGGGGCTGACCGGCGCGTAGGGGTTCTCACCAGCCGGGCGGCGGGGACGAGGGCGGCGGCGGCCCGAAACCGCCGCCCTGGGGATAGCCGTAACCGGGTCCCTGCCCAGGAGCCCCGCCCTGCGGGTAGCCGTAGCCGGGTGCCCCGCCCTGCGGATAGCCGTAACCCTGCTGCGGGCCGGCGGGGACGTCCTCGAAGCCCCTGCGGGCCAGGGCGATCAGCGAGGCGGCCCCGGCGACGGCCAGGAAGCACCAGGAGAGCATGGTGAGCTGGAGCTCGGTCCCCAGCTCACCGAAGTTCTCCAGGAGATGGTGGTGCAGCGCACGGGCGATGCCGAGCGAGCCGGCTGTCAGTACGAATCCGGCCACGATCACGCCGAGGGTCCGGGAGTGCACCGCGTGGGCCAGCGCACTGACCGCCACGACCAGGCAGAGCAGGGCGACCGTCGCATTGGTCCAGCCGGGCGGGGCGTCGGTCAGCTCCATGCGGATGCCCGGCCCGCCGATGAACCAGTCCGGGTAGACGCTGGAGGGATACGTGAGCAGCTGACGGATCTCCCAGGCGATCATCACCGCACCGGCCGCGCCCAGCATCAGGAAGGCGACGGCGGAGGCACCCGGGCCCGGCCTGGTGGGCCTCGGCTCGTAGAAATCCACCGGCTGCCCGCGGCCGGCCGCTCCGGTGACGACGAGAGCGAGCGCGGCAGCCAGCGCCACGAACGTACCGATCAGCGCCCTGGTGCGGAGCTCGTCCGCGTACCGCCCGTCCATCCAGGACGCACCGACGCCCCAGACCCCGGGCAGCCGGAGCAGGAGGGTGACGAGACCGGTGGCGACGAGCGCCGACGCGGCCACCGACGAACGCAGGGCCGCGACCGCGGCGAAGACGTACACAGTGCACAGGACGAGATCGCTCTGCGAGGTGGCGGGCAGCGCGTCCGGGCGCGCGTCGGCGTAACCCGCCCAGTACCGCAGCAGATCGAGTGGTTCACTGACGGCCCTGACGTCCCGCACGACCCAGCCCACGACCATCAGCGCGAGCACGGAACAGAGGACGGTCCCGGTGATTCTCGCGCCCCGTGTGAGTGTCACCCCAGCGATACTCCACCGCGGTCCGGCATCGAACAAGAGGGCCGGGGGAACGGGTAACCGGCTGGGGCGACGTGACGTCACCCCAGCCGGTTCACGGCACCCGCACGGCCGTACGCTGTTCATCATGGAGCGTTCGTATATCGGTGCGGCGACAGCCAAGTTGCCCCTGTGTAAACGAAGTTCATGGGCTTTTATGACTGGATGTCGCCCGGTGCATCCGGGTCCCGCGAGGGCCGCTTCCTGACCGCCGTGCCCGGCGCCTCCACCTCCGGCCCCGGCCCCTGCCCCTGCGGCGTGTCCCGCTGCCCCTCCGAAGGCACCACGTGCCTCTCCTCCGCGAAGTGGCACGCGGAGTCGTGGCTCGCCGGGCTCTCCGCCAGCCGGAAGGTCGCCGGGACGGCCAGCAGCGGCACTTCCAGCTCGCACCGCTCCTGCGCCTTCCAGCAGCGGGTACGGAAGCGGCAGCCCGACGGCGGGTTGGCCGGTGAGGGCACATCGCCGTGCAGGATGATCCGCTCGCGGTACTCGCGCGCCATCGGGTCCGGCACCGGCACGGCGGACAGCAGCGCCTGGGTGTACGGATGCGTGGGGTGCTCGTAGATCTGCTCGTCGGTGCCGATCTCCACGATCCGGCCGAGGTACATCACACCGACCCGGTCGGAGATGTGCCGGACGATCGACAGGTCGTGCGCGATGAACACGAAGCTCAGGTTGAACTCGCTCTGGAGACTGTCCAGCAGGTTCACGACCTGGGCCTGGACCGATACGTCGAGCGCGGAGACCGGCTCGTCGGCGACGATGATCTCCGGGTTGAGCGCGAGGCCGCGGGCGATGCCGATGCGCTGGCGCTGACCGCCGGAGAACTGGTGCGGATAGCGGTTGATGTACTCCGGGTTGAGACCCACGACGTCCAGGAGGTCCTGCACCTTCTGGCGCCGGCTGCCCTTGGGTGCCACCTCGGGATGGATCTCGTACGGCTCGCCGATGATGTCGCCGACCGTCATACGCGGGTTCAGCGAGGTGTACGGATCCTGGAACACCATCTGGATGTTGCGGCGCACCGCCTTCAGCGCACGCCCCGACAGCTTGGTGATGTCCTCGCCCTTGTACCGGATCGCGCCCGCCGTCGGCCGCTCCAGATGCACCAGCATCCTCGCGACGGTCGACTTGCCGCAGCCGGACTCCCCCACGATGCCGAGCGTCTCGCCCGCCGCCAGATCGAAGGAGACACCGTCGACCGCCTTGACGGCGCCGATCTGCTTCTTGATCAGGATGCCCTGGGTCAGTGGGTAGTGCTTGACGAGGTCGCGGACCTCCAGGATCGGGTCGCCGTTCGCGAACGGCGACCCCTCCCGCTCCTTGGACAGCAGGGTGGCGGCCTCCTCGCCCTCCTCGCGGGCTTCCTTCCGTCCGCCGGAGTGATCAGCGTTCATCGAGCGTCTCCTTCCAGAAGTGGCAGGCGCTCTGGCGGTCCTCGGACACCCTGTACAGCGGCGGCACGTCCGTGCGGCACACGTCCTGGGCCATCGGGCAGCGGGGGTTGAAGGCACAGCCGGGCGGGATGTGCAGCAGGTTGGGCGGCAGGCCCTTGATCGCGTACAGCTCCCCGCCCTTCTGGTCCAGGCGCGGGATCGACCGCAGCAGGCCCTTGGTGTACGGGTGGGCCGGGGCCTTGTAGATGTCGTGGACGGGCGAGGTCTCGACGATCCGGCCCGCGTACATCACGGCGATCTTGTCGGCGACGTCCGCGACGACACCCAGGTCGTGCGTGATCAGGATCAGACCCATGTTCAGCTCGCGCTGGAGCTCAGCGAGCAGGTCCATGACCTGTGCCTGCACCGTCACGTCCAGGGCCGTGGTCGGCTCGTCCGCGATGATCAGGGAGGGCTCCAGCGCCAGCGCCATGGCGATCATGATGCGCTGGCGCATACCGCCGGAGAACTGGTGCGGATAGTTGCCCACCCGCTCCTTGGCCGCCGGGATGCGGACCCGGTCCATCAGCTCGACCGACTTCGTCCTGGCGTCCTTGCGGGACATGCCGCGGTGCACGACGAACATCTCGCCGAGCTGCGCCCCCACGGTCAGTACCGGGTTCAGCGAGGACAGCGCGTCCTGGAAGATCATGGCCATCTCCTGGCCGCGGATCTTGCGCCGCTCCTCCTTCTTGAGCTTCAGCAGATCGCGGTCCTTGAAGAGGATCTCCCCTCCGCTGATCTTCCCGGGCGGCATGTCCAGGATGCCCATGACGGCCTGCGCGGTGACCGACTTGCCGGAGCCGGACTCACCGAGGACGGCGAGCGTCTCGCCCTCGGCCACCGAGTAGTTGACCCCGTTGACGGCTTTGGCCACCCCTTCGCGGGTGTGGAACTCCACGTGCAGATCGCGCACTTCGAGCAACATGGCAGCGGACTCCTCAGCGCAGCTTGGGGTCGAGGGCGTCGCGCACCGCGTCGCCGAGCATGATGAACGCGAGCACGGTGATCGCCAGTGCTCCGGCGGGCCAGAGCAGCATGTGCGGGGCATTGCGGATGTACGGGGAGGCTTCGGAGATTTCGATGCCCCAGGAGACGGCGGGCGGCTTGAGGCCGACCCCGAGGTACGAGAGCGTCGCCTCCAGCGAGATGTACGTGCCCAGGGCGATCGTCGCGACGACGATGACCGGGGCGACGGCGTTGGGGGCGATGTGGCGCAGCATCATCCGGGAGTTGGACGCGCCGAGCGCGCGGGCCGCCTGGACGTAGTCGTTCTGTTTGGCGGTGATCACCGAGCCGCGGGCGATACGGGCGATCTGCGGCCAGCCCAGGAGCACGATGAAGCCGACCACGGGCCAGACGGTGTCGCTGGTGACCACGGAGAGGAAGACCAGGCCGCCGAGGACCACCGGGATACCGAAGAAGACATCGGTGATCCGGGACAGGAACGAGTCCCCCAAGCCGCCGAAGAACCCGGCGAGGCCGCCGAGGACACTGCCCAGCAGCGCCACACCGAGGGTGGCGCAGACGCCGACGCTCACGGAGGTCCGGGTGCCGTAGACGACACGCGTGTAGACGTCACGCCCCTGCGGGTCGAAGCCCATGGGGTGTCCGGGCTCGGCACCCTTCTGGGCGTCGTCGAGGTTGGCCTGGAGCGGGTCGCCGCTCGCGATCAGCTGAGGCCAGATCGAGATGATCACCAGGAAGATGATGACCAGCCCGGAGATGATGAAGACGGGGTTGCGGCGCAGATCGCGCCAGGCGTCGGACCAGAGGCTGTGCGGCTTGCCGGCCGGGCCCGTTCCTTCAGGACCGCCCGGGGTCTTCTCCAAGGTCTCCCCCTCCTCCAGGGCGAGGTCCATGGCCCCACCGGCTCCCGCCGGGGAGATCGCTCCGTCCTGTGACAGCGGCTCAGGCATAGCGGATCCTCGGGTCGAGTACGGCGTACAGGAGGTCGACGATCAAGTTGGCCGCCAGGAAGACGAGAACCAGGACGGTGACGAATCCGACGACCGTCTGGGAGTTCTGGCGCAGGATGCCCTGGTAGAGCTGGTATCCGACGCCGTGGATGTTGAAGATCCGCTCGGTGACGATCGCCCCGCCCATCAGGGCGCCCACGTCCGTACCGATGAAGGTGACGACGGGGATCAGCGAGTTGCGCAGCAGGTGCCGGACGACGACGCGGCGCCGGGGCAGCCCCTTGGCTACGGCGGTGCGTACGTAGTCGGCGCGGGCGTTCTCGGCGATCGAGGTCCGGGTGAGCCGGGTGACGTAGGCCAGGGAGACGGAGGCCAGGACGAGCCCGGGGATGATCAGTTCGTTCCAGGGGGCCTCCGAGGAGACGGACGGCTTGATGATCCCCCACTCGACTCCCAGCAGGAGCTGGAGCAACAGGCCGGTGACGAAGGTCGGTACGGAGATGACGACCAGGGTCAGGATGAGCACGGAGGTGTCGACGGGGCGGCCGCGGCGCAAGCCGGTCACAACACCGAGGGTGATACCGATGACGACCTCGAAGAAGATCGCGATGATGGTGAGCCGGATCGTGATCGGGAAGGCGGTCGCCATCAGTTCGGTGACCTCCTGCCCGTTGAACGCGGTGCCGAAGTCGCCCGTGAAGACGTTGCCCATGTACGTGAGGTATTGCTGCCAGACCGGCTTGTCGAGGCCGAACTCCGCGCGCAGTTGGGCGGCGGTCGCCGGGTCGCACTGGCGGTCGCCGCAGAGGCCGGCGATGGGGTCGCCCATCACGTTCACCATGAGGAAGATCAACAGCGTGGTGCCGAAGAAGACGGGGATCATCTGCAGCAGCCGCCGGATCACATAACGTCCCATGAGGGGCTCCGGGGGTCGGGGCGAACAGGCGAACAGCCGGGACTGCGAAGCCGGGCGGCCGGTGCGGGGTGCGCACCGGCCGACCCGGCCTCGTCAGCTCACTTGACCTTGATCTGGTCGTACACGGGGACGCTGAACGGGTTGAGCGAGACGTTCTCGATGCGGTCCGAGTAGCCGGCGCTGCCGTTCTGGTACCAGAGCGGGATGACCGGCATCTGCTCGACCATCACCTTCTCCGCGTCCTGGAAGGTGGAGACGGCGTCGGCCTTGTCGGTCTCGGCGTTGGCCTTGTCGACGAGGTCGTCGAACTGCTGGTCGCTCCACTTGCCGTCGTTGGACGAGGCGTTGGTGTAGTAGACGGGCTGGAGGAAGTTCTGGATCAGCGGGTAGTCCATCTGCCAGCCGGCTCGCCAGGCGCTCGTCAGTTTCTGCTGGGAGACCTGGCTGCGGAAGTCGGCGAAGGTGCCGACGGGGCTTCCGACGCACGCCTTGTTGTTGCCCATGACGTTGTTGATGCTGTTGCAGACGGCGTCGACCCACTCCTTGTGCGAGCCGGTGTCCGCGTTGTACGAGATCTTGAGCTGGCCGCCGGGGATGCCGCCGTTGTCGTCGATCAACTTCTTGGCCGCGGCCTTGTCGTACTCGCACGGCGAGCCGCACAGACCCTTCTTGAAGCCGCCCTCTTCACCGAGGACCGGGGAGGTCCAGTCGGAGGCGGGGGTGCGGGTCTTCTGGAAGATCTGGTCGGTGATCTGCTCGCGGTTGATCGCCATCGACAGACCCTGGCGCACCTTGGCGGCCTCCGGGGTGTCCCACTCCGCCTCGTAGAACGGGAAGGCGAGGGTCTGGATGATGCCGGCAGGGGTGTTGATGTAGCGGCCGCCGAGGTCGGCCTTGACGTTCTTCAGCTGCGAGGCGGGCACGTCGTCGACGAGGTCGAGGTTTCCGGCCGTCAGGTCGGTGTAGGCGGTGTTGTTGTCGGTGTAGACCTTGAGGTCGATGCCACCGTTCTGCGCCTTGTCGTCGCCCGGGTAGTCGTCCCACTTGCGCAGGTTCATCGCCGAGCCCTTGGTGTACTCGTCGATCGTGTACGGGCCGTTGCCGACCGGCTTGGAGAGCCAGGCGTCGTGGTCCGTGAAGAACGTCTTGGGCAGCGGAGCGAAGGCCGGGTAGCCGAGGGTGTCCGGCCAGAGCGAGAACTTCTGGGAGAGCTTGACGGTGAACGTCTGGTCGTCGACGACCTTGAGGCCGGAGAGCTTGTCCGTGGAGGCGGAACCGGACTCGGGGTGGGCCTTGTCGTAGCCGTCGATCTGGGTGAAGAAGAAGGCGTTCTTCTGGTTGTTCTTCAGCGCGGCGCCGTAGTTCCATGCGTCCACGAACGAGGCGGCGGTGATCTTCTCGCCGTTACTGAAGGTCCAGCCGTCCTTCACGGTGACCGTGAAGTTCTGGGAGTCGGTCGTCTCGATCTTCTCGGCGAGCATGTTCTGCGCCTCGCCCGTCTTCGGGTCGTACTTCTTGAGGCCCCGGAAGATCATGTCGAGAACCTTGCCGCCCTGCACCTCGTTGGTGTTCGCGGGCTCCAGCGGGTTCTGCGGGTCGCCCCAGGAGGAGCTCACGATCCCGTCGGCACCACCACCGCCACCGCTGTCGTCCCCGCCGCCACAGGCCGTCGCTGCCAGGGCGACGGCCACCGCACATGCGGCCCACTTGGCTTGTGTGGCTCCGCGCATGAAGTGCCTCCTAGAGATCCATTGAGTAACTCAATGCCCCATATCACCCCATTTGCCTTCTGGTCGCACGTTAAACAGGCCATCGGTGGAAGCCGGACAGCACAAAACCGCCGGGCGGGCT
>NZ_JBHUUV010000056.1:0-33208 GCF_042670885.1 Streptomyces sp. NPDC057136
TTGACGGTGGCCTCGACCCCGTCCATCCGGTTCAGCTTCTTCTCGATCCGGGCCGCGCACGAGGCGCAGGTCATGCCGCCGATGGCGAGCTCGACTTCGGCGGCGGTGCCGACTGCGGTGCCGACTCCGGTGGTGTCGGGTGTGGCGGTGTGCGCGGATGACACGGGGTCCCTCCCTGGCGTCTGGTACCTGTCTCGGATACCCGATCTGATACCCCCCTGGGGTATCTCCTCTTCCTATATATACCCCCCACCCCTATGAAACGCAAGGGGTGATCCACTCGGTGGCCGTGTGGTCTCGCGCATCTCCCGTCCCGCACGTTTACATGGGGAGCCGCACCCTTCCCGTCGTGCGACCCGTAGGCTGATTATTGGACTAGACCTGTAGCTGTTATCTGGAGGAATGGGGACCCATGAGCAACCGTGCAGTCCTGGAGGTGATCGCTCTCGACGCGAAGGACGCGGTCGCTGCCCAGGCGGGTGGTGCGGACCGTCTGGAACTGGTCGCCGACATGGCCGCGGACGGCCTGACGCCGACCCGTGAGACCTTCGCGGAGATCCGGTCCGCCGTGGACATTCCCCTGCGCGTCATGCTCAGGGTCGCGGACGGATTCGCCGCCGGCGACATCGACGTACTGGTGGAGAAGGCCCGCGAGATGCGGGCCGAGGGTGCGGAGGAATTCGTGCTCGGCTTCCTCGACGAGGAGGGCCACCCCGACCTGGTGGCCGTGGAACGGCTCGTCGCCGAACTGAACGGCTGCCGGTGGACGTTCCACCGGGCGATCGACCGCGCCGCCGACCGCGACGCCCTGCGCAAGGCCCTCGCAGACCTGCCCGGCCTGGACGCCTACCTCACGGCAGGCGCGGCAACGGGCGTCGACGCCGGTATCCCGACCCTCCTGGCCGAAGCGTCCCGCGCGGGCACACCCGGCTACGAACCGCAGATCCTGGTCGGCGGCGGCCTCCGCCTGGACCACCTCCCCCAACTCCTCGCCGGCGGCATCGAAGCCGTCCACATCGGCGGCGCGGCCCGCCCCGGCGGCTGGTCGTCACCGGTGGACGCGGCGGCGGTACGGGAGTGGCGAGCGGCCCTGGACGGGTGAGGGCCGGGCAGGAGGAGCCCGTGACGGACGCCCATGGCTACGGAAGCCACCCGGAGTACCTTCCGCCCTTCATGACCGATCGCCGGGGCGAGGCGGCGCAGCACGTCCTGCTGCTCGACCACGCGGACAACCGGCGGCTCGCGGCCGGGAGCCTGAACAGGTTCCCGGCGCGGAGCAGTTGTGAGATCGACTGGAGCGGCGTTCCCGGCGTGGAGCGGCACTGGTGCCCCGGCGCCGACGCCTGGGCCGCGCTGGCCGCGCAACTGTGCGCCCCCTGGGTGGCACAGGACGTTCTCGTCGTCGTGTTCTGGGGGAATCTTGCTGTACCGACTGTGGTCGTCCCCGCCTGGCTGCTGGTGCGTTATGCGCGGGAGATCGAGGACGCCCAGCCCCACTTCTGGCTCCACCCGCTCGGTGGCGACGTGCTGATCGAGTATCTGCCGGAGGGGACGGTGACGGTCGCGGCCCTCCCCGCGCTTTCCCCGGACGGGCCGTGAGACGGGCCGAAGCCCCTGGTGAAGACGGTTCTCCGCCGAGAACCGCCCACCAGGGGCTTCGTCGCTCAGTGCCCGGTCAGGGCGTTCAGGCGACGCACTCCGAACCGGCGGAGGCGCTGAAGATGTAGCCGCCCTTCCAGTTGATCAGATTCGATGTCCCTGCCTCGTTCTTCATCAGCGCGGACAGGCCGACGCACCGGCCTCCGGAGGCTGCGGTGCTGCTGTAGACCGGGCCCGCGTACTGGGAGAAGGAGCCCTTGTCGACATCGGCGCCCGCCGTGTTGTTGCCCGCCCAGATCCGCAGGTCCATGTAGTTGGCGCTGCCGGGCGTGTTGTTGTCCAGGATGGCGCAGGCACTCGTCGCGCCGGCGTTGCTGTAGAAGAACAGAGTCCCGTGGCGCGTCGTCGAGTTGGGCAGCGGCTTGGCGTCATCGAGCTCGTACGTGGAGCCGCAGATGTTGGCCGCGGCCGCCACGGCCTCGCTCTGGCTCCTGGCGATGGCGCGCGTCTCGGCGTCGGCGTTCGGGGACAGCTTCACGGCGGACACCTGCGGTGCGGTCGGCTCATCGCCTGCGAAGGCATGCGGTGCGGCCACGAGTGATGTGGCACAGGCTGTGGCGGCAGCGGCAAAGATGCCTGCCTTGCGAAGAGTGCGCATGAGTGAATCGCCTTCCCTGTTGTCCAGTGACATTTCGTCCAGTGACATTGCGGATCAGGGCAGCCCCCCGGCCGCGAACCACATAGATGATTAACGGGAGTTGGGAATCCAACAAGCCGGCGATGGAGAAGTTGTCGGTATATGGCGCCATCGGCGAGCGAGGATTTTGCCTCACCGTGATCTTGCGAACAGGCGTGGTGCGCACCGCCCATGACGAGTGGGGGGTGCCGGATTCCGCTCCGGCACCCCCTCGGGCACGGCTACGCCAACGCCTCCGGCAGCGGCGCCGTGTGAAGCACGATCAGGCCCGAGACCGCTCGGGTCAGTGCCACGTACAGGCGCCGCAGACCTGTGCGTTCGTCCGGTTCGCCGTCGACCACGGCCGCCGGGTCGTCCAGGACCACGTAGTCGTACTCCAGGCCCTTCGCCAGCGAGGCCGGGACCAGGGTCAGGCGGGATGCGGCGGTCGTCTCCTCGCCGGGGGAGAGGTACGCGTGGCCCGCCGCCTCCAGGGCCGCGGCGAGGGCCGGGATGCGGGCGTCGGCGGCGATCAGGCCGATCGAGCCCTCGTGGGTCAGCGACTCCTCGCAGGCCGCGAGCACCGCCGCGTCCAGCCCGGCCGGGTCCGCCACCTCCCGTACGGCCATCGAGCCAGGCGACTCACGCACCGACTCCACCGGGGCCAGGCCCGGTGAGATCGAGGGCAGCAGCCGTGAGGCGTACGCGATCACCTCGCGGGGTACACGGAAGCCCGCCGTCAGCTCCTCGACCAGCGCGTCCGGCTTGCCCAGGTGGAAGAGCGCCTGCTCCCAGCTCTCCGTCGACCACGGCGTCGTCCCCTGCGCGAGGTCGCCGAGCACCGTCGCCGAACCGGTCGAGCAGCGGCGTCCCACCGCGCGGTACTGCATCGGCGACAGGTCCTGCGCCTCGTCGATGACGACATGACCGAGCGAGTGCGTACGGGCCACCAGGTCGCCCGCCTCGTCGATCAGCACAGCGTCCGCGAGCGACCACTTCGCCGACTTCACGCTGCGCGGCGGCTTCGACCAGAGAATCGTCTTCTGCTCGTCCTCGGTGAGGAGGCCGTCCGCGTGCGCGGCCAGGAACTCCGGGTCGGACAGCAGCCGCAGCACCAGTTTCGCGGGGTCGACCGCCGGCCAGGCCGCCTTCACGGCCGCCTTCACCGCGGGGGTGCGGGCCACCGCGTTCTGCACCCGGTCGTCGGGGGCCTCGCCCGCCTCCTCCATCCGGGTCAGGACGCAGTGCGCGATGCGCTGGGGGAGTGCCTCGTGGGCGGCGCCGTACCGGATGTCGCGGGCCAGCAACTCCTTGACGATCTCCTCGAGTTCGTACACGGGCACCCGCCAGCGGCGCGAACCGCGCACCACCATGACCGGCTCCGTCGGCAGCGACACGTGCGAACGGATCGCGCGCCGCAGGATCTCCGCCATCCGGGCGTCGCCCTTGACCACGGCGGCGGCCGCCTCGTCCGTGCCCCGGACCTCGACGTGCGCCGTCACCAGATCGTCGACGGTGGCCTGCTTCACCTCCATCTCACCCAGCGCGGGCAGCACCTGCTCGATGTAGTGGAGGAAGGACCGGTTCGGCCCGATCACCAGGGTCCCGGTCCGGGCCAGCCGGTCGCGGTGCGCGTACAGGAGATACGCGACACGGTGCAGGCCCACGGCGGTCTTGCCGGTGCCGGGTCCCCCCTGCACGCACACCGTTCCGCCGAGCCCGCTTCGTACGATCTCGTCCTGCTCGGGCTGGATCGTGGCCACGATGTCGCGCATCGGACCCACGCGGGGCCGCTCGATCTCCGCCTGGAGGAGCTTGCTGGTCTGCGCCGCCTCGGTCGGGTCGGTGAGGTGCTCGTCCTCGTACGCGGTCAGCTCACCGCCCGTGTAGCCGAAGCGGCGCCGCTGGCCGACGTCCTGCGGGTCCTTCCTGGAGGCCCGGTAGAACGGCTGCGAGACGGGCGCGCGCCAGTCGATGACCATCGGGTCGCCGTCGGCGTCATGGACGTGGCGCCGCCCGATGTAGAACTGCTCGCCCTCGGCGCCCTCCGCCTGCTCCGCACCGACCCGGTGCAGATAGTCGAGGCGGCCGAAGAACAGCGGGGTGTGGGAGAGATCAGCGAGTGCCTTGATGCGGTCGTCCATCTGGGCCTGGAGGACGACGGAGTTGACCCAGTTCGCGGTGACATCGCGGATATCGAGGGACTGCACGTCCTCGCGCATCGCGCGCAGCGCGGCGCGGGACGCGGCGAGATGGGCGCGTTCGCGCGCCAGGGGGTCCAGGGTATCCAGGGGGTCCTGGGGGTCGTGGGTATCCAGGAGGTTCAGAGGCTCGGTGGGGGTGTCGCATTCTGCTTCGTGCGCGGGCACGGTGTTGCCTCCGACTTTTCAACGCAGGACGGCGGACCGCGCTCTCCTGTACGACGGGAGGCGACGTGATCCGCTCAGGGACGTATGCGTAGGTGTCGGCCGGTTTCCGTCCGGCCGGCGGCGCTCCCCCGGCTGCCGACGGAGGCCGGTACCACGGTGCGGGAGGCGGGCAGACCGGCGATTGTATCCAGGGCGGCCCGCCCGGTCGAACGAATTGAACGCGCAGGGGACGCACTCCACCCCAGGGGGAACGCACTCCACCCCGTAGGGGACGCCGTGCGACCCGAGGGGGACGCCCGCCCCCGTACGTTTCCGCCCGCAGACCGACGCCTTGCCGGGCCGGACGGCGCACCATGGAATACATGAGCACCGTATATCTGAACCCACGCAGAACCGGCCCCGCGCACGGCGCGACCGCGGTCACCGGTCAGCACTCCAGTCACCGCGTCGCCGACGCACTCCGCGCCGTCACCGTCTTCACCCGCACCGCGTTCCGCGTGGCCGTCCTCGGCGAGTACGTGGAAGAGGCGGGCGTCCGCCGCCACCGCTGAGTACGAAGAACGCGTCCGGTGTGAGTACCGGACCGGAGGCGCCGCACCCCCGCCCCACGATGAAGTGGCGGTGGACAACAGCCGCAGCCGCCGCCCCCACGCCTACGCCACCCCGGCCCTCACTGTCACCGTCGCCCTGCTGCCCTACGCCACGATCCTGGGCGCGCTGCTGCTGCTCATGGTGACCGGCGGCAACTGACCCCTGTGGCGCGGGCTCCTCAACTGCCCGCGAGCAGCTCGTCCGCGTCCACGATCCGGTACGCGTACCCCTGCTCGGCCAGGAACCGCTGGCGGTGCGCCGCGAAGTCCTGGTCGATCGTGTCGCGCGCCACCACCGAGTAGAACCGGGCCTCGTGCCCGTCGGCCTTCGGCCGCAGCACACGGCCGAGCCGCTGTGCCTCCTCCTGGCGCGAGCCGAACGTTCCCGACACCTGGATGGCGACGGTGGCCTCCGGCAGGTCGATCGAGAAGTTGGCGACCTTCGACACGACCAGGACACTGATCTCGCCCTGCCGGAACGCATCGAAGAGGATCTCGCGCTGGGCGTTGCTCGTCTCGCCCTTGATCACCGGGGCGTTCAGATGCTCACCGAGCTCGTCGAGCTGGTCGATGTACTGCCCGATCACCAGCGTCTGCTCGCCCTTGTGCTTGGCGACCAGTGCCTCCGTGACCTTCCGCTTCGTCGCCGTCGTGGCGCAGAACCGGTACTTCTCCTCGGCCTCCGCCGTCGCGTACGCCAGCCGCTCCGCGTCCGTCAGATTGACCCGGACCTCGACACAGTCGGCGGGCGCGATGTAGCCCTGCGCCTCGATCTCCTTCCACGGCGCGTCGAACCTCTTCGGCCCGATGAGCGAGAAGACGTCCGACTCGCGCCCGTCCTCCCGGACGAGGGTCGCCGTGAGGCCGAGCCGCCGCCGCGCCTGGAGGTCGGCGGTGAACTTGAAGACGGGGGCGGGCAGCAGATGCACCTCGTCGTAGATCACCAGACCCCAGTCACGGGAGTCGAACAGCTCCAGGTGCGGGTAGATCCCCTTACGGCGGGTCGTCAGCACCTGGTACGTGGCGATGGTGACCGGCCGGATCTCCTTGCGCGTACCGCTGTACTCGCCGATCTCCTCCTCGGTCAGCGAGGTGCGCTTCACCAGCTCGTGCTTCCACTGGCGGGCCGAGACGGTATTGGTGACCAGGATCAGCGTGGTCGCCTTCGCCTCGGCCATCGCACCGGCCCCGACCAGCGTCTTTCCCGCACCACAGGGCAGGACGACGACTCCGGAACCGCCGTGCCAGAAGCCCTCGACGGCCTGCTTCTGGTACGGGCGCAGCGACCAGCCGTCCTCGGCCAGCTCGATGGGGTGGGCCTCCCCGTCGACGTAACCCGCGAGGTCCTCGGCGGGCCAGCCGAGCCTCAGCAGCGTCTGCTTGATCTGCCCGCGCTCGGAGGGGTGCACGGCGACGGTGTCCGGGTCGATGCGCTCGCCGACCAGGGGCGCGACCTTCTTCGACCGGAGGATCTCCTCCAGCACCGGGCGGTCGGTGGTGGTCAGGACGAGGCCGTGCACCGGGTGCTTGGAGAGGGTGAGGCGGCCGTACCGCGCCATCGTCTCGGCGATGTCGACCAGGAGCGCGTGCGGCACGGGGTAGCGGGAGTACTCCACCAGCGCGTCGACGACCTGCTCGGCGTCGTGCCCGGCGGCGCGGGCGTTCCACAGGCCGAGGGGGGTCACCCGGTAGGTGTGGATGTGCTCGGGCGCACGCTCCAGCTCCGCGAAGGGGGCGATCACACGGCGGCAGGCGTCTGCCAGCTCGTGGTCGACTTCGAGGAGCAGCGTCTTGTCGCTCTGGACGATGAGAGGTCCGGTCACGCGCTTCGGCCCTTTCTGTTCTGCTGCTGGGACGTCTGCCCTGCTGCTGGGATCGGCCGTGGATGCAGCTGGGTGCAGCTGGGAACGGCCAAACGTCCAGTGTGCCGCATGCGGGGCCATTGGTGCGTGGCTCGAAGGTGTGGGGTGCGGACGCCTCCGTCACACCAGGCTCTCGCTCAGGCCCGGGAGACGTCCGGTTCCTCCGACACCACGACCAGCCGGTCGCTCAGCCCCGCAGGGGCTGTCCCGGTCGTCACCGCGCGGTGGGCGCGGATCGCCGGGTCGGTGAGGGTGAGGGTCAGCACCGGACAGTCGGCGGAGTCGTTGGTCTGCTCGGGTGTGCAGCGGGCGACATCGGTCACGGTGTAGCCGGGGCACACGGCGCCGGCCGGCAGGTCCACGTCCAGGCGCAGGGTCTTGCCGGGCTCGACGCGGAAGCTGCCGGACTTCGGTGGCCGGACCGGTTTCCCCTCGAAGCTCGCGTCCACGACGGTGGCCGAGAGACCCCGTACCGAAGCGCGGCGGCCCTCGCCGTGGGGGCCGAAGATGTCGAGGGTGATGTTGCCGACGTCGAGGGGTGCGGCCAGCAGCAGCGGCAGACGGTCGGTGTGGAGGGCCAGGTGGACGGTGAAGCGCGGCCTGCCCGGCCTGTTCGGACCCGGGTCGTGCGAGCCCCAGCCGCCGAAGACCAGCTGCGGGTCGCGGCCCCGTTCGCCGTCGCCGCGCGCTGCGGGCCGGGGCCAGTCGTCCACTCCGCACTCGGAGAGCAGCGCCGTGGGGCTGCCCCTGCCGGGGAGCGGGGTGTCCGTCAGCGGCTCCGGGGGGAGTTCGAGCCGGGGGTGCGTGCGCTGCTCGGACGCCGCCGGGCGGTACGCCTGCCACGCAGTCAGTACGAGGAGCGCGAGGACGGGTACGGCAAGGAGCAGCCAGGAACGCGGGGAGGGACGGAACATGTTTCTTTCTGCGGCCGGGAGGCCGAGAACGTCACCTGGGGCGGGCGCGGACCCGCCTCACGACCCCGCGTCGTCCGCCAGTTCCGCGACTCCCGTGATGCGGTGCAGCGGGTACGTACGGATCTCGTCGGCGGTGTGGTCGAAGGCCGTGACGAAGCCGCCCTCGACCCGGACCGGGGCGATCACACGCTGGCTGGCCGCACCTTCCGCGTTGACGTAGCCGATCCAGACCGCGGAGCCCGTCATGGCGGCGGCCTGGACCGTCGCCAGGGTCTCGGCGGAGGTCGTACGGGGAAGGGAGCCGGCCGACGGGGCCTCGATGCCGTCCCTGCGGACGACCGTGGCCGCCGTGTCCCCGGCGCGGATCGCCCGGACCGCGGCGCCCAGCAGGGTGTCGTCCGGCACGGGCGGGCCCTCGGGGACGGGGGCGGGGGCCGAGCGGGGCGGGGTGCGGCGGGCGCCCGCCCGGGTGATCAGGACGTCGCCCTCCGCGGACTCGGCGGCCGGTGCGAATCCCATCTCGCGCAGCCCCTCCAGGAGGGACGCCGGATCGGTCTGCGCGGCCAGGACGGTCGGCGCGAGCCGGCGCAGCCGCAGGGTCGCCGAGCGCTTGTCGGCGAGGATCTCGTTGAGCACGGCCTCGTCGTCGCAGCGTACGTACGCGGACGCGGCGCCGATCCGCAGATGACCGTGGCGGCGGGCCACGTCGTCGATGAGGTAACTGAGCGGCTGCGGTACCGGCGTACGACTGTGGGCGGCGAGGAAGGCATGCAGATCGGTGGCGGCCTGCCCGGCGTCCAGGGCGCGGCGTACGGAGCCGGGGGTGAAGCGGTAGACGGTCGCGCCGCCCTTCGACTCGATGTCCCCGAGCACCGACAGCATCTCGGCGAGCGGGCGCTTCAGCGGGCCCGGGGCGACGGCCGTCAGGTCGGCCTGGAGCAGCACGTGGTCGAGCGGTTCGGGGACGAGCGGGGCGAGGCGTGCGGCGGCCTCGTCCGGGCCGTCCGCCAGCAGGGCGCGGGCCTGCGAGGAGAGCACGCCCCGGCCGGTGATGCCGAGGAGCTCCGCCTCGTTGACCGTCCACAGCGCGAGCCGGGAGCGCAGGTCGGAGGTGTCGCCGGGGGCGGTGGCCGCGGAGGCCGGAGCAGCGCCGTATCCCGTACCGGCGGCCCTGGACGGGGTGCCCGACGAGGAGCCGGCCGGGGTCGTCGCCCCGCCTCGCGCTCCGGCCCGCAACGGGCGTTCCCAGCGCAGCCGGGCGAGCAGACTCGCCGGGTCGGGCGCGGTGCCCGGCGGCAGCGCGGCGAGCAGGGCCAGCACCCGGTGACGTACTTCGGGCGCGGCGGAGCGGTCCAGTTCGGGGCCGAGTGCGGAGAGCGCCCGCCCCTTGGCGTCCTGCCCGCCGACCAGGCCCGGGGTGCGGGTGGCGGCGAGCCAGGCGGTGGCGAGGCGTACCCAGCGGTCCTGGGCGGGGAGTTCGAGCCAGTCGTCGTACGCGGGCGTCGCCGCGTACCGCTCGTCCGACTCCCCGTCGGCGGCCAGCAGCCCGGCCGCGTAGGCGAGTTCGACCCAGAAGGCGGCGATCTGCTCGGAGACGTCCATCGCGCTCGCGGCCCGCTTGAGCTCGCGCACGCTCAGGCCGCCCGCCCGGAGGATGGCGGGGCCGCTGCCGTTCCAGAGCTTCGCCAGCTCCTCGATCGTGGACAGCGCCATGAACGCCTGCCCGGCGGCGGCCTTGTCCACAGCCTGGGGATCGCGCTCGGCGGCGGCCTCGACGGGCGGCGCCACCGGTTCCGGTACGCGGTGGGCGCGACCGGCCCGCAGATGCAGCGCCGCCTCGCGCGGCAGCACGACGGTGCGGGTCGACACGGGCAGGAGCAGCCCGCGGTCGCGGAGCCACTTCACGGGAGGAGTGGGGTTCGGCGTGACTTCCCCGTACGGCGGGCCCCACACCAGCCGGTCCAGTACGGACAGGGCCTCGACAGGCGCGGTGTCCAGCAGGGCCGCCATCCTCGTCCGGTCGGTGAACAGCCCGGCGAGCGCGGTCACCGCGGAGACCGGGTCGTGCGTGGCGAGCAGTCCGGCGGCGGTCAGGATCTCCTGGAGCCGGCCGGGGGACATCCCCGCCGTGGCCTCCGCGACGGTCGGGCCGAGGCCGGTGGGGGAGGGGTGCTGGGGGGACGGGGCGAGCAGTTCGCGCGCGGTACGCACGAGGTGCAGCCGCTCGTCCTCGCCCCAGACGAGGGCCTGTTCGCGCAGATTCCTGAGCGCGGCGGGCAGCGCGGCGGCGATCGCCGCACCCGCCTCGTCACGCTGGTCGCCGTCGTCCTGGCCGTCACCCGTCAGGAGCGAGAGCAGCGTGTCGTACGGAGCCGGGTCCGGTGCGACGGCCAGCGCCTCCGCGGTCTGCAGCGCGAAGCGGTCCAGATGCTCCAGCGCACGGACGACGGAGGCCCGGGTGCCTGCCCGGGTCGCGAGTTGGGTGATGTCGTTCGGCACGGGGTTGAGCAGGTCGGGGCGGGCACGCAGAAGCCGTGCCAGCGATTCGTCGCCCCTGGCGCGCAGGGCTTCGGCGAGCGTGCGCGGTGGTGTGGTCGTCCCCATCCGTCCCACGGTAGCCGCTGAAACGCTACGGTCGGGGCAGGGCGGGTAGAGGGGAACGACCGAGTGGGGATCGAGAGCGACCAGCTCGTCTACGACTATCTGAGCCGGGTCGGGGATCTGGCCCAGCAGCAACAGCTGTCCTCGGGCGTCCGGATGAGGCTCGTATCGACGCTGCGGGGCGAGATCGAGCGGCAGCGCGGGACGTCCGGTGCGGACTCTCCGGCGGTGGTGCGGCGCATCATCGGCAGGCTCGGTACGCCGGACGAACTGGTCGCCGCGGCAGCCGAGTCGGCCGACGGAACGGTGTCGCTCCCCTCGCCGCGTACGGCGGCGGAGCCGGAGGCGGGAAGCCCACGCGCCGTGCCCCGGCCGCGGCGCGGGATGCTCCGCAAAGACACTTCCCGCAAGGGCGCGTCGGCACAGGCCCCGGCCGATGACGACACGGGCCCGGTGCCGGGCTGGCCGTCCGCACAGGCACCCCACATGGCGGGCCTGGACCAGGCACCGTCCGGGCCTGGCGCCGGTGGTGCGGAGTGGTGGCGCGTCGAACCGGGGCCGCTCAGCGAGGGGGTGAGCGTGCCGGGCTTCTTCGGCGGTGTGGAGATCCCCGAGATGCTGAAGCCGCCCCCTCCTCCGGTACGGCCCGATGAGGCCGAAGAGGAAGAGGAGACCGAGGAGCCGGAGCCCCGCCCCCGCAAAAGGCTGCGCCTGCGCCGCCGCAAGAAGGCCGCCGAAGAAGCCCCGGAGGAAGCCGCGGAACCCACCCCCCGGGCCCGCCTCTCCCACCCCCTCCTGCTCCTGGCCGCCGCCCTGCTGATCGCGGGCGCGGTCATGGGTTCCTGGCTGGCCCTGGCAGGCGGCTGGCTGCTCGCCTACAGCTCCCGCAAGCTGTCGAGGGCCGAGGCGAAATGGGTGGCCATGGGCCTGCCCGGAATCGTGGCAGCGGGAGCCCTGGTCTGGCTCTGGGGCCGCCAGGACGGCCAGTGGGGCGCCCCCCTCCCGGAAAGCGGAATGGGCGAAGCCCTCACGTCCACCTGGCCGGTGGTGATCCGCACGGCAGCGGTGGTCTCGGCGCTGTACCTGATCTGGCGCTCCCGCAGAATCCCGGCCTGAACCACCGGCCCCGGCCGCCCCTCAGGTCACCCCGCCGACGGAGTCCAGGGCGCGCCCGGGACCACCAGCGGGGAGCCCGTCACCGGGTCCGGGACGATGACTGCGGCCAGGCCGAAGACCTCGCGGACGAGTTCGGCGGTGACGACGTCCGAGGGGTGGCCCTCGGCGACGATGCGGCCCTCCTTCATCGCGACCAGGTGGTCGGCGTAGCGGGCGGCCTGGTTGAGGTCGTGGAGGACCGTGACGACCGTACGGCCGCGGGTGCCGTCCGCCGCCGGGGCGGCGAGCTGGCGGACCAGGTCCAGGACCTCCACCTGGTGGGAGATGTCCAGGTACGTCGTCGGCTCGTCGAGCAGCAGCAGGTCCGTGTCCTGCGCCAGCGCCATCGCGATCCACACGCGCTGGCGCTGGCCGCCGGAGAGTTCGTCCACCGAGCGGTCGGCGAGCGCGGAGACGTCCGTACGGGCCATGGCCTCCGTGACCGCCCGCTCGTCCTCGTCCGACCACTGCTGCCACCAGTGCTGGTGCGGCTGGCGGCCGCGCGCGACCAGGTCCGAGACGGTGATCGCCTCCGGGGCCACCGGGGTCTGCGGGAGCAGTCCGATCGACTGGGCGATCTTCTTCGTGGGGATCTTCGAGAGCTCGGTGCCGTCGAGGAGCACCGCCCCGCCGCGCGGCTTCAGGAGCCGGCCGAGCGCCCGCAGGGTCGTCGACTTGCCGCAGGCGTTCGGGCCGACGATCACCGTGACCTGCCCGTCGGGGACCGCCAGGTCGAGCTCGTGGACGACGGTGCGGTCCTCGTAGGCGAGGGTCAGTTCACGCACCGTGAGCCGGCTGGTCGCGACGGCGGAGCGGGTACCGGGGCCGGTTGTGCTCATGCGTTTCCTCCACGGCGGCCACTGTGGCCACGGACGATCAGCCAGATCAGATACGGGGCGCCGACCGCCGCCGTCAGGACGCCCACCGGCATTTCGGTGGGCGAGAAGAGCCTCCGCGCAAGGAGATCGGCGAACACGACGATCACCGCGCCGAGCAGCGCCGAGCAGAGCAGCGGAATCTGCGCCGTACGCGTCATCCGGCGGGCGATCTGTGGAGCGAGCAGCGCCACGAAGTCCACCGGGCCCGCCGTCCCCGTCGCCACCGACGCCAGGATCACGCCGATCGCGACGAGCCCCAGCCGTACGCGGCCGAGCCGTACGCCGAGCGCCGTCGCGGTGTCGTCGTCCATCGAGACGGTGCGCTGCGCACGCGCGGCCCACAGCACGGCGGGCAGCAGGACGAGCAGCGTCCAGCCGATCGGCGCGGCCTCGTTCCAGCCGCGCCCGTTCAGTGAGCCCGTCATCCAGATCTGCGCCTGCTGGGCGACCAGATAGTCGCCCTTCGTCAGGAACAGGGTGGTGACCGACCGCAGCGCGATCGCGAAGCCGATCCCGATGAGGACGAAGCGGGTGGCGTGCAGCCCGCCGCGCCACGCGAAGGCGTACACGAGGGCCGCGGCGGCGACACCGCCGATGACGGACAGATAGGGCAGGACGGCGTACGAGGTGATGCCGAACGTCATCGAGCCGACCGTCAGCGCGCTCGCGCCCTGGCTGATGCCGATGATGTCGGGGCTGGCCAGCGGATTGCGGGCCACGGTCTGGATCAGCGCCCCGGCGATCCCGAAGGCCAGACCGACGAGCAGTCCGACTACCAGGCGGGGCAGCCGCAGCGTGCCCACCACGAGCTCGTCGGCCGAGGGCTGTCCGAAGATCACCTTCAGCACCTCGCCGGGAGCCACGAAGCTCTCGCCGACGCAGAGATACGCGACGGAGACCGCCGCCAGGAAGAGCGCGAGGGCCGCCGCGACGACGCCGGAGCGCCGGTGCAGCAGGAACCGGCCGCGGGCCCCGATCCGTACGAGGCCGTAGCCGGCGGGCCGTACGGGCTTGCGTACCTGGAGCTTGTGGACCGAGGTCGTGGCGCTCATGCGGGTACCGCCTTCCGGCGCACCAGGGCGACCAGGAACGGCACCCCGATCAGTGCGGTCATCACACCTGCGGGGACCTCGCTCGGCGGGAAGACGATCCGGCCGATCACATCCGGGACGAGCAGCATCACGGGCCCGATCAGCGCCGCCATCGGCAGCACCCACCGGTGGTCGCTGCCGACGATCGCGCGGGCGATGTGCGGGACGGCGAGACCGATGAAGGCGATGGGCCCGGCCGCCGCGACCGCGGCACCGGTCAGCACGGTGGCGCCGATGCCGCCGACGATCCGTACCGTCGCGACCTTCTGCCCGAGCCCCTTCGCCACGTCCTCGCCGAGGGCCAGCGCGTCGAGACCCCGCGACACCGACAGCACGAGCACCGCGCCGACGAGGAGGAACGGCCAGATCTGCTGCGTCACCTCGGCCTCGCGTCCGGCGATCGACCCGACCTGCCAGAAGCGGAACTCGTCCATCGCCGACGCGTTGGTCGTCAGTACGGCACTGGTCACCGACACCAGGAGCGCGTTGATCGCGGCGCCGCCCAGCGCCAGCTTCACCGGCGTCGCACCACCGCGCCCGCTCGACGCGATGGCGTACACGGCGACGGACGCCGCGGCGGCCCCGGCGAACGCGAACCACACGTACCCGGTGAGGGTGTGGATTCCGGCGTACGCGATGGCCAGCACCACGCCCACCGACGCGCCCTGGCTGATGCCGAGGATGCCGGGGTCCGCGATCGGGTTACGGGTGATGCCCTGGAGCACCGTGCCCGCGAGGGCCAGGGCCGCGCCGACCATCAGCCCGATGAGGGTGCGCGGCACCCGCATGTTCCGGATGACTTCGGCGGCGTCGGAGTGCCCGCCGTGCACGAGGGCTTCGTACACCTCGGAGGGCGGGATGAACCGTGCGCCCACGGCCAGACTGAGCAGGATCGCCAGCAACAGCGCCACGACGGCCGCCGCCGTCGCGGTTGCGCGTCTGGAGAGGCAGGGGGCGGCGGCTGACATCTGACCCAATCGAAGCGGAGTGCATGGCGTCACGAGGTAAGTAAGAGGGTCCGACGCCGCCCCCCAATCGCCGGACCCTCTTAGGCAGGCCTAAGTTTAAGCACCGCCCGTGTGGGCCGAACGGGTGAGGGGGTCGCCGGTCGAGTCGGCACAATGGCCCCCATGGCCTCGCATCCCCAGACCTTGCCGAAGACCCCGCCGAAGACCCCGCCGACGGTCGGCTTCGACCTCGATATGACGCTCATCGACTCCCGGCCCGGCATCAGGGCCACGTACCTGGCGCTGTCCGCCGAGACGGGCGTCCCCATCGACTGCGACCTCGTCGTCAGCCGGCTCGGGCCCCCGGTCGAGGAGGAACTGGCCAACTGGTTCCCGGCGGCCGAGGTGGCCGCGGCGGCGGACCGCTACCGCGAGATCTATCCCACGCACGCGATCACCCCGACCGGGGCCCTGACCGGCGCCCGGGAGGCCGTCGCCGCGGTACGGGCGCTGGGCGGCCGGGCGATCGTCGTCACCGCCAAGCACGAGCCGAGCGCGAAGCTCCACCTCGCCCACCTCGGCATCGAGCCGGACGCGGTCATCGGCCGGCTCTGGGCGGAGGCCAAGGCGGACGCGCTGCTCGCGCACGGCGCGGGGATCTACGTCGGCGACCACACCGGAGACGTACGGGGCGCACGGGCGGCGAACTGCCTGTCCGTCGCCGTCACGACGGGCCCGTGCGACGCGGACGAGCTCCGGGAGGCGGGCGCGGACGTCGTCCTGCCCGACCTCACCGGCTTCCCGGCCTGGCTGTCCTCCTGGGTGTCCTCAGGTGCCGGACGGGTCTGACCTGCTCACCCACACGCTCCGTACGACCCCCGCCCCGGCGATCAGGAAGCCCACGCCCATCAGCATGGAGACCGCGTAGGCGATCGTCGGGAACGGGTCGGTGCCCAGGAACAGTGGGGCCACAGTGACCGCAGTGGCCAGTGCGCCGATGAAGAAAACGATCGCGCCGACCTGTACCAGCCGGTCACCGGCGCCAGAAGGAGTAGTACTCACCCGGCCAGGGTAGTTCCCAGCCCGGAGGAACCATCGGGCGACGTCTTGTCGCCGGGCCCTAGGCCATTAGCCTTGGGCATGGCGGGTCATGGGGACCCGCTGTACTGCTATCCGGAGCCGTTTTTCGGCTCTCCCGCGCACCGACGAGTACGAGGACGAGGACAGACGTGCCCACGGGTAAGGTCAAATGGTTCAATTCGGAAAAAGGCTTCGGCTTTCTTTCGCGCGACGACGGCGACGACGTCTTCGTCCACTCGTCGGTACTCCCTGCCGGCGTCGATGCACTCAAGCCCGGCCAACGGGTCGAGTTCGGCGTTGTTGCAGGTCAGCGCGGTGACCAGGCCCTCTCCGTAGTGATCCTCGACCCCACCCCGTCCGTGGCGGCCGCGCAGCGCCGCAAACCGGACGAGCTGGCGTCGATCGTGCAGGATCTGACGACGCTGCTGGAGAACATCACGCCGATGCTGGAGCGGGGCCGCTACCCGGACAAGGCCGCGGGCGCCCAGATCGCCGGTCTCCTCCGCGCGGTCGCCGACCAGCTCGACGTGTAGGCGAGCGGCCGGCCAAGCCCTCAGAGAGACGTCAGCGCGTCCCGGCCGAGCGGCGGCACCAAGCCCTCGGCCGCGGCGCGCGTCAGCAGCCCGCGGATCGCCGCATAGCCGTCCTCGCCGAGGTCCGCCGTGAACTCGTTGACGTACAGCCCGATGTGCTGGTCGGCCACGGCCGGGTCCATCTCCTGGGCGTGCTCCAGCACATAGGGCCGGGACTGCTCCGGGTCGTCCCAGGCCATCCGTACCGACGTACGGACCGAATCGGCCAACTTTTCGAGCATTTCCGGGCCCAGTGACCGCTTGGCGATGATCGCGCCGAGCGGGATCGGCAGTCCCGTCGTCGCCTCCCAGTGCTCGCCCATGTCGGCGAGGCTGTGGAGGCCGTAATTCCGGTACGTGAAACGGGCCTCGTGGATCACGAGCCCGGCGTCGACCCGGCCGTCACGCACCGCGGGCATGATCTCGTCGAACGGCATGACGACGATCTCGCCGACCCCGCCCGGCACGACCTCCGCCGCCCAGAGCCGGAACAGCAGATACGCCGTGGAGCGCTCGCTCGGCACGGCGACCGTCCGGCCCGTCAGATCGGTGCCCGGCTCCTTAGTCAGGACCAGCGGCCCGCAGCCCCGCCCGAGCGCACCGCCGCACGGCAGCAGCGCGTACTCGTCCAGGACCCACGGCAGAACGGCGTACGAGACCTTCAGTACGTCGAACTCGCCGCGCTCGGCCATGCCGTTGGTGATGTCGATATCGGCGAACGTGACGTCGAGAGCGGGCGCTCCGGGGACCCTGCCGTGCGCCCAGGCGTCGAAGACGAACGTGTCGTTCGGGCAGGGCGAGAAAGCGATCTGCAGCTTCGCGTCGGCGGTCGCGGGGTCAGCGGGGGCAGTCGAGTTGTCGGTCATGCACAGTCCAACCTTCCAGTACGGGGGCGATCTTCCCGAACGCCTCGGTGAGCGCGGAAAGAGCCTCGCCGATGCGCCAGGCGGCCCGGTCGCGCGGGCCGACGGCGTTCGAGACGGCCCGCAGCTCCAGCACCGGTACCCCGAACAGCTCGGCGGCCTCGGCGACACCGGCCCCCTCCATCGCCTCGGCGACGGCATCCGGGTGCGCGGCGAGCAGCGCCGCGGAGCGTTCCGCGCTGCCGGTCACGGTGGAGACGGTCAGCACCTCGCCGGACACGGCACCGGTGGCCGCAGCCACGTCACGTACCAGCGCGGCGGGCGGCAGATACCGGTCGCGGCCGAAACCGAGACCGGTGACCGGGACGAACCCGTCGGGGGTCTCCGCACCCAGGTCCGCGGCGACGATGGCGCTCGCCACGACGAGCGAGCCGACCGGGGCGGGCGCGAAGCCGCCGCCGATACCTGCGGAGACGACCAGTGCGTACGGGGCGGGGGCGGCGGCCAGCGCGAACGCGGCCGATGCCGCGGCGGCCGCCGGGCCCGCCCCGCCCGCCAGGACGTCGAAGCCACCGGCCCGGTGGATCTCCGCACCCGGCACGGAACGCACCTGCGGGCCGCCCCCGAACGCACGCGTGACCGCGTCCCTCTCCACGGGGACAGCGGTCACGACGAGCACACGCACGGGGGAGTCCTGCAAGGTCAGTCGGTCTTCTTGAGCTGGAAGTGCCAGATGCCCGTGAGCTTCTTGCCCTTGGTCTCCACGATGCTGATCTGCGTCTTGGACGTGGTCTCGCCGGTCTGGCTGGAGAAGAAGGCGCTGCCCGGGATGGACCGGTAGGTCTTCTTGTACGGCTCCTGCTCGGCCTGCTGGCCGTTGATGAAGAGCGTCCAGCCGTTGTCGGCGATCTCCGGGTCGACGCCGAAGCGGACCTTGTCGTCCATCGCGACCTTGATGGAGTGCTCTGCCTTCTTGTCGTTGAGGCAGCCCTGGATCAGCGATTCCTTGATGGGATCGCCGTCGTTGTAGCAGGCCGCCTCGACGCCCACCGACTTGTCGCCGACCGTCACGGTCGCGAGCGGCGTCGGCTTGTCGCAGGCGGAAAGGACAAGAAGGCCCGCGGACACGGCACCAAGAGCGACGCCGATTCGACGGCCCTTACCTGAGAAGAACGCAACGGTCATGGGCCGAAGGCTATCGGTCGCCCGGGCTCACGCCACGCGGGGGTGCGGCGTGCCGCGCCGCGCGGCGCTCAGCAGCCCCCGTACGGCGGTTGCTGCGCCCAGGGCCAGAATGCCCGCGGCGACCGACATGCCGAGTACTCCGTTGAGGGGGAGGGCGATACCGATAGCGCCGCCGACCACCCAGGCCATCTGGAGCAAGGTCTCGGAGCGGGCGAACGCCGACGTGCGTACCTCTTCGGGCACGTCCCGCTGGATCATGGCGTCCAGCGACAGTTTCGACAGGGCCTGGGTGAAGCCCGCGACCGCGCCGAGCGCGGCGACCATGACGGTGGAGAAGAAGACCGTGGCGAGCACGGCGACGCCGAGCGCGAGACCCAGCACGGTCGCGATGATCACCTCCGGGCCGCGGGCCCTGAGCCAGGAGCCCACCGCCGTACCGCAGGCGTTGCCGACGCCCGCCGCGACACCGACGATGCCGAGCGACACGGCGGCGCTCTGGCCGGCCAGCGGGTGCTCGCGCAGCAGGAACGCCAGGAAGAAGATGAGGAAGCCGGAGAGGGCCCGGTGGGCGGCGTTGGCCTGGAGGCCGTGCAGGACGGACGGGCCGACGGACCGCAGCCCCGGTGGCTTGTCCCGAGCCCGCTTCTCGCCGTCTACCCTGCTGCTGCCGCCGTTGCGGGCGGGCTGGGGACGGGGCGCTTCCTCGCCGTGCGGGACGATCAGGCGAGCCCTGCGCTCACCCTTCGCGGAGTCCACCTTGTGCGGCAGCGTGAAGGCCAGGAACGTCCCGGCGAGGAAGATCGTGCAGGCCCCGTAGAGCGGCCACGCGGAGCCGACGCTCTGGAGCCCCGCCCCGATGGGGGCCGCCACACCGGTCGCCAGGAGGCCGGCGAGGGTGACCCGGGAGTTGGCCTTCACCAGGGAGAAGCGGGGTGGCAGGAGCCGTGGCACGACGGCACTGCGGACGACTCCGTACGCCTTCGAGCAGACCAGGACGCCCAGCGCCGCCGGATACAGCTCCAGGCCGCCGGTGGCGACCGCTCCCGACATCGTGATCGCGAGGAGCGCCCGGGCGAGCATCGCACCGGCCATCGCGGCGCGGCGGCCGTGCGGCAGGCGGTCGAGCAGGGGACCGATCACGGGGGCGAGGAGCGTGAACGGCAGCATCGTGATGGCGAGGTAGAGCGCCACGCGGCCGCGGGCCTCGTCCGTCGGTACGGAGAAGAACACCGTGGAGGCGAGCGCGATGGTGATCATGACGTCGCCCGCGCCGTTCACCGCGTGCAGTTCGATCAGCTTGCCGAGCCCCGACTCACCGGCGCCATGGGCGTGGGTCGCCTTGCGGATGCCCTTCGCCGTGCCCGTGAACGGCCGGTGCAGGGCGCGACCCATCGACCGGCCCGCCGTGCGAAGCGGGCCGGGACCGTCGTGCGACCTGGCGGCAGACACCCCGCCATACTGCCCCAACCGTCGGTGCGGTGAACCATGATCGGCCCGGCCACGCGGCGGACGACGCCCTGACGGGTCAGTGGAGGAGGACGGCGACGCGGATCGCGAGGCAATTCCGTGGGCGAAAATCGACCCCGAATCCGGTCCGGTCGCGGACACGCCGGGGGACATGACCCCGGACACGGCACCGGATACGGCCTTGTTTGGGACACGCAGGTGGGCGGAGAGCGGCGGAGAGGGTAGCGTGCGTAACGCGCCACCGGCGGTTGTTCTTGGCCGCGCGCCTCTCGGCGATCCCGCAGAATGGGTGACAGAAGGCGCGCCCGAGGCAGGCACAACGGGTGTGGACGTCGACGCGGCCCCCAGGTCCGCTCCGCCCGCAGCTGTCATGGCCGAAATCGGCAATCGTGTAGCAGCTGGCGCGCTCGAGACGGCGTATGGAGAGAAGCGAGACCTGTGAGTGCTGCGACGACGCGAAGCCGTACTGCCCGTACCCCCGCGCCCGACCGCCTGTGCGCCGAGGCGGTAGACCTCGCCCGCGCGGCGGCCGAAGAGGCTGCCTCGCCCGGGGTGGTCGGTGAACATGTGTCCCTGGTCTCCGAGGGGGACCGGGTCGTCACTCATTTCTTCGAGTGCAAGGAGCCCGGGTACCGGGGCTGGCGCTGGGCGGTGACGGTCACCAGGGCCTCCCGCGCCAAGAACATCACCCTCGACGAGACGGTGCTGCTGCCCGGTTCCGACGCGCTCCTCGCCCCCGAGTGGGTGCCGTGGAGCGAGCGGCTGCGGCCCGGTGACATGGGACCGGGGGACCTGCTGCCCACGGAGGCGGAGGATCTCCGCCTGGAGCCCGGTTACACCGGCGAGGACGAGCCGCCGCCGAACTCCGTCGAGTCCGAGGAGGCCGAGCTCTCCGAGGATCTGGCCGACCTCGTCGACACGGAGGACGCGGAGCTGACGACGCGGCCGGCGACGACGAGCCGCGGCTCGATCGGCTCGATCGCGGACGAGCTGGGCATGCGGCGTGCGCGGGTGCTGTCCCGGTACGGGCTGCATGTGGCGGCCGACCGGTGGGAAGAGGCGTTCGGCGCGAAGACCCCGATGGCGCAGGCGGCGCCCGCAGCGTGTGACTCGTGCGCGTTCCTGGTCCCGCTCGCGGGCTCGCTGAAGCAGGCGTTCGGGGTGTGCGCGAACGAGTTCGCTCCGGCGGACGGCCGGGTGGTCTCGCTGTCGTACGGGTGCGGTGGGCACTCGGAGGCGGCGGTCATGCCGAAGCCGCCGAAGCCGGCGCCGCATGCGTTGGACACGCTTCAGGTGGACGAGTATCCGTTGCGGCCGGCGCGGGACAGCGGTTCGGTACCGGTGGAGGCGGACGCGTCGCCGGAAGACCTCGGCCACTCCTAGGGCCTGGGGCACGAGTGCGGGGGCGCCGGCCCCTGGGTCCCCGCTTCGTCCTCAATCTCCCCCATTGTCTTAAGGGCATGGGGGACCCCCTCGACGGGCTTGTTTTTGGCTGAGCTCGGCCAAAACCAGCCCGTCCGGCGTTTGAGGACATCGTTTGGGTGTCGCCCGGGCGGGCCGGGGCAGGGGGCAAGTTCAGCCCGTCCGGCGGTTGAGGACATCCGGTCACCCGGGCACGCGCTCCGCGTCGTCCGCGGCGGGCTCGCGGTACCTTCGGGCGCACACTGGCGTCATGGGTACACCTGGTACCCGCAGGACAGAGCGGAGTCAGAGCGTGGGCATGAATGCGACCGAGGGCGCCGATCCGTTCGGAACGGCACGGCTGCGGCGCGGGGTGCTCGATGCCTGGGGCGCCGGCCCCGCCCGGTTCCGTGAGGACGCCAACGCCGAGGAGGACCTCGCACTCGGCGGCTACCGCGACCGCCTCGTCGTCGAGCTGGCCCAGAACGCCGCCGACGCCGCCGCCCGCGCGGGCGTACCCGGCCGGCTCCGCCTGACCCTGCACCCCGCGGCCACCGGCTCCGACGCGCAGGGCACACCCGCCGTCCTCGCCGCCGCCAACACCGGCGCCCCGCTCGACGCGACCGGAGTCGAGTCGCTGAGCACCCTGCGCGCCTCCGCGAAGCGGGAAGGGCACGAGTCCGCCGTCGGCCGGTTCGGCGTCGGGTTCGCCGCCGTACTCGCCGTCAGCGACGAGCCCGCCGTCATCGGCCGGCACGGCGGCGTCCGCTGGTCCCTCCCCGAGGCGCGCGAACTCGCCGGGCAGGCCGCCATCGGCAGCCCCGGCCTCGGGGACGAACTGCGCCGCCGCGACGGCCACGTACCACTGCTCCGGCTCCCGCTGCCCGCCGAGGGAACCGCCCCCGAGGGGTACGACACGGTCGTCGTCCTCCCGCTGCGCGACGGCGGCGCCGAAGACCTCGTCGGCCGGCTCCTCGCCGCCGTCGACGACGCCCTGCTCCTCACGCTCCCCGGCCTCGAAGAGATCGTCATCGAAACCCCGGAGGGCGTACGGGAGTTGCGCCGCTCCCGGCACGGCGCGTACACCCACATCGACGACTCCGCGCGCGGCCTCAACCGCTGGCGCACCGTGTCCGCCCACGGCCCCGTCGAGCCCGCCCTGCTCGCCGACCGGCCCCTCGAGGAACGGCTGCGTCCGCACTGGTCGGTCACCTGGGCCGTCCCCGTGGACGCGGAAGGGGCGCCGCAGTCCCCGCGTACCGCCGCCGTCGTCCACGCCCCGACGCCCACCGACGAACCCCTCGGCGTGCCCGCCCTGCTCATCGCCTCGCTGCCGCTCGACACGGCCCGCCGCCACCCCGCCCCCGGCCCGCTCACCGACTTCCTGGTGCAGCGCGCGGCCGACGCGTACGCCGAACTGCTCGCCGCGTGGCAGCCGGTTTCGGTCGCCACCATCGCGCTGGTTCCCGGGCCGCTCGGCAAGGGCGAACTGGACGGCGCGCTGCGCGGCGCGATCCTGGAGCGGCTGCCCCGTATCGCGTTCCTGGCGCCCGCCGCGCCCCACGACCCGTCCGTCGAACCCGACCAGTGGGACAGCTGGGAAGCCCCCGGCGACGGCGGCCCCGGCCGGACCACCACCGCGCTGCGGCCCATCGAGGCCGAGGTCGTGGAGGGGGTCGGCGCGGAGACCGTGCAGGTCCTCGCCGAGGTGCTGCCCTGCCTGCTGCCCGCAGGACTTGAGCGCCGCACCGAACTGCGCAGCCTCGGCGTCGCCAGGGTCCAGCTGACCGAGGCCATCGACCGCCTCGCCGGACTCGAACGGGACCCGGAGTGGTGGCGGCGGCTCTACGACAGCCTGGCCGGTATCGACCCCGACCGGCTCTCCGGGCTGCCCGTGCCGCTCGCCGGGGACCCCGGGGCGTCGGCCCAGGAGACCCCCCGCACCACCATCGGCCCCCGCCAGGTCCTCCTGCCGCTCCCGGACGCCCTCACCGGTCCCGTCCTCGCCCGGCTGGCGCGCCTCGGCCTGAAGGTCGCCCACCCGGACGCCGCCCACCCGCTCCTGGAGAAGCTGGGCGCCCTGCCCGCGACACCGCGCGCCGTCCTGACGACCCCGCAGGTGCGGGCCGCCGTCGCCGGTTCGATGGACGCGGGCGAGGTGTGGGACGAGGACGCGCTGGACGGCGACGAACTCGCGGAGACCGTCCTCACGCTCGTACGCGACGCGGAGCTCGCACCCGGCGACGAACCCTGGCTGGGCGCGCTCGCCCTCCCCGACGAGGACGGCGAGCCCGCGCCCGCCGGTGAACTCGTCCTGCCCGGCAGCCCGTTCGCCCAGATCATGCGCGAGGGCGAACTCGCCCTGTGCGACGAGGACCTGACGGACCGCTGGGGCGAGCAGCCGCTCACCGCCTGCGGGGTGCTGGCCACGTTCGCTCTCGTGCGGACCACCGACGTGGTCCTCGACCCGGACGAACTGGAGCCCCGCGACAGCGACTTCGCCGAACCGGACGACGCCGGACTCCTCGACGCCGTCGACGTGTGGTGCGAGGACGTGCTCGACCAGCTGCCGGACACCCCGGTGCCGCCGGTCGCCACCGAACTCGTCGCCGTCCGCGACCTGGACCTCGTCGACGACGACGCCTGGCCGCAGGCCCTCGCCATGCTCGCCCGGCCCCCGCTGCGCGACGCGCTGACCCAGCCGGTGCGGGTGCTGCTCCCGGACGGCACGACCCAGTCGGTGCGCCCGTACACCGCCTGGTGGCTGCGTGACCACCCCGTGCTCGACGGCCGCCGTCCGGCGGGTCTGCGGGCGGCGGGCGGTGATCCGCGGCTGGCAGGGCTCTACGACTCCGTCGACGCGACCGGTTTCGACGACGCGCAGGTGCTGTGTGCCCTCGGGGTACGGACATCCGTGGCCGCCCTCCTCGACGAACCGGGCGGCGCGGCCGAGCTGCTGGGCCGGCTGGCGGACGAGGAGCGTCCCGTCGGTCCCGTACAACTGCACTCGCTGTACACGGCCCTCGCCGAACTCGACCCGGACCAGGTCACGTTGCCGGAGGAGCTGCGGGCCGTCGTCGACGACGAGGTACGGGTCGTCGACGCGGCGGACGCGGTGATCGCCGACGCGCCCGACGTACTGCCGCTCACCGCAGGGCTGCCGCTGCTCCCGGTGGCCCCGGCACGCGCGGCCGAACTCGCGGAGCTGCTCCAGGTGCGGCGGCTCGGCGAGACGGTCGAGGCCGAGGTGACGAGCGAGGGCGAGGAGCACCGCGTACCGGATTCGGTGCGGATTCTGCTCGGTGCCGGGACCCCGGACACGTACATCGAGCACGAGGAGCTGCGCGCGGGCGGTGTCGAGCTGGACTGGCGCCGCACCCCGGACGGGGTGGTGCACGCCGCCACGCTGGAGGGGGTCGCGGCGGGGCTGGCCTGGGCGGCGGGGCAGTGGCCGCGCCGCTTCGAGGTGGCGGCGCTGCTGGAGGACCCGTCCCGCACGGAGGAGCTGGCGCGGGACCGCTGGTTCGACTGAGGCGTGTGATCTTCACGCCAGGTACATCAGTCGTACAACCTTTCGGTATGCATATCCGTCTGGTCTATGAGTCAGCAGACTCATAGACCACACGGACCCCGCAGGGTGAGCCACATACCGCGGGGCCCCTTTCTCCACTGGGGAACACATGCGTATTCGTGCCACCGTTGCCGCTGTCTCCGGCGCCTTGGCTCTGTCGGCCCTCGTTGTTCCGGCCGCGCAGGCCGATGACGGCCGCACGTGGTCCAACGACCACACCTTCTCCACGCCGAAGGCGGGCGCCGAGCGTTTCGCCGGTTCGACCGCGGCCGCCGCCGCGGAAGAGCTCCCGGTCTTCACCAAGGCTGTCGTGAACGGCGGCAAGCCGGTCGTCGTGGGTACGACGTCGAAGCAGACGTACAGCCTGGCCATCACGGCGACCCACTCCTCCGGCGTGTCCGACATCTTCGGTTACGTCTGGACCGGCGCGAGCCTCGATGACGAGAACAGCTACGGCATCAACCAGAACGAGGAGAACTCCTCCTGCACGGTGGTCAATGCGACCACCACCACCTGCAAGATGACCGTCACCTTCGACCCGGCCTATCTGATCAACTCGGACTCGGGCACGTGGAAGGTGGGCGCCGCCGCGCTCTCCAACGACGGGCAGATCGGCGACAAGGAGTACATCTCCAAGACCTACCTGCAGCGCTTCTCGAAGCTGACCGCCAACGCCGGCCCCGAGCCCGTGCTGAAGGGCAAGGCCCTCACGGTCACCGGCAAGCTGACGCGCGCCAACTGGGAGACCGGCACGTACATGGGCTACACCAACCAGCCCGTGAAGCTCCAGTTCCGTAAGGCGGGCACCTCCACCTACACGACGGTCAAGACCGTCACGTCGAGCTCCACCGGCACGCTGAAGACCTCGGTCACGGCGTCCGCGGACGGCTACTGGCGCTACTCGTTCGCCGGTACGTCCACCACCCCGGCCGTCTCGGCCGCCGGTGACTACCTCGACGTGCGCTAGCCGACCGGGTAACCAGCAGTACCAGCACTAAGCGGGAAAGCGGCGGCTGACCAGTCGCCAGGCGAATTCCAGGGCAGCCGCCGCCACCACCGCGATCCCCACCGCCATCCAGGGCATGGGCGCACCCACCAGCTTCAGGGCAAAGAAGTCCTGGAGCCACGGCACGACCAGCACGATCAGGAACGCCAGCCCCATCGCCGCGACCAGGCAGACCCTCCACAGGGTGTACGGGCGGGCGATGATCGCCAGGACCCACATCGAGACGAGAAACAGCGTGAGTGTCGCCGCGCTCGTCTCGGCGCTCAGGGCGCCGGTCCCGGCGTAGTAGTGCCGCGCCACCAGGTACGTGGCGAACGTGGCCGCCGCCGCGATGACGCCGGACGGAATCGCGTACCGCATCACCCGGCGTACGAAGTTCGGCCGGGCCCGCTCCTTGTTCGGCGCCAGGGCCAGGAAGAACGCCGGTACGCCGATCGTGAGCGTCGACAGCAGCGTCAGGTGCCTCGGCAGGAACGGGTACTCCACCTGGAAGCAGACGACCAGGACCGCCAGCAGCACCGAGTAGACCGTCTTCGTCAGGAACAGGGTGGCGACGCGGGTGATGTTGCCGATGACCCGGCGGCCCTCCGCCACGACGGACGGCAGCGTCGCGAAGCTGTTGTTCAGCAGCACGATCTGGGCCACGGCGCGGGTCGCCTCCGAGCCCGAGCCCATCGAGACGCCGATGTCCGCGTCCTTCAGCGCGAGCACGTCGTTGACGCCGTCGCCCGTCATCGCGACCGTGTGGCCGCGCGACTGGAGGGCGGCGACCATGTCCCGCTTCTGCTGCGGGGTGACCCGCCCGAAGACCGCGTTCTGTTCCATGGCCGTCGCCATGTCGTCGCGGCCGGTGGGGAGCCGGCGGGCGTCCAGGGTGTGTTCGGCGCCCGCCAGGCCGAGCTTCTGGGCGACCGCGCCGACCGAGACGGCGTTGTCGCCGGAGATGACCTTCACGGCGACGTTCTGATCGGCGAAGTAGGCAAGCGTGTCGTGGGCGTCCGGCCGCAGCCGCTGTTCCAGCACGACGAGCGCGGTCGGTTCGGCCCCGTCGGCGACGTCCGGGGCGTCCAGTTCGCCGTCCGCCCGCGCGAGGAGCAGCACCCTCAGCCCCTGCTCGTTGAGGTGCTCGATCCCGGTGAGCGCCGGGTCCTGCTCGGACAGCAGCACATCGGGGGCGCCGAGCAGCCATGTCGAGGCCCGCCCGTCGTCCTCGGTGAACGCGGCCCCGCTGTACTTGCGGGCCGAGGAGAACGGCAGCGTCCCCGCGCACTGCCACCCGCCGCCCTCCGGGTAGGTGTCGATGATCGCCTGGAGGCTGGCGTTGGGCCGGGGGTCGGACGCGCCGAGTGCACCCAGCACCCGCTGTACGTACGCCTCGTCGGAACCGTTGAGCGGCCGGGTCTCCGTGACGTCCATGCCGCCCTCGGTGAGCGTGCCGGTCTTGTCCAGGCACACCACGTCGACCCGGGCGAGGCCCTCGATGGCGGGGAGCTCCTGGACGAGGCACTGCTTGCGGCCCAGGCGCACGACCCCGATCGCGAAGGCGACGGAGGTGAGCAGGACGAGGCCCTCGGGGATCATCGGGACGATGCCGCCGACGGTGCGTGCCACCGAGTCCTTGAAGTTGTTGTCCTTGACGACGAGCTGGCTGATGATCAGGCCGATCGAGGTCGGCACCATCATCCAGGTGACGTACTTGAGGATGGTGGAGATGCCGCTGCGCAGCTCGGAGCGGACGAGGGTGAAGCGGGACGCCTCCTCGGCGAGCTGAGCGGCGTACGCCTCGCGGCCGACCTTGGTGGCGGTGAACGCGCCGCCGCCCGCGACGACGAAGCTCCCCGACATCACCTGGTCGCCGGGCTGCTTGAGTACGGGGTCGGCCTCGCCGGTGAGCAGCGACTCGTCGACCTCCAGGCTGTCGGCTTCGGCGACGGTGCCGTCCACGACGACCTTGTCGCCGGGGCCCAGCTCGATGACGTCGTCCAGGACGATCGCGGAGGTGGGGAGCTCGGCGGCGGTCCCGTCGCGCCGCACGGTGGGTTTCGCCTCACCGATGACCGCGAGACCGTCGAGGGTCTTCTTGGCGCGCCACTCCTGGACGATGCCGATGCCGGTGTTGGCGATGATCACGAAGCCGAAGAGGCTGTCCTGGATCGGCGCGACGAACAGCATGATCACCCAGAGCACGCCGATGATCAGGTTGAAGCGGGTGAAGACGTTCGCGCGGACGATCTCGGTGACGGAGCGCGAGGAGCGCACCGGTACGTCATTGACCTCGCCCCGCGCGATCCGCTCGGCGACCTCGGCCGTCGTCAGGCCGTTGGTGCGCCGGGCCGACACGGGTAGCCGCATCGGGTGTACGGGGTCGAGTTCCGAGCCGGCATCGATCCGCTGCGTCATGGTTCCGACCGTAAGGGCGGAACGCCCGGTTCACCCCCCGGAGGTGTCGCTTGCCGCGTCTCCGGCGGCTGCCCGCTTGAGGGCGGCTTCGCGGCCCCGTACGTACCAGATACCGATCAGTCCGAGGCCGGCACCGGCCAGCGGCGTCCAGACCCACCAGGTGTGTCCGTGGTCGTCGAACCAGCCGTAGAACGGCAGCTGTGCGAGGAAGAGGACGAACCAGAGGATCGTGCCGCCCGTGATGGTGGCGACGACGGGGCCCTCCAGGGGCTCGGGCGCCTCGTGCTTCGGTGTCCACTTCTCCATGGCCTCAGTGTATGGGGGGCCCTGGTGCGCGAGCCGCCGGGCCAGTCGGCCCAAGGGTCTACGCGCGGAGATAGCGATCTTCGACTTATATATTCATACTGAATCTGCTTAGGGCTGTCTTGAAATATTCGTCAGATCGTCCAAGCGTGACCGCCTTTCATTACCTTCCTTTTCCTACGCACGACTGAGGTCATACATGTCCCCCTCGGCCACCGCTCAGGTCGATTCCGAGCAGCCCCTGGCTCCACAGCCGCAGGGCGGCCTGGACCGGTTCTTCAAGATCTCCGAGCGGGGGTCGACGGTCGCCCGCGAGGTCCGTGGCGGATTCGCCACCTTCTTCGCGATGGCTTACATCATCGTGCTGAACCCGATCATTCTCGGCAGCGCGAAGGACATGTACGGGCACCAGCTCGACAACGGTCAGCTGGTCACCGCCACCGTGCTGACCGCCGCGTTCTCCACGCTCCTGATGGGTGTCATCGGCAATGTGCCGATCGCGCTCGCAGCCGGTCTCGGCGTCAACACCGTCGTCGCCCTCCAGCTCGCCCCCCGGATGAGCTGGCCGGACGCCATGGGCATGGTGGTCCTCGCGGGCATCGTCGTGATGCTCCTGGTCGCGACCGGTCTGCGGGAACGCGTGATGAACGCGGTGCCGAAGTCGCTCCGCAAGGGCATCGCGATCGGTATCGGCCTCTTCATCATGCTGATCGGCCTGGTCGACTCGGGCTTCGTCTCCCGTATCCCGGACCTCGCCCACACCACGGTGCCGCTCCAGCTCGGCAGCGACGGCCACCTCAACGGCTGGCCGGTCCTGGTCTTCGTGCTCGGTTCGCTGCTGACCCTCGCGCTCATCGTGCGCAAGGTGCCGGGCGCGATCCTGATCTCCATCGTCGCCATGACGCTCGTCGCGCTGGCCATCGACGCGATCGCGGACCTGCCGGGCCAGGCATGGGGACTGACGGTGCCGGAGTGGCCGGGCAACCCGGTCGCCTCGCCCGACTTCGGGCTGATCGGTGAGGTCAGTCTGTTCGGCGGCTTCGCGAAGGTCGGCTACCTCACCGGCGTCCTCTTCGTCTTCACCGTGCTGCTGTCCTGCTTCTTCGACGCGATGGGCACCATCCTCGGTGTCGGCGACGAAGCGAAGCTGATGGACAAGGACGGCAACTTCCCCGGCATCAACAAGGTGCTGTTCGTCGACGGCATCGCCGTCGCCGCGGGCGGTGCGAGCTCCTCCTCTGCGTCCACCTGCTTCGTGGAGTCCACGGCGGGCGTCGGTGAGGGTGCCCGCACCGGGCTGGCGAGCGTCGTGACCGGTCTGCTGTTCTCGGTGGCTCTGTTCCTGACGCCGCTGGCGACGATGGTCCCGTCGCAGGCGGCCACCCCCGCGCTGCTGGCGGTCGGCTTCCTGATCCTGGCGGGCTCGGTACGGGACATCGACTGGAGCGACTACACGCTCGCGGTCCCGGCGTTCCTCGCCATGATGATGATGCCGTTCACGTACTCGATCACCAACGGCATCGGTATCGGCTTCATCGCGTTCTGTGTGCTGCGGCTGGCCGCCGGCCGTGGCCGCGAGGTCCCGGTGGCCATGTATGTGGTGTCGGCGGTCTTCGTCTTCTACTACCTGATGCCGGCGCTCGGACTCACGTAACCGGCAGGTTCTCGCTTCACCCCTACGGGGCGGATCTCCGTTTACGTGACCCGGTCGGCCGGGTCCGCGTGGCGGGAGTCCGCCCCGTAGAACTTTTCCGTCTCGTCGACGGCCGCTTTGAAGCGTTCGTCGAAATCGTCGCGGACGAGCGTCTGGACCACGTAGTCCTGGACGCTCATTCCCCGTCTGGCGGCGTGCTGCCGGAGCCGGTCGAGCAGCTCACCGTCTATCCGCAGGCTGAGCACTGTCGATCCCATGGGAAGCAGGGTTACGTCCCCGAGGCCCCCTTGACGTCACTTTCCGGATTCGGCTCACTCGTTCGGGTGATCAGATTCTTGGTTGCGTACGGCCAAGTGGTCTTTAGCGTAGGTAATGAGGTAAGCTAACGAACATGCCTGACCTGATCCACGGCGGCGACAGTGCGGCCGCCGTGAGCTCCCTTCGCTCCGCCGTGATGCTGCTGAGCCGACGTCTTAAGCACCAGCGCGTCGACGAGTCGCTGAGCCCCACCGAAATGTCGGTGCTCGGCACTCTCGCCCGCTGCGGTTCCGCCACCCCCGGTGAGCTGGCCCGCAAGGAGCACGTACAGCCTCCGTCGATGACCCGCATCGTCGCGCTGCTGGAAGCCAAGGGACTGGTCCGGCTGGAGCCGCACCCCGATGACCGTCGGCAGAAGAGGGTCAGCCAGACCGAGCAGGCGGAAGCCATGCTCGAAGAGAGCCGCGCCAAGCGGAACGTCTGGCTCACCCATCTTGTCGAGGGCCTGGACGAGGACGAGTGGGCGACGCTGCGGGCAGCAGCGCCCGTACTGGAGAAGCTCGCTCACCTGTGACCCACGGGCGCCACCGGACCACCGCCGGAGCGCCCGCTGTCACGTCCCCGTCACGCAGAACGCCGTATACGCCCGAGGAGGCGAACCCTTTTGAGTACGGGATCCGGAGCAGACTCCGCCCCCGCACCGACTTCCACCCACGAGAGCAAGCCCGGCGGGACCTTCTCGTCGCTGAAGATCCGTAACTACCGCCTGTTCGCCACGGGCGCCGTGATCTCCAACACCGGTACCTGGATGTCCCGCATCACGCAGGACTGGCTCGTCCTGAGCCTCACCGGTTCCGCCACCGCCGTCGGCATCACGACGGCGCTGCAGTTCCTCCCGATGCTTCTCTTCGGTCTGTACGGCGGTGTCATCGCCGACCGCCTCCCGAAGAGGCAGATCCTGCTCGTCAGCCAGGCCATGCTCGGCCTGTGCGGTATCGCGCTGGCCGTCCTCACCCTCTCGGGCGCCGTCGAGGTCTGGCACGTCTATCTGATCGCCTTCCTGCTCGGCATGGTCACCGTGGTCGACAACCCGGCCCGCCAGTCGTTCGTCTCCGAGATGGTCGGCCCCGCGCAGCTGCGCAACGCGGTCAGTCTGAACTCCGCGAACTTCCAGTCCGCCCGGCTGATCGGCCCCGCCGTCGCGGGTGTCCTGATCACGACGGTCGGCAGCGGCTGGGCCTTCATGTTCAACGGCCTTTCGTTCCTCGCCCCGCTCGTCTGCCTGCTGATGATGCGGGCGAGCGAGATGCACGCCTCGGTGACGGTGCCCCGCGCCAAGGGCCAGCTGAGGGAGGGCCTGCGCTACGTCTCGGGCCGCCCCGAGCTGATCTGGCCGATCGTCCTGGTCGGCTTCGTCGGCACGTTCGGCTTCAACTTCCCGATCTGGCTGACCGCCTTCGCGGACGAGATCTTCCACGGCGGCGCCGGGATGTACTCGTTCTTCAACATCCTGATGGCGCTGGGCTCCCTCGCCGGAGCACTCCTCGCCGCCCGCCGCCGCTCCACCCGGCTGCGGATGCTGGTGGTCGCGGGCAGCGCGTTCGGTCTCCTGCTGATCACCGCGTCCCTGTCCCCGTCCGTCTGGATGTTCTCGCTGCTGCTGGTCCCGATCGGCATGCTCGGCCTGACGACGAACATCACCGCGAACACGAGCGTCCAGATGGCCGCCGACCCGGAGATGCGCGGCCGGGTCATGAGCCTCTACATGATGGTGTTCGCCGGGGGTACGCCGGTGGGCGCCCCGATCGTCGGCTGGATCAGCGACGCCTACGGTGTCCGGACGGGCATGGCGGCCGGCGGTGTGTTCTCGCTGCTCGCCGCACTGGGCGTGGGCTTCGCCCTGGCCCGCGTGGGCGGCCTGCGCCTGCAGGTCGACCTGCGCCCGGGCCACCCGCACGTACGGTTCGTACCGCGCGAGCAGCTGGCCACGGCGGCGTGACCACGCGAAACCGCCCTCCTCCCGTCCGGGAGGGGGGCGGTTTCGCATATCCGGAGAACGCCGGTCGGCCGCGACTGCCAGACTCCGCGCATGAGACTGTTCGCCGCCGTCCTGCCGCCCGCCGAGGCCGTCGAGGAGCTGTACCGGGCCGTCGTCCCCGTCCGGGCCCTCCCCGGGGCTGTCAACCTTCGCTGGACCGCCCGGGAGAGCTGGCACTACACGCTCGCCTTCCTCGGCGAGGTGGACGAGGAGCTGCTGCCCGAGCTGTACCGGCGGATGGAGCGCGCCGCCCACCGCACCGACCCCTTCCCGCTGCGCGTCCACGGTGTCGGGCGGTTCGACGGGCGGGCGCTGTGGGCCGGGGCCGCGGGCGGGCTCGACACCCTGCGGCTGCTCGCCGAGCGCGCCGACGCGGCGGCCCGGAGGTCCGGGGTGCCCATGGAGGAGCACCGCCGCTACACCGCGCACCTCACGCTCGCCCGCAGCCGCGTCCCGGCCGACCTGACCCCGTACACCGCCGCGCTCGACGGCTTCGAGGGGATGCACTGGGAGGCGGACGAGCTGAGTCTCGTACGCAGCCGGCTGCCCGTGGACGGGGTGCCGGGGGAGCAGCCGCGCTACGACGTCGTCCGGGCCTGGCCACTGGGACGCTGAGCGGTGCGGTTACGCTCGATGGGTGGACCCGAAGACCAGAAACCGCATCATGGCCGCCGTGCTCGTGCTCATGTTCGTCGTCGTCGCCGTGGCGGCCGCCGTCGGAGGATGAC
>NZ_JBHUUV010000057.1:0-32254 GCF_042670885.1 Streptomyces sp. NPDC057136
CTTTCCGGCGGTTCCAACCTTACCAGATTCATTTCGTTCCGTTTCCGGTCCGAATTTGATTCCGGCGGCCTGTTGGAGGGCCTTTGCCTTTCGGCGGAACCGACTTTATCAGAGATTCTGAGTCGGAATTCCCCGCCCCGTTCGAGTGCTCCCTGCGCACGAGTGCGCGCGGTGCTTCCCGGTCAGGCGGAGCCGTAAACGTACTGGAGCGGGGCGCCCCGATGCAAATCGAGGCGCCCCGCTCCGTGTTGGTGCTGGTCGGGGTCAGACCTCGACCACGACGGGAAGGATCATCGGGCGCCGACGGTAGGTGTCGGAGACCCACTTGCCCACCGTGCGACGGACCAGCTGCTGGAGCTGGTGCGGCTCCATGACGCCGTCCTGAGCGGACTTGTTGAGGGCGTCCTGCACCTTCGGGACGACGGCGCTGAACGCCGCGTCGTCGATGCCGGAGCCCCGGGCCTGGATGTGGGGGCCGCCCACGATCTTGCCGGAGGAGCTGTCGACGACGATGAAGACAGAAATGATGCCCTCGTCGCCGAGGATGCGGCGGTCCTTGAGGGAGGTCTCGGTGACATCGCCGACGGAGAGGCCGTCGACGTACACGTATCCCGCCTGGACCTTGCCGACGATCTTGGCCTTGCCGTCGATGAGGTCGACGACGACGCCGTCCTCGGCGATGACGATGTGGTCCTTGGGTACGCCGGTGAGAGCGCCCAGTTCGGCGTTGGCCCTGAGGTGGCGCCATTCGCCGTGGACCGGCATCAGGTTCTTCGGCTTGCAGATGTTGTAGAAGTACAGAAGCTCGCCGGCCGAGGCGTGGCCCGAGACGTGGACCTTGGCGTTGCCCTTGTGGACGACGTTGGCGCCCCAGCGGGTCAGGCCGTTGATCACGCGGTAGACCGCGTTCTCGTTGCCCGGGATGAGCGACGACGCCAGGATGACCGTGTCGCCCGGGACGATGCGGATCTGGTGGTCGCGGTTGGCCATGCGGGACAGGGCCGCCATCGGCTCGCCCTGGGAACCCGTGCAGACCAGCACGACCTCGTCGTCCGGCAGATCGTCGAGGGTCTTCACGTCCACGACGAGGCCCGCGGGGACCTTGAGGTAGCCGAGGTCACGGGCGATGCCCATGTTGCGGACCATCGAGCGGCCGACGAAGGCGACCCTGCGGCCGTACTCGTGGGCGGCGTCCAGGATCTGCTGGATGCGGTGCACGTGGCTGGCGAAGCTCGCCACGATGATCCGCTTCTGGGCGTTCGCGAAGACCGTGCGCAGAACATTGGAGATGTCGCGCTCGGGCGGTACGAAGCCGGGGACCTCGGCGTTCGTCGAGTCCGAGAGGAGAAGGTCGATCCCTTCCTCGCTCAGCCTCGCGAAGGCGTGCAGGTCGGTGAGCCGACCGTCCAGCGGGAGCTGGTCCATCTTGAAGTCGCCGGTGGCGACGACCAGACCGGCGGGGGTGCGGATGGCAACCGCGAGGGCGTCCGGGATGGAGTGGTTGACCGCGATGAACTCGCAGTCGAACACGCCGATGCGCTCGCGCTGGCCCTCGGTGACCTCAAGGGTGTACGGACGGATCCGGTGCTCCTGGAGCTTCGCCTCGATCAGCGCGAGGGTCAGCTTGGAGCCGATGAGCGGGATGTCCGCCTTCAGGCGCAGCAGATACGGGACACCACCGATGTGGTCCTCGTGTCCGTGCGTGAGGACGATGCCCTCGATGTCGTCCAGACGGTCCCGGAGGATGGTGAAGTCCGGCAGGATCAGGTCGATGCCCGGCTGCTCCTCCTCGGGGAAGAGGACGCCGCAGTCGACGATGAGCAGGCGGCCGCCGTACTCGAAGACCGTCATATTGCGGCCGATCTCCCCCAGGCCGCCGAGCGGGGTTACGCGCAGGCCGCCCTTCGGGAGCTTCGGCGGGGTACCGAGTTCGGGATGCGGATGACTCAAAAGACTCTCCTTACCACGCACGCCACGTACCGCTGAGGGCACGTGGCGCGCATGTCATTCGTGCACTTGCTGTTGTCTGGGATGGTGCTGTCGCGAGTGTTCCTCGCTTATTCAGTTGTGAAGTCCGTGGTTACAGCTGTACCCCACCGGCAGCCAGATCGATCTTGAGCTGCGCCGTCTCCTGGGTGGTGAGTTCCACCAGAGGGAGGCGCAGCGGACCGGCCGGCAGGCCCTGCAGGGTGAGCGCGGCCTTGGTGGTGATCACGCCCTGGGTGCGGAACATCCCGGTGAAGACCGGGAGCAGCTTCTGGTGGATCTCCGTGGCCTTCTGAACGTCGCCGCCGAGGTGGGCCTCGATGAGGGCCCGCAGGTCCGGGGTGACGACGTGGCCGACCACCGAGACGAAACCGATGGCGCCGACCGAGAGCAGCGGCAGGTTCAGCATGTCGTCGCCGGAGTACCAGGCGAGGCCGGACTGGGCGATGGCCCAGCTGGCGCGGCCGAGGTCTCCCTTGGCGTCCTTGTTGGCGACGATGCGGGGGTGCTCCGCGAGCCGTACGAGTGTCTCTGTGTCGATCGGCACACCGCTGCGGCCCGGAATGTCGTACAGCATCACGGGGAGGCCGGTGGCGTCGGCGATCGCGGTGAAGTGGCGCAGGAGACCTTCCTGCGGCGGCTTGTTGTAGTACGGCGTGACAGCGAGGAGGCCGTGGGCGCCGGCGCGCTCCGCGGTGCGGGCCAGCTCGATGCTGTGCCGGGTGTCGTTGGTACCGATGCCGGCGACGACGTGTGCCCGGTCTCCTACCGCTTCGAGCACAGCCCGTACGAGCTGGTCTTTCTCCGCGTCGCTGGTGGTCGGGGACTCACCCGTGGTGCCGTTGATGACCAGGCCGTCGTTGCCTGCGTCCACCAGATGGGCGGCGAGCCGCTGAGCGCCCTCGAGGTCGAGTGCGCCGTCCGCCGTGAAGGGCGTGACCATAGCGGTGAGGACCCGCCCGAAGGGGGTCTGCGGAGTGGAGATCGGAGCCATGGGTAACACGCTACTCGTTGCTCGGAGCGCCGTGTCCCCTCGGGGGGGACGAGGAAGTGGAGCCCGGCACTGCCTGCTCGGGGGTTCAGGCAGTGCCGGGTCCGTTTGATCAGCCTAGATGAACTTCACGAAACGCCGCAATACGGACACCGCCTACGGGGCGACCCGTCCATTCTTGTTGAAGGCCGCATGAGTGAGCGGCATGAGCTGCGCCCAGTGCGCTTCCATCTGCTCGCCGACCATCTCGATCTCGCGCTGGGGGAAGGACGGGACCTTCGCCAGCTCGTGCTGGGTGCGCAGGCCGAGGAAGTGCATCAGCGAGCGGGCGTTGCACGTGGCGTACATCGACGAGAACAGGCCGACGGGGAGCACCGCCCGGGCGACCTCGCGGGCCACTCCTGCGGCGAGCATCTCCTGGTACGCCTCGTACGCCTGGCGGTAGGAGTCCTCCATGGCGCGGCCGGTCAGCTCGTGCTGCGCCTGAGTGCCCTCGACGAACTCGTACTTGCCGGGGCGTCCCTGCTGAATGAGCTTGCGGGACTCGCCGGGAACGTAGAAGACCGGCTCCAGCTCCCTGTAGCGGCCCGATTCCTCGTTGTACGACCAGCCCACGCGGTGCCGCATGAACTCGCGGAACACGAAGATCGGGGCGCTGATGAAGAAGGTCATCGAGTTGTGCTCGAAGGGGCTGCCGTGGCGGTCCCGCATCAGGAAGTTGATGAGCCCCTTGGAGCGCTCAGGGTCCTTGGTGACCTCTTCCAGGGACTGCTCACCGGCCGTGGAAACACGGGCCGCGAAGAGCACGTCGGAGTCACCGGCGGCGTGTTTCACCAGGTCAACGGTGACATCGCTGCGGAAGCTGGGCTTTGTGGGCTCGGGGGTCTCGCTCACCGGCGGGGGTCCTTCCAATTGCGTCGCTCGGGCGGCGCCCACTCTACGGGGGTGCACTGACAACGACGGCCGGACGGCCCATACGGGGAAATCTTCGAATGATTCGGCGATTCGGGGCACCGATCGGGGCCGCCGTGCGTCTGACTCATTAGCAGTACCCGTCACATAGTTCAAGGAGAGCTTCCTCATGTTCCGCCGGCGTGAATCCGTCCCGTTCTCGTTCGTTGCCGAGGCCGACCGATTCCGCAGCAATGTCACTCCGCCGCCCCGTGAGCGGGCCAGCGTCTCGCAGCTGGCCGGCCGCTACCTCGTCGGGCTCGTCGTGGTTTCCGGTCTGGCTGGATCGCTTCTGTTCGGCCTTCCCGCCCTCGACAGCGGTCAGAGCCCGTCACACGGCCAGAATTCCGAGGCGGCTCGGGGTCGCTGACTCGTACGGACCCCCTGGGGTAGTCGGGTCGGTGGCGTCCTCGGTAGCCTCACCGGGCACAGCAATCGAGCGTGCTTGTGAGTGAGGATCAGTCGTGCCCCTGCCCTTTCTGACGGCCGACCGCGCATTTGACGCGGGCGCAGAGGACATCGCGCTGCCGTTCGACGACCACGACAGCTGGCGGCGGCCGTACCGACCGGGCCCGTGGCGGGTCGCGGCGGCGGCCACCCTGTTGTTGCTCGCCTCGTTCGTCCTGCTCGCGGGGCTGATCACCGCGGCGGCCGGAGGGCTTTCCGGTGCCACCCTGTGCCTCGTGCTCGCCGCCGTGGTGATCACCTGTGCCCTGCGGCTGCTGCGTGTCGGTGCGTGGGTCAGTCGGCACGGAGTGCGTCGGGTGGGGTTCTTCCGCACGACGACCGTGCGGTGGGAGCGGGCGGCGGCCGTGCGTACGGTTCAGCAGCCGGTGAGGTGGCTCGGGCTGCCGCGGACCGTGCAGGGGCAGGCGCTGATCGTGGTGCGTCAGGGGGGCGAGACGTTGCCGCCGCTGGTGACGGACCACAACGCGGATTTTCTGGCGCGGGGTGAGGCGTTTGAGCGGGCTACGGATGCGATTGAGGCTTGGGGCGACGAGTATCGGCGGGGCTAGGGCCTGTCCGGTTGACAGTTCGTCCTCAATCGCCGGACGGGCTTGAATTGGCTGGGCTCGCAGGTGACCTCACGCGTCCGACGGGCTTGAATTGGCCGGGCTTGATGTGGTTGGGCCTGAGGGTGTGCGGTGTAGGGCGATGGCTCGTTGCATGGCCTTGCGGGCTCTTGGGGTGTCTCTGGCGTCCTGGTAGGCGACTGCCAGGCGGAACCAGCAGCGCCAGTCGTCGGGGGTGTCTTCCGTTTCCTCGCGGCGGCGCGCGAATACGGCGTCCGCGGAGTCCCGGTCGATGCGGCCGGACGGGGTGCGGAGCAGTTCGTCGACCGGGAGGCCGCCCTGGGCTTCCAGTTCGGCGGCCAGGGTGTTGGCCCTGCGGACGAACTGCGTGTTCTTCCAGAGGAACCAGATACCGATCACCGGCAGGATCAGGACCGCGACGCCGAAGGTGATCGTCAGCAGGGTGCCGTGCCGTATGAGCAGGAGGCCACGGCTGCCGACCAGGACGAAATAGAAGACCAGGACGGCAGCGGTGACGGCGTAAGTGATCTTTGCGCGCATGGGTGGTGGCTCAGTCAGTTCAGGTCGAGGAAGTGTTCCAGGCCGAACGTGAGGCCGGGAGTGGTCACCACACGGCGCGTACCGAGCAGGATGCCCGGCATGAAGCTGCTGTGGTGCAGGGAGTCGTGGCGGATGGTGAGTGTCTCGCCCTCGCCGCCGAGGAGAACCTCCTGGTGGGCCAGGAGGCCCTGGAGCCGGATGGAGTGGACCGGGACACCGTCGACGTTCGCGCCGCGGGCGCCGTCCAGGGCCGTGGTCGTGCCATCCGGCTGAGGTGCCATGCCGGCCTTCTCGCGGGCCGCCCCGATGAGCTGGGCGGTGCGGGTGGCCGTCCCGGAAGGTGCGTCGACCTTGTGGGGGTGGTGCAGCTCGATGACCTCGACGGATTCGAAGTAGCGGGCCGCCTGCTCCGCGAACTTCATCGTGAGGACCGCGCCGATGGAGAAGTTCGGCGCGATGAGCACCCCGGTCTCGGGCGAGCCGTCGAGCCAGGTGGTGAGCTGCGCGAGCCGTTCGTCGGTCCAGCCGGTCGTACCGACGACCGCGTGGATGCCGTGCCGGATGCAGAAGTCGAGGTTGCCCATCACCGATGCGGGGGTGGTGAGCTCGACGACCGCCTGGGCGCCGGTGTCCGCGAGGGTCTCCAGCTTGTCGCCGCGGCCCAGTGCGGCCACCAGCTCCATGTCGTCGGCGGCCTCGACGGCTCGTACCGCCTCGGAACCGATCCGTCCCTTGGCGCCGAGAACGGCCACGCGCAGCTTGCTCATGTGCTCTGCTTCCTTACGAGGAGGGTTAGGAGACCGCTTCTTGCAGGCGGTCGGCCTGCTTGTCCTTGAGCGGGCCGATGACGGAGAGCGAAGGACGGTGGCCCAGGACCTCGGCCGCCACCGCGCGGACGTCGTCCGGCGTGACCTCCGCGATCCGCGCCAGCATGTCGTCGACCGACATCTGCTCGCCCCAGCACAGCTCACTCTTGCCGATGCGGTTCATCAACGCGCCGGTGTCCTCCAGGCCGAGGACGGTGGAACCGGAGAGCTGACCGATGGCACGGCTGATCTCCTCGTCGTCGAGCCCGTCGGTCGCGACGCGGTCGAGCTCGTCGCGGCAGATCTTCAGGACGTCGTGGACCTGGCTGGGCCGGCAGCCCGCGTACACGCCGAAGAGTCCGCAGTCGGCGAAGCCCGAGCTGTACGAGTACACGCTGTAGGCGAGGCCGCGCTTCTCACGTACCTCCTGGAAGAGGCGCGAGGACATGCCTCCGCCGAGCGCCGTGTTGAGGACGCCGAGCGCCCAGCGGCGTTCGTCGGTGCGGGCCAGGCCCGGCATGCCGAGGACTACATGGGCCTGCTCCGTCTTGCGGTTCAGGAGCTCCACACGGCCCGCGGTGCGCAGGGTGCGGGAGCCCTCGCGCGGCGTCATCGGGACGGCGTCGGTACGGGACAGGGCGCCGGCGCGCTCGAAGGCCTTGCGGACCTGGCGTACGACCGTGGCGTGGTCGACGTTGCCCGCGGCGGCGACGACGAGGTGCGTGGGGTCGTAGTGCTTCTTGTAGAAACGGGCGATCTGGCCGCGGCTCAGTCCGTTGACCGTGTCGACGGTGCCGAGGACGGGACGGCCGAGGGGGGTGTCTCCGAGCATCGTGTGCGCGAACAGGTCGTGCACGCAGTCGCCCGGGTCGTCCTCGGTCATCGCGATCTCTTCGAGGATGACGCCGCGCTCGGCGTCGACGTCCTCGGCGGCGATCAGCGAGCCGGTCAGCATGTCGCAGACGACATCGATGGCCAGCGGCAGGTCCGTGTCGAGGACCCGCGCGTAGTAGCAGGTGTACTCCTTCGCCGTGAAGGCGTTCATCTCGCCGCCGACCGCGTCGATCGCGGACGAGATGTCGAGGGCACTGCGCTTGGCGGTGCCCTTGAAGAGCAGGTGTTCGAGGTAGTGGGTCGCGCCGTTCAGCCCGGGCGTCTCGTCGCGTGATCCGACGTTCGCCCAGATACCGAAGGTGGCGGAGCGTACGGAGGGCAGGGTCTCGGTGACGATCCGGAGACCGCCGGGGAGGACCGTACGGCGGACTGTGCCGATGCCGTTGGCGCCCTTGAGAAGCGTTTGGGTACGGGCGACGGCCCGCGCCTCCGAGGAGGTGCGGGCCGTCGTCACAGAACTACGGGACGTCACTTGTCGGTGTCGTCCTTCTCGTCGGCCTCTTCGCCCTCGATCACGGGGATGAGGGAGAGCTTGCCGCGGGAGTCGATCTCCGCGATCTCGACCTGGACCTTGGAGCCGACCGCGAGCACGTCCTCGACGTTCTCCACGCGCTTGCCACCGGCGAGCTTGCGGATCTGCGAGATGTGCAGCAGGCCGTCCTTGCCGGGCATGAGGGAGACGAAGGCACCGAAGGTGGTGGTCTTGACGACCGTACCCAGGTAACGCTCGCCGACCTCCGGCATGGTCGGGTTGGCGATCGCGTTGATCGTGGCGCGCGCGGCCTCGGCCTGCGAGCCCTGCTGGGCACCGATGTAGATGGTGCCGTCGTCCTCGATCGTGATGTCGGCGCCGGTGTCCTCCTGGATCTGGTTGATCATCTTGCCCTTGGGGCCGATGACCTCACCGATCTTGTCCACCGGGATCTTGACCGTGATGATCCGCGGGGCGTTCGGGGACATCTCGTCCGGAACGTCGATGGCCTCGTTCATGACGTCCAGGATGTGCAGACGCGCGTCACGGGCCTGCTTCAGCGCGGCGGCCAGGACCGAGGCGGGGATGCCGTCGAGCTTGGTGTCGAGCTGGAGCGCGGTCACGAACTGCTTCGTACCGGCGACCTTGAAGTCCATGTCGCCGAACGCGTCCTCCGCACCGAGGATGTCGGTGAGGGCGACGTAGTGCGTCTTGCCGTCGATCTCCTCGGAGATCAGACCCATGGCGATACCGGCGACGGCGGCCTTGAGGGGCACACCGGCGTTCAGCAGGGACATGGTGGAGGCGCAGACCGAGCCCATGGACGTCGAGCCGTTGGAGCCCAGCGCCTCGGAGACCTGGCGGATCGCGTAGGGGAAGTCCTCGCGCGACGGCAGCACCGGCACGATGGCGCGCTCGGCGAGCGCACCGTGGCCGATCTCGCGGCGCTTGGGCGAGCCCACGCGGCCGGTCTCACCGACGGAGTACGGCGGGAAGTTGTAGTTGTGCATGTAGCGCTTGCGGGTCACCGGGGAAAGGGTGTCCAGCTGCTGCTCCATCCGGAGCATGTTGAGGGTGGTGACGCCCAGGATCTGGGTCTCGCCACGCTCGAACAGCGCCGAGCCGTGCACGCGCGGGATGGCCTCGACCTCGGCGGCCAGCGTACGGATGTCCGTGACGCCGCGGCCGTCGATGCGGACCTTGTCCTTGATGACGCGCTCGCGGACCAGCTTCTTGGTCAGCGCGCGGTAGGCACCGGAGATTTCCTTCTCGCGGCCCTCGAAGGCCGGGAGAAGCTTCTCGCCGGCGATCTCCTTGATGCGGTCCAGCTCCGCCTCGCGCTCCTGCTTGCCGGCGATGGTGAGCGCCTTGGCGAGCTCGGTGCGGACGGCGGCGCTGAGCGCCTCCAGGACGTCGTCCTGGTAGTCGAGGAAGACCGGGAACTCGCCGGTGGGCTTGGCAGCCTTGGCGGCGAGGTCGGACTGGGCCTTGCAGAGCGCCTTGATGAAGGGCTTCGCGGCCTCGAGACCGGCGGCGACGACCTCTTCGGTCGGGGCCTCGGCACCGTCCTGGACGAGCTGGATGGTCTTCTCGGTGGCCTCGGCCTCGACCATCATGATCGCGACGTCGCCGTCCTCCAGGACGCGGCCCGCGACGACCATGTCGAAGACGGCGTCCTCGAGCTCGGTGTGCGTCGGGAACGCGACCCACTGGCCCTTGATCAGCGCGACACGGGTGCCGCCGATCGGGCCGGAGAAGGGCAGGCCGGCCAGCATCGTGGAGCAGGACGCGGCGTTGATCGCGACCACGTCGTACAGGTGGTCGGGGTTGAGCGCCATGATCGTCTCGACGATCTGGATCTCGTTGCGCAGGCCCTTCTTGAAGGAGGGGCGCAGCGGGCGGTCGATCAGGCGGCAGGTGAGGATCGCGTCCTCGGAGGGCCGGCCCTCACGGCGGAAGAACGAGCCGGGGATCTTGCCGGCCGCGTACTGCCGCTCCTCGACGTCCACCGTGAGGGGGAAGAAGTCGAGCTGGTCCTTGGGCCTCTTGGAGGCGGTGGTGGCCGACAGCACCATGGTGTCGTCGTCCAGGTACGCCACGGCGGAACCGGCGGCCTGCTTGGCGAGGCGGCCCGTCTCGAAGCGGATGGTGCGGTTGCCGAAGGTTCCGTTGTCGATAACGGCCTCGGCGTAGTGGGTCTCGTTCTCCACTAGTGATTTCTCCATACTCGTCGTCTTTCGTCCTTCCGCCCGTGTGGCGGGGGGACGGTACGGAGAAGCGCTCCTTGAATGCGGGCCGGTCTTCGATCGAAGCACCCGGGCGTTGTCCCGGGGGCCACTACCGAGGACCGGCGGAGGCTGGAGGGCGCTCCTCCTCGTTCTGGTGTTGTACGTCCAGGTTACTGAGCTTGACCCCGGTCCCGCACGTACAGCAAAGGGAGCGGCCCCCTAGAAGGGGGAACCGCTCCCTCTCACAGCGTCCTTACTTGGCGCCGCCGGCCGCACCGCGGCGGATGCCGAGGCGGTCGACGAGCGCACGGAAGCGCTGGATGTCCTTCTTGGCGAGGTACTGCAGAAGGCGGCGGCGCTGGCCGACCAGGATCAGCAGACCACGACGGGAGTGGTGGTCGTGCTTGTGAAGCTTGAGGTGCTCGGTCAGGTCCGAGATCCGGCGGGAGAGCATGGCAACCTGAACCTCGGGGGAACCGGTGTCGCCCTCCTTCTGCGCGAACTCGGTCATGATCTGCTTCTTCGTAACGGCGTCGAGCGGCACGCGGTACTCCTCTAGGTATTCGAAGCGCCCACGAGTGCCCCTGGTCTTGTTCTCAGGGGAGCTTGTGTGACTCGGGAGCGAAGGTCCGATGAGCGCAGCCCCCAGAACGAACCGGGAACGCGTACACAAACGGCCACCAGTCAGAGTACCAGCCGTTCCGGCACGCTCAGGACGGCCCTAGCTCGTCATGGCGCGGGCCCTGCTGAAGATGTCCAGGACGGCAAGGCAGAGCGGGACGAGCGAGAGGAGCAGGGCGCTCTCGGTGAGGTCGAGGAGACGGCCCCAGAAGGGCGAGAGGCCCTTGCGCGGGATGATCAGGCCGATCGCGGTGAGCAGGGCCGCGCCCGCCGCCACTGCCGCGGAGAGCCAGATCGTACGGATGTCGAGGGAGCCCCTGTCGCCGTACCGGGCGAGGTCGTACAGCAGGTCGGTCGGCGGGTTCAGGGAGAGGCCGAGGACCAGCAGGGCGATCGCGCCGATGCCCGCGACGAGGACGCACGCCACCTGCGAGGTGTAGCGGAAGAGGCGGGCGCGCAGCAGCATCGCGAGGCCGGCGGCGAGGGCGAGGATCTGGCCCCAGATGTTGTCGCTGAAGCCGAGCACCGCGGCTGATCCGACGGCGACGGCCGCGCAGCCGCCGACCAGGCCGAGGAGCATCTCGTGGCCACGGCGGGCCTGGGCCGCGATGCGCTCGGCGTCGACGGGTTCGCCGTCGGCCTCGGGGCCGCTGTTCGCGTCGCCGAAGCTGTCGTCGTAGCCGGCCGGCGCGGTGCGCGGGGAGGCGTATCCGATGGGCAGCCGGGCGAAGCGGGCGGAGAGACCGGGCAGGAAGGCCACGAGGCCGAGGGCCACCGGGGCGCAGACGGCCGCGGTCTGCGTGGCGGATGCCTCGGTGAGGATCGCCACGAAGGTGGCGAGGGTGCCGACGGTGGCGAGGAAGGTGGCCGCGACGAACGGCGCGTCTCCGCTGGGTGTCAGGGCGACCAGAGCGACCGATGCCACCAGGACGGCGACGCAGCCGAGCAGGAACTGCAGGCGGCCGGGGCCCTGGGCGGCGTCCGGTCCGATGATGCCGGAGCCGGCGATGAGGACGAGCGGGAGTGCGCCGAGGCCGAGCGCGACGGCGGTGGCACGGTCCGCGTAGACCCGGGCGCGTACGCCGGCGAAGGCGGTCAGCAGCAGGCCCGCGGAGCCGGCGATGATGCCGGGCAGGCTGTGCATGTCGTGGCGCAGGGGGTCCGCGAACCAGAGCACGAAGCCCATGAGTACGAGGAGGAGGACGCCGCCGACCAGCCCGGCGCCGCGCAGCAGTTCGTCGCTCCACAGATGGCGGTCGCGGGTGACGGCCGAGGCGACGGCGTCCGAGACGTCGTCGAAGACGGCGGGCGGCAGCGACTGGGCGAAGGGGCGGAGGCTGAGGAGTTCGCCGTCGAGAACCTGCTGGGCGGCGAGGGTGCGGGCGCCGTCGAGGACGGTGCCGTCGCGGCGTACGAGGTGATAGCCGGTGGGCGTTCCGGCCGCCTGGGTCTGGCCGGTGAGGCGCAGGATCTCCGGGTAGACGTCGGCGACGGCGATGTCTTCCGGAAGGGCGACATCGATCCGGCTGTCGGGCGCCACGACAGTGACGCGGCAGAAACCCGTCGCTGCGGTCGTACTCACGTGTCTGGTCCCCCTGATTCGCGGTTGCGCACAGTGCGCGCGCCACCCTACCGGGAGGGGGGCGGGTGATCTGCAAGTAGGATCACCGTCGCGCGGAGGGAAGTCCGCGCAAACGCAGCCACGGGGGCGTCGGCGCGGACCAGACCGGCCTTCCGCCCGTCCGTATTGAGGGATTGATGTTCCGGTGAGCCAGATCGTCGTGAAACGACCTCCGCGGTCTCTGCCGCCGGAAGTACCTGCGGACGAGTTGACGTTGGAGGCCCCTCCCGAACTGCCGCGCGGGCAGCAGGAGGGCATGCTGATGCAGATCCTGCCGGTGCTCGGCATGGGTTCGTCGGTGGTGTTCTTCTTCTCGCCGCAGGCGCCGCCGTTCATGCGGATCATGGGCGTCCTGATGCTCGTGTCGACCGTCGGAATGGTGGTCGCCCAGCTGGTCCGCCACCGTCGCGGTACGCAGGGGCAAATGGCGGATGTGCGGCGCGACTACCTCAAATACCTTGCGCAGACCCGGCGTACGGTCCGCAGGACCGCCCGGTCGCAGCGTGACGTACAGCTGTATCTGCACCCCGCTCCGGAGCAGTTGTGGTCGGTGGTCGCGGAGGGCAGCAGGGTCTGGGAACGGCGCGTGGGCGACAAGGACTTCGCCCATGTACGGGTCGGGCTCGGCGCTCAGCAGCTGGCGACCCCGCTGATCGCCCCCGAGACCGCTCCGGTGGACGAGCTGGAGCCGATGTGCGCGGGCGCGATGCAGCAGTTCCTCGCGGTGCACGCGTCGTTGGACGGGCTGCCGATGGCCGTCTCGATGCGTGCCTTCTATCACGTGACGGTCTCCGGGCAGCCGGAGGCGGCGCAGTCCACGGCCCGGTCGCTGGTGGCGCAGTTGGTGACGCTGCAGTCCCCCGAGGATCTGCTGGTCGCCGTGGTGGCGGCCCCGGGTGCCGTGGCGCGCTGGGACTGGACGAAGTGGCTGCCGCACACGCAGGTGCCCGGGCAGGTCGACGGGGCCGGTACCAAGCGGCTGTTCGGCGACGATCTGGGTGAGCTGGAGCAGTTGCTGGCGAGCCGTCTCGAAGGGCGGCCGCGGTTCGGCCGGGAGAGCCAGCCGGTGCTGGACCAGCCGCACATCGTGGTGGTCCTGGACGGTGGGATGGTGCCGCCCGACTCGCTGTTCGCGGCGGCCGAGGGCCTTCAGGGTGTGACGATCGTCGAGGTGGTGCCGGGCGATCTCGACGAGCCGCGCGGTGGTCTGTCCGTCGTGGTGCGGCCGGGTCAGCTGCGGCTGGAGTCCGGTGCCGGACTCGCGTACGAGGGTGTGCCGGACGGGATCTCGCTGCCGGCCGCGGAGGCACTGGCCCGGCAGCTCGCGCCGCTCATGATGGGCGGGGGCGACGACGACGAACCGCTGCTCGCCAACCTGGACTTCACGGATCTGCTGAACCTGGGCGACGCCGCCTCGGTCGATGTGGCGCGCACCTGGCGGCCCCGGTCGGTCTCGGAGCGGCTCCGGGTGCCGATCGGTGTGGGCGAGGACGGCCAGCCGGTGATGCTGGACCTCAAGGAGGCCGCGCAGGAGGGCATGGGCCCGCACGGACTGTGTGTCGGCGCGACGGGTTCCGGTAAGTCGGAGCTGCTGCGGACGCTGGTGCTGGGTCTCGCGGTCACGCACTCCTCGGAGACGCTCAACTTCGTACTCGCCGACTTCAAGGGCGGTGCGACGTTCGCCGGAATGTCGCACATGCCGCATGTGGCCGCGGTCATCACCAACCTCTCGGACGACCTGACGCTGGTCGACCGCATGGGTGACGCGATCCGTGGTGAGCTGCAGCGGCGTCAGGAGCTGCTGCGTTCGGCCGGCAACTACGCCAACATCCACGACTACGAGAAGGCGCGGGCCGCCGGCGCCGCACTCGAACCGCTGGCCTCGCTGGTCCTTGTCATCGACGAGTTCTCCGAACTCCTCACGGCCAAGCCTGACTTCATCGACATGTTCATCCAGATCGGCCGGATCGGCCGCTCTCTGGGAGTGCATCTGCTGCTGGCCTCGCAGCGTCTGGAGGAGGGCAAGCTGCGCGGTCTGGACACCTATCTCTCGTACCGGATCGGTCTGCGGACCTTCTCGGCGGCGGAGTCGCGCACGGCGCTGGGTGTGCCGGACGCGTACCACCTGCCTTCGGTGCCCGGGTCCGGCTATCTGAAGTTCGGTACGGACGAGATGACCCGCTTCAAGGCGGCGTACGTATCGGGGGCGTACCGCACGGGCGGCCCCGATCTCTCGGTGGGGCAGCTGCCCGTCGAGCGGCGGCCCGCCGTGTTCAGTGCCACTCCGGTGCCCGTGGTGTACGCGGCTCCGGACCCGGCGCAGCTGGCGGCGGCGGCCCGGTCGGAGGCGGACGAGGACGCACTCGCCGACACGGTGCTCGACGTGATCGTGCGGCGTCTGGAGGGTCAGGGGGTGCCGGCCCACCAGGTGTGGCTGCCGCCGCTGGACCAGGCGCCGACGCTGGACCAGTTGCTGCCGGGTCTCGCGCCGACCGCGGACCGCGGGTTCACGGCGACCGAGTACACCCGGCCCGGTGGGCTGGCGGTCCCGCTCGGTCTGATCGACAAGCCCTTCGAGCAGCGGCGTGAGGTGCTGTACCGGGACTTCTCGGGTGCGGCGGGTCACATGATGGTCGTCGGCGGTCCGCAGTCCGGCAAGTCCACGATGATGCGGGCGCTGATCTCGTCGTTCGCGCTCACGCACACCCCGCACGAGGTGCAGTTCTACGGGCTGGACTTCGGTGGCGGCGGTCTCGTCTCGCTGGCGGAGCTGCCGCACGTCGGCGGGATGGCCTCGCGGCTCGACCCCGAGCGGGTGCGCCGTACGGTCGCCGAGGTGGCCGGGGTGCTCAACCGGCGCGAGGAGTTCTTCCGGGCGCACTCCATCGACTCCATCGCCACCTACCGGCGCAAGCGCGCCCGGGGCGAGCTGCCCGGTGAGGCGTGGGGCGATGTGTTCCTGGTCATCGACGGCTGGGGCGGCTTCCGCGCCGAGTACGAGATGCTGGAGCAGACCGTCACGGACATCGCCTCGCGCGGTCTCGGTTACGGCATCCACGTGGTCATCACCGCGGCCCGCTACATGGAGGTCAGGGCGGCGCTGAAGGACCAGATCCTGAGCCGGCTCGAACTGCGGCTCGGCGACGTCATGGACTCGGAGTTCGACCGCAAGGTCGCGGTGAACGTACCGCCGGGTGTCCCGGGCCGTGGGCAGGTGCCGGAGAAGCTGCACTTCATGGGTGCTCTGCCGCGTATCGACTCGGTCAGCAGCGGGGCGGATCTCTCCGAGGGCACGGCCGCGTTCGTCGCCGCGGTGCGGGCGAACTGGTCGGGTCCCTCGGCGCCGGCCGTGCGGCTGCTGCCGCGCAAGCTGCCCGCGGACCAGCTGCCGAAGGGCTTCGAATTCCCCGAGCGGGGCATCGCGATCGGTATCGACGAGACCGCGCTGGAGCCGGTGTTCGTCGACTTCGAGACGGACCCGTTCTTCCTGATCTTCGGTGAGAGCGAGTCCGGCAAGACGAACCTGTTGCGGCTGATCGCCAAGCAGATCGCGGAACGCTACTCCCCCGACGAGGCGAAGCTCGTCGTCGGCGACTACCGGCGGGCGCTGCTCGGTGCGCTGCCGGAGTCCCATCTGCTGGAGTACGCGCCGATGGCGAGCTCCATGCAGATGCACATGGAGGCGCTGGCGGGGGTGTTCGCCCGCCGGCAGCCCCCGACGGATGTGACTCCGCAGCAGCTGCGGGACCGCAGCTGGTGGAGCGGTCCGCAGATCTTCATCATCGTCGACGACTACGACCTGGTGGCGACGAACGCGGGCAATCCGCTGGCTCCGCTGGCGGAGTATCTGCCGTTCGCCCGGGACACCGGCGTCCGCTTCATCATCGCGCGCAACTCGGCGGGGGCGTCGAGGTCGATGTACGAGGGGTTCATGCAGCGCATCAAGGAACTGGGTGCGCAGGGCGTCGTACTGTCCGGCGATCCGTCCGAGGGCGATCTGATCGGTTCGGTACGCGGGCACGCGATGCCGCCGGGGCGCGGTTACTTCGCCTCACGCAGGCGCGGGACTCCGCTGGTGCAGATCGGGCGGCTGCCCGAGCAGCACTGAGGACCGGGCTTCGGGGGACCGGGCTTCGGAGTGACATTCCGGTCCGGCCCCCGATGACGGGGCGGACCGGGGATAATCGGCGCGCGGGACATGTACTTGGATCCACCGGCGAAGGATGCGATCCCTCGCGGGAGAGGAAAGGCGTCTGATGGGCAGTCAGCAGGAGAAGGACGAGCTGTACGCACTGGACATCTCGGGGGTGGAGTGGCTGGGCGCCCCGGGCACCGAGGAGGCCGAGGAGCGCGTCGAGATCGCTCATCTGCCGGGCGGGGCCGTGGCGATGCGGTCCTCGCTGGACCCGGAGACCGTGCTGCGGTACACCGAGGCCGAGTGGCGCGCCTTCGTACTGGGCGCGCGTGACGGCGAGTTCGACCTGAAGTAGGGCGGTTCCCGTTCCCCGCGACGGGAAGCGAAGAGGGGCGTGCTCCGCCGAGCGCGCCCCTCTTGCGTGTGTACGAACAGCTGTGTACAAACAGCTGAGTCCGGACAGCGTGTGTCCGAACGGGTGGGTCAGTACGACTCGGTGAACAGGCGCGAGGCCTTGACGTCCGTGGAGCGGTAGCTGTCCTTGCCGGTCTCGATGATCTTCGCGACCTGCTCCAGCCGGTCCTTCATGTGGTCGGCCTTGCCCTTGTACTTGCCCTGCAGCGTGATGTACTCCGCGTGGGCGTCACCGTCCCAGGTGTCGGTGACGACCTTGAGGGCGGCGTCCATCTCCGCGAGGTCCTTGATGATGTTGCGCGACACCACACGGATGCGGTTCGCCATCTCCTGGACGCTCTCGTACCTGACCTTGGTGTTCGGGTCCCCAGCCATCAGTCTTCTCCTCTGTGCTCAGCGTGTACGTGGAAGGGTGCTGCGGCGCGGTTCAGACGCCGTTGAGCCCGGACGTGTTGCCCGAGGACGCCGGCGCCTTCACGGCGTTGAAGGCCGCACGGACCTCGTCGTCGTTGGCGTTGCTGAGGTTCTTGGTCTGGCTCACGGCGTTGAGGAGCACATTGAGCAGCCGGCGGATCTCGTCGTGGTCCTCGTTGATCACGATCTGCGCGGACGAGAATCCCGAGGCGCCCACACCTGTCCAGCCCGCGCTCACCGTCGCGAGGATGTCGGCCAGCTCCCTGGCCTGCTTGGACACCGCCTCAGCGGTGTCGATGATCTTGTTCTTCGCCTGGACGATCGGATCGTCGGCAAGTCCGAAACCACCTGCGGGGTTGGTCATCCGGAGGTCCTATCTCTCAGTTCCCGGGCCTGCCCGCAGGTCGCGGTCAGGCTTCTTGCTGCCCCCGTGTGCTCCGGATACGGAGTGGGGTGAGCGCGGGGTCCTCGGAGCGCGCGGCGGCGTTCCCATCCGCCTGCGTCGGACTCGGCCACTTCTCGTTCCCCCGTCACACACGTGAAGTCTGCTACCACCCTAGTCACTTCATCATCTCGTCCCAACTGGGGTTTCCCGGGAGAGAGGTACTTCACTGGGCAGCGCTCTCCCGCAAACCGCGCCGCCGCCGGACATCACGGACGACGGTCGCGGTCCCGGCGACGACGGAGACCAGCACGCCCGCCAGGGCCAGCGCGTAGGTGGCATAGCGCTCGCTGCGCTCCTGCGACGTCTCGGACATCGCCAGATGCGCGGGCTCCGGGGCCTCTGCCCTGGGCGGCGGGGTGTCGGGGTGCGCCGCGTCCAGGGGTACGTCGTCCTTGTCGCCGGCCAGGGCGCGGACCGGGTCGACGACGCCCCAGCCGACGAAGTCGTCGTGGCCGGTGATGGACCGCTCGGCGGTCTGCTCGATGCGGGCGACGATCTGGGCGGCCGTCCAGGTGGGGTACTTGGCCTTGAGGAGGACGGCGACCCCGGCGACGTACGGCGCGGAGAAGCTGGTGCCGTTGTCGGCGCACTGGCCGTTGCCGGGGACGGTGGAGACGATGTCGACGCCCGGGGCGGCGACGCCGACGAATGCTCCGGCTTGCGAGAACGCCGCGCGTTCGTTGTTGCGGTCGGAGGCGGCGACGGCGAGTACGCCGTCGAAGGCCGCCGGATACGTCGTCTTCCGTTTGCCGTCCATGCCGTCGTTGCCCGCGGACGCGACGACGACGATGTCCTTGGCGAGCGCCCTGGCCACGGCTCTGCCGAGGGCGGAGGTGGCGGCGAGCGGCTTGGTGGTGTCCTGCGAGATGTTGATGACGTCGGCGCCCTTGGCGATCGCGTGGTCGATCGCGGTGGCCATCGTGGTGTCCTTGCCGCTGTTCTTCTCGTCGTTCTGCCGGATCGGGATGATCGTGGCCTCGGGGGCCAGTCCGACGAATCCGGTGCCCTTGCGGGGGCGGGCGGCGATGATGCCGGCGACCTTGGTGCCGTGACCGACCTCGTCGGCCGTGCCGTCGCCCTTGGCGCTGAGGAGATCACGGCCGGCGGAGGCGTCGACGGCCGTTCTGAGCTGCAGGTTGGCGTTGTCCACCCCGGTGTCGATGACCGCGACGCGGACGCCCTTGCCCTTGGAGTCCTGCCAGAGCTCGTCGAGCAGGACGCGCTGGAGCGACCAGGGCCTGCCCTCGAACTGCTTCTTCATCGGGAAGGTGCACTCACCACTGCCGTTGATCCCGAGGCCGCCCGGTTCTCCGGCTCCCGTGTCCGCGTACGCGGCCTGCGGCGCGGCGAGCGCGGCCAGTGCGGCCGTGGCCGCCGTCAGCAGCGCGGTCTTCCGGTACAACATCTGTTCCTCTCCCCCGAGTCCGTGATCCCACTGCGAACGAGGCGGTTACGAGCCCTGGGGCTGGCGGGCGCTGTTGGTGTCGAGCCGGGGGCCCTTGGACAGGAACTCCGACCACGCGATCGGTACGAGGGAGGGCACGACCTTCTCGTAGCCGAGCCGGATCTGTGCCTGGCTCGGCTCGGGGCGGCCGTCGCTCTGGCCCTGCTGTTCGCCGGTGCCGATGCCGGACCGCTGGGCGTCACTGTCGCCGTTCGCCTGGACGGCGTACCGCAGTCCGGTGTCGGTGACCAGGAAGAGCGAACCGTCGGGGCTGGTCTGCCGGCCCTGGACCTGGGTGTAGAGCAGGCCGCTGCCGGGGGTGACGTAGGTGCTGGTGCCACCGGCGCTGATCGCGGCCGGGTACTCCGTACCGGCCCAGACGCTCAGCGTCGTACGGCCCTTGTCGTCCACCTTGCGCAGCACGCTGCAGACGGTGTCCCTGCTGCCGCCGCCGGACGCCGAGTTGACCTGTTCGGCCTTGTGCGCGGGCCAGCGGGCTCCCTGGCCCCCGAAGGTCTCGCCGTCCGGGACGAAGTCCTGGAGTCCCACGGCGCGCGCCTCGCTGTCGAGGTTCAGGGGCGCGGTCTGCGGGGAGTTGATCAGCAGCCAGGCGGTGAACTCGGAGATCGGCTGGACCTTGCCTTCGAGGACCACGTAGTGCTGGGTGCCGTTGCCGGTCTCGGTCCTGAGCACCATGCCGACCTTGTTCTCCTCGGCGGAGAGCTGGCCCTGGATGTGCGCGGGTGCGCCGACCGTGCCGGGGATCTGCGGGAAGGCGACCGGGCTGCCGTCGTGCAGGGTGGCGAGCCAGTCGTCGGTGACGGACTGCGGCCGGCTGCTGCCGACCAGGGCGTTGGTCAGATGGCCGTTGTCGGTCGCGATCTCGTTGACGCGGTACTTGGTGCCGCTCGCGTCGACGAGGTAACGGGTTCTGTCCTGGCCCTGGACGTAGAGCACCTGGCCGCCGCTGAGCTGCTTCCTGCCCTCGGTCAGCTTCAGGTCGCGCTCGGCGAAGACGAACGCCGCCTTCTGTACGGTGTTGCCCTTGCCGCCGGGCTGCTCGCAGACCGCCCACCGCTTGGCGGTGCCCGCGTCCGTCGGCTCGGGGAGCCGGTCGGGGGCATAGGGGATGCCGAGGATCGGTCCCCGCGGGGGCTTGCCCGCGTCCAGGATGTCGTCGCCGACCTGAACCACGGCGAACTGCTGCGGGGTGAGCAGCAGTCGGGCCGATGCAAGGTTCAGTACGGGGTGGAGCAGCGTCTTCTTGTCCTTGCCCTTGCCCGTGCTGAGCACCACGTAACGGGTGGTGGAATTCTTGCCGACGATCACCTTGGTACCCGGCTTGTCCCAGTCCTTGGGAGCGGTCGGCTTGAACATGCCCCAGGCGCCGAATCCCGCGAGGATCAGCGCACCGACGATCAGGCTCGGGACGACGGCCCGCAAAGGACGGGGCGCCCCCTCCTCGGTCCCGGTGGGCGACGGTTGGAGGAATGCCGCCACCGTGCGCTTCTTCGCGAAGGTGTACGCGTTGAGCTCATCCCGCCGTGATGCCATGAGTCTGTCTGTCTCCCGTGTCTCCCCGCGCGGCCCAGGGGCGGACGCATCCCCGCCCCCTGTGCCGGACCCCGGATGCCGGACCCTGGTGCCGGACCGGCCCCCTACTATGCCTGCTGATCGTGGGTGCCCGTGGGCCGGGTAGGGTGATCCAGCCGCCGAAGCCCCGGCGGGGCAGGGGCGATCGGGTGGAGTTGGGCCTTATGAACGGGGGAATGCCGGAATGATGGCTTCCGCAACGCGGACACGTCCGCCCGGGAACACGCAGGCGTCCGGGACTCCCGGATCCAGCGGCCCACGGGCCTCCCGCCGCGGTTCACGCACTCCCTCCCCGGGCGCCTCCGGCGCCGGTGGAGCGGCCTCACCGCGACTGAACGGACGGGCCGGACAGTTCGGTTCGTTCCGATTGCAACAACTCGTACTGATCGAAATCGCGGCTGCACTGCTGGTCGCGGCCTGGGTCGTCGAACCGCTGCTGCTGGTTCCGGCCGGAGTGGCCGCCGCGATCCTGGTACTGCTGGCCGTCGTCCGCAGGCATCGCCGTTCGCTGCCGGAGTGGCTGAGCACGGTCTTCGCCCTGCGGGCCCGGAGCCGCCGCGCGGCCTCCCTCGTACTGCCCGCGGGTACGGAACCGGGGCTCGCGCCCGCCGTCGAGTGCGAGCCCGCCCTGCGCACGTACTCCTTCAGCGACCGCGACCGGCGCCCGGTCGGCATGATCGGCGACGGTACGTTCCTCACGGCGGTCGTCCAGGTCGAGTCGGACTCCACGGCACTGCGGCCGGACCGCTCGGCGCAGCCGCTGCCCCTCACTCTTGTACGTGATGTGCTCGACGTCGACGGAATCCGCCTGGAATCTGCACAGATCGTGCAGCACACCCAGCCGGCGCCCGCGCCGCACCTGCCGTCTCAGTCGGTCGCCGCACGGAACTACGCGCCGCTGCAGGCCCAGACGGGTTCGCCCGCGCTGCGGATCACCTGGATCGCGCTCAAGGTGGACCCGGAGCTCTGCCCGGAAGCGGTGCAGGCACGCGGCGGCGGCATCGTCGGGGCGCAGAAGTGCGCGGTACGGGCCGCCGACCAGCTGGCCAGCCGGCTGACCGGGGCCGGGTTCCGCGCGACGGTGCTGACCGAGCAGGAACTGACCTCTGCGATCGCGACGTCGGCCTGTGTCAGCCCGCTCGCGATGGCCCAGGCCAGCCGGTCGGAGACGCCGGGCCGGCGCACCGAGGAGACCCCGCGCACCTGGCGCTGCGACGACCGGCGCCATACGACGTACTGGGTCAGCCGCTGGCCGCAGCTGGGCGGCGGCGGGGCCTCGATGCCGCAGCTGGTCGCGCTGCTCACCTCGATTCCGGCGCTCGCCACGACGTTCAGTCTGACGCTGGGCCACGGCGACCGCTCGGAGGTCTCGGTCACCGGGCACATCCGGATCACCGGGCGCAGTGACGAGGAACTGGTCGCCGCGCGCCATGAGTTGGAGCGCACCGCGCGCGGCGTGAAGACGTCGCTGGTGCGACTGGACCGCGAGCAACTGCCCGGTGTGCTCGCCACGCTGCCGCTCGGGGGTACCCGCTGATGTCCACACCGTCGAGCACCCGGGCCCGCCTGGGCTTCGGGCTGATCGGGCCGCGCCGCAGCCGGCACGCGGTCTCCTTCGACGAGCTGGCGTCGCTGGCCCTGCCGGTCGGCGACGACGGCACGGTGATCGGCGTCGACGCCGAAGGGCGCCCCGCTGTACTGGGCATCAACCGGCCCACTCCGTACGAGGTCACGCTGATCGGCGGGCTGTGGACGGCGCAGGTACTGGCGCTGCGCGCCGCGGCCACGGGCGCCCGCATCGCCGTGGAGACCGGCCGGGCCGCCGCCTGGACGGGGCTGGCCCAGGCGGCGGGCGGCGGGCAGCCGTGCGTCTCGCTGCACGACGTGGGACGGGTGCCGCCGCAGGGCGCTTCGGCCGGTTCGCCGGTCGTCGTGGTGCGGGACTGCGGGATGCGACCGCCGCGCGGACGGGTGGTGGCGGGTCCCTGGCAGTCGGTGGTGACGCTGCTGCCGTATCTGAGCCCGGTGGCTCCGCGCCTGATGGAGAAGTCGGCGCTCGTCGGAATCCAGCGGGTCTCGCCGGACGAGGCCGCGCAGATCGGGCGCATCCTGCATCTGTCGTCCTCCGAGTCGCAGGCGCTGTCCACACTGGCCGATGGCGTCACCCTGTGGTGCGCGGACCGCGACCGGCAGTTCGTGATGACGCAGGCGACCGACGCCGAGACCGGATTGTTGGGCAGCGCGCGCCGGATGGACTGAGCGGCTCCGAGCGGCTCGATACGTACGGGAGGCTTCGCGTTCCGTACGCAGATATCCGATTTCGACCACTTCTGTCCTCACGCTCAGCCGCTCGGGGCTCACTTGGACGCAGTGTGTGACCAACTCGGACGCTTCTTGCGACCCGGTACGGCCTGCCGTAGTGAGCCCGATGGCGATTAGGGTGGGTGAGGGCGCGGCAAATGAAACCTGTGGACAGGTCATGCGCGTCGCAAGGGGGAGAGCCGGGCGGATCGGACAACGGGAACGGTCGCCCCCACCCACCACGGCACAAGGGTGCTCGACCACACCAGGAGGCAAAGTGAACGGCGATCGGGACGAGATCCGCGGGGGATGGAACACGCCCGTCGACGAGTCGTCCGACGCAGATCCCGCCGAGATGACGGGTGAGTTCACCATCGACTACACCCCTCCCGCCTGGTACACGCAGAACGCTGCGGGGGACTCGTCGGGCGGCGCCGGTTCGCATCTCGCGCCGCCTCCGCCGCCCAATGGGGCGCCGGTCTCCGTGCCGGGGCTGCCGGCGGGGGGCGGCTACGAGCCCAACTGGGCACCGTCGCGCGCCGAACCTGCTGCGGCTGCCGGGGCTGCGTCTGGAGCCGGTTCTGCGGACAGTGAGTCTTCGGCTGCGCCCGAGTCCGCTGCTCCGTCGGTGTCGTCGGCATCATCTGCGTCGTCCGCCTCGTCCGCCGAGCCTGTCGGTTTCGGTGCCGCGTCGGAGCCGTTCGGTGGTGGCGACGTGGAGAGCGGCTCGACCATGCGGTTCTCGCCCGCGGTCCTGAAGCGGGAGATCGCGGAACGGGAAGCGGCAGCCGGCGCCGAGGCAGCGATCTCGGGCTCGGACTCGCATTCGGGCTCGGACTCGGACTCGGACTCTTCGGATGGTCAGGCTTCCACGGCCCCCGACGTCACCCCGGTGACGGAGGAGACCGCCGACGCGTCGGAGGACGGGGCCACGGACGAGCCGGACGCTCCGGATGTCTCCGCGGAGGCCTCCGTCCCGGCTGTCGCGGATGTGACCGCCGACGCCCCGGGGGACGCCGAGCCCGCCGAAGCGGCTGTCGTACCGGCCGACGAGCCCTCGGACGCCCCTGCGGACGCGGCGCCCCAGGACGTATCGCCCGCCGAGGTGCCCCAGGTCGCCGCGCCGTCCCACGCACCGGCACCCTGGTCCCCCGCGCCGCCCGCGCAGGGCGCCCTGCCGCCGCTGCCGCCCGCCTTCCAGCCGGCCGCTCCGCAGCCCACCGCACCCCAGGCGGCGCCCCAGTGGCCCGCACCGGTACCCACGAACGAGGCACCCGGCGGCTACGGCTTCCCGCACGCGGCGCAGGCACCTCAGCAGCCGCAGGGACCGGCTCCGGCGGCGCAGCCCAACCTCCCGGCTCCCCAGGGCGGTTACGGATTCCCCCAGGCACCGCAGGCACAGGCACCGCAGGCACCGGCACCCCAAGCGCCTCAGCAGCCGCAGGCACCGCAGCAGCCCCAGCCCGGCCAGGGTGGCTACGGGTTCCCGCAGGCACAGGGCGGTTACGGATTCCCGCAGGCGCCTCAGGCACCTCAGGCTCTCGCGCCCCAGCAGCCGCACTTCCCGGCTCAGAGCGCACCGCTGCCTCCGCACAATCCGCACAATCCGCAGAACCCCCAGGCCCCCCAGCAGCCGGTCCAGGGGACGCCCAACCTGCCCGCCCCCATCGCCCCCACCCCGCCGCAGCAGCCCGAGCTCTACCAGGCTCCGCAGCAGCAGCCCCCTCAGCACCACCAGCAGCACCCCCAGCAGCAGGCACCGCAGGGACCCCCCGTGGACCCGCGCACCGGAAACGCCTGGCCGACCCCGGTCACCCATGACCAGCGCGAGCGCTCCGTACCGGGCGCACCGCTCGGGTACACGGCCGCCGTCGAGCTCTCGTCGGACCGCCTGGTCCGGGGCAAGCAGAAGGCCAAGAGCAGCCGCAACCCCTCCGCCGCCGCCCGCTTCAAGCTGGGCGGCAAGAAGGAGGAGGTCGAGCGGCAGCGCAAGCTGGACCTGATCCGCACGCCGGTGCTGTCCTGCTACCGGATCGCGGTCATCAGCCTCAAGGGCGGCGTCGGCAAGACCACGACGACGACCGCGCTCGGCTCGACGCTGGCCACCGAGCGGCAGGACAAGATTCTCGCCATCGACGCCAACCCGGACGCCGGCACGCTCGGCCGCCGGGTGCGCCGGGAGACCGGGGCCACGATCCGTGACCTGGTCCAGGCGATCCCGTACCTCAACTCGTACATGGACATCCGCCGCTTCACCTCGCAGGCGCCCTCCGGTCTGGAGATCATCGCCAACGACGTGGACCCGGCGGTCTCGACGACCTTCAACGACGAGGACTACCGGCGCGCGATCGAGGTGCTCGGCAAGCAGTACCCGATCATCCTGACGGACTCGGGTACGGGCCTGCTGTACAGCGCGATGCGCGGGGTGCTGGACCTCGCGGACCAGCTGATCATCATCTCGACGCCGTCGGTCGACGGTGCGTCGAGTGCGTCGACCACGCTGGACTGGCTGTCGGCCCACGGGTACGCGGACCTGGTGCAGCGTTCCATCACGGTCATCTCCGGGGTCCGTGAGACCGGCAAGATGATCAAGGTCGACGACATCGTGCAGCACTTCGAGACACGCTGCCGCGGCGTCGTCGTGGTGCCGTTCGACGAACACCTCTCCGCGGGTGCCGAGGTCGACCTCGACATGATGCGGCCGAAGACCCGCGAGGCGTACTTCAACCTCTCGGCCATGGTCGCCGAGGACTTCGCCCGCGCCCAGCAGCAGCAGGGGCTGTGGACCGCGGACGGCAACAGCCAGCCGCCGCAGTTCGCCCCGCCGATGCCCGGGCACCAGACGCCGGGTCAGCAGCCCTACGTACCGCAGCAGCAGCCGGGGCATCCGCAGGCCGGGCAGCCCTACCAGCCGTACCCGCCGCAGCAGCCGCAGCACCCCCAACCGCCGTATCCGCAGCAGCCGTACGGCGGACAGCAGCCTCCGCAGCAGCAGCCTCCCCAGCAGCCGTACCCGCCGCAGCCCGGTCCCGGTGCGCAGCAGAACGGCTGGCAGCAGTCGCTGCCCTCCCAGGCCCAGTCGGGTGCGAACCCGGCCGGAGCTCCACCGGCGCACCAGCAGTACGACGGCCGGTCAGGGGAATCGGAACTGCAGGGTCCGGTACCGCCGGCAGGGTGGCAGCAGCAGCCTCCGCAGCCCCCACCAGCCCCTCAGCAGTAGGGCAGTAGAGGTCTAAACCAATGAGGGCTCGCATCGTTCACTCGATGCGAGCCCTTCTTGCATTCCCGCAGCCCACACGCCGTTTGGCACACCGTTGACGCGGCTCGACCACCGCTGATAAACCTTCGCTTCACCAGCTGGCGAACCAGAGATCTACCCGCCTTCTCCATGCGAGTCATGACGCGAGGTCAACGTCCCATGGTCACAAGAGTTCCGCCCCTCTCCCTCCGCCCACGCCGCAGTGTGCGTCTCCTCCTGGCCTCCGGCGCCGCCGCACTGGCGCTCGCCGCCGGTTCGGTCGTACCGGGAAATCCACTCGCGCCCGCGCCGCAGGAGGCGCAGGCCGACAGCGGCAAGACGACCCTGACAGTCGCGGTCGCACAGAGCGTCGACTCCCTGAGCCCGTTCCTCGCGCAGCGCCTCATCAGCACGAGTGTCCACCGGCTCATGTACGACTACCTGACCAACTACGACGCCAAGGACAACAACGCGATCCCCGCGCTCGCCACCAAGTGGGAGCCGTCGCCGGACAAGTTGACCTGGACGTACACCATTCGCTCCGACTCGAAGTGGTCGGACGGGCAGAAGGCCACCGCCGAGGACGCCGCGTGGACCTTCAACAAGATGATGACCGACGAGTCCGCGGCCACCTCGAACGGCAGCTTCGTCGGCAACTTCAAGAAAGTGACCGCTCCTACGCCGGAGCAGCTCGTCATCGAGCTGAAGGAGCCGCAGGCCACGATGGCCGCGCTCGATGTGCCGATCGTGCCGAAGCACGTCTGGGAGAAGGTCGGCGACTTCTCCAAGTTCAACAACGACACCAAGTTCCCGATCGTGGGGAACGGTCCGTTCATCCTGACGGACTACAAGGTCGACAGCTATGTGAAGCTCAAGGCGAACAAGGACTTCTGGCGCGGCTCGCCCAAGTTCGACGAGATCGTCTTCCGCTACTACAAGGACCAGGACGCCGCCGTCGCCGCCCTGCGCAAGGGCGAGGTCTCCTTCGTCGCGGGCAGCCCGAGCCTGACGCCCGCTCAGTCCGCCTCGCTGAAGACCGCGAAGAACATCAAGGTCAATGACGCACCCGGCCGGCGCTTCTACGCGCTGGCGACCAACCCGGGCGCGCGCACGAAGGACGGCACGAAGTTCGGCGACGGGCATCCGGCGCTGCTCGACCAGAAGGTCCGTCAGGCGCTCTTCATGGCCGTCGACCGCAAGACCGTCATCGACAAGGTCTTCCAGGGCCACGCCGTGGAGGGCGAGGGCTACGTCCCGCCGCGCTTCTCGGAGTACTTCTGGCAGCCGTCCGCCGACCAGAAGCTCAGCTACGACCCGGCGAAGGCCGCCGCCCTGCTCGACGAGGCCGGCTACGAGAAGAACGGCGCGGGCAAGCGCGTCGGCAAGGACGGCAAGCCGCTCGACTTCCGCATCCTGTGCCACGCCACGGACCCGAACGACAAGGCGATCGGCAAGTACCTCCAGGAGTGGTGGGGCGACCTCGGCATCGGTCTGAAGGTCGACTGCATCGACAACGTCTCCGACCCCTGGTACGCCGGTGAGTACGACCTCGCCTTCGACGGCTGGTCCGTCAACCCGGACCCGGACTTCGTCATGTCGATCCACACCTGCGCCGCCCTGCCGGCCAAGCCGAAGGAGTCCGCGGCGACGGACAACTTCATCTGCGACAAGCAGTACGACGAGCTCTACGCGAAGCAGCTGGCCGAGTACGACCCGGCCAAGCGCGCCGATCTGGTGAAGCAGATGGAGTCGCGGCTGTACGACACCGGGTACATGAATGTCATGGCCTACCCGAACGCCGTCGAGGCGTACCGTACCGACCAGATCAAGTCGATCACGACGATGCCGTCCGCCGCGGGCAACATCTACGGCCAGGACGGGTACTGGAGCTGGTGGTCGGCGGTTCCGGCCGCCGGGGCGTCGAGCGGTTCCTCCGACGACGGTGGCAGCTCCACCGGAGTCCTCATCGGGATCGGTGTCGCCGTCGTCGTCCTCGCCGGTGGCGGGCTGCTGTTCGCCATGCGTCGTCGTTCCACCGCGGAAGACCGTGAATAGTCCATGAGCACAGACAGCACACCCGCGCTGCTGAAGAGCACGCCGGGCGTGGACAGTGCGCAGACCGACGGCCCGGCTCCGGCCGGGCCGTCGGCCCGCGGTCCGCGATCCCGCAGCACGACCGCTTACCTCCGCTATGTGGCGGGCAAACTGGGCGGTGCGGCCATCTCCCTGTTCGCCGTGCTCGTCACCAGCTTCTTCCTCTTCCGGCTGATCCCCGGCGACCCGGTCAAGCAGATGACCGGCGGCCGGCAGGTGTCCACGGAACAGATCGCCGCGATGCGCCGCGAATTCGGCCTGGACCTGCCGCTCTGGCAGCAGTTCACCGAGTACTGCGGCAAGGCGCTCACCGGGGACTTCGGTACGTCGTACCAGTTCCGCGCCCCCGTCATGGACAAGATCTCCGAGGCGCTGCCCGCGACGCTGCTGCTCACCGGCACCGCCTTCGTGATCTACACGGTGATCGGCATCTGGCTGGGCGCCAGGTCGGCCTGGCGCAACGGTTCCTTCGGGGACCGCTTCCACACCGCCTTCGCGCTGACGCTGTACTCGGTGCCGTCCTTCTGGCTCGGACTGCTGCTGATCATCACGCTGTCGGTGGGCATCGGCCCGATCCCCGGGATCTTCCCGACCGGCGGCATGGAGTCCGGCAACGAGAGCGGCTTCGGTTACGTCCTCGACGTCGCCCACCATCTGGTGCTGCCGGTCGTCACCCTCGTCGCCGTCGAGTACGCCCGCACCCTCCTCGTGATGCGCTCCTCGCTGCTCGACGAGATGGGCAGCGACTATCTGACGACGGCGCGTGCGAAGGGGCTGCGCGACGATCTCGTACGCCGCCGCCATGCCGTGCCGAACGCGATGCTGCCGACCGTGACCCTGCTCTTCGTGAACCTGGGCAACACGGTGGCGGGTGCCATCCTCGTGGAGACGGTGTTCTCCTGGCCCGGCCTCGGCGGGCTCTTCTACCAGGCACTGAGCGTGCCCGACCTGCCGTTGGTGCAGGCGCTGTTCTTCGTCTTCGCCGCCGCGGTGATCCTGATGAACACGCTCGCCGATGTGATCTATCCGCTGCTCGATCCCCGGGTGGGCCGATGACGACCTCGACCGACGCCGTGGAGACCAGCAGCCCGCGCGCCCTCACCCGGGCCCGCCGCCGCCAGGCCGTGGCCCGCTTCTGGCGCGAGTACCGCACCCACCGTGCGGGGCTCGCCGGACTCGCCGTGCTCGGGGTGATCGCTCTGCTGGCGCTGGCCGCCCCCCTGCTGGTGGGCTCCGACTCGCGGAGCGTCACCGAGGCGACGGGCGGGCCCATGGAGTCGCCCAGCGCCGAATTCCCGCTGGGCACCGATCAGTTCGGCCGCAGCCTGCTGGCCCTGCTGCTGTGGGGTACGAGGGTCTCGCTGACCGTCGGCCTGCTCGCGGCGTTCCTCTCGGTGGCGATCGGCACGCTGGTCGGCATCACCGCGGGGCACTTCAAGGGCTGGTACAGGACCGTGATCATGCGGATCACCGACTGGTTCCTCGTCATGCCGACCCTGGTGCTCGCCATCGCACTGGCCACCGTGCTCTCCCGGTCCGTCTGGACGACGATCCTCGCGATCGGCGTGACGACCTGGCCTACGACCGCGCGGCTGGTACGGGCCCAGACCCTGTCCGTCGAGTCACGCCCGTACATCGAGCGTTCGAAGGCGCTCGGCGGCGGTCACAGCCACATCATGTCCCGCCACGTCCTGCCCAATGTGATGCCGCTGGTGCTCTCGCAGACCACGCTGGTGATCTCCACCGCCATTCTCACCGAGGCGACCCTGGCCTTCCTCGGGCTCGGCGATCCCACGATCGTCTCCTGGGGCGGACTGCTCCAGGACGCCCGCGAAGCGGGTGCGGTCAGCTCCGGGAACTGGTGGTACCTCGCTCCGCCCGGACTCGCCATCGCCGTCGTCGCGCTCGCGTTCACGCTGTGCGGCCGCACGATCGAGTCCGTGCTCAACCCCAAGCTGGGGGTGACCCGTTGACCACACCTGAGCCGACGACCGGGCAGCCATTGCTCGACGTCAGAAATCTCCACGTCACCTACGGCTCGGGGGCCTCGGCCGTCCCCGCCGTACGCGGCATCGATCTGCGGGTCGAGGCGGGCCAGAAGCTCGGCATCGCCGGGGAGTCCGGCTGCGGGAAGTCGACGCTCGCGCTCGCGCTGCTGCGGCTGCTGCCCGCGTCCGCGACGCTGTCGGGCGAGATCCTGCTCGACGGCGAGGACATTCTCGCCATGAAGTGGGGCAGGCTGCGGGCGGTCCGCTGGGCCGGGGCCTCGATCGTCTTCCAGGGCGCGATGCATTCGCTCAACGCCGTGCACCGCATCGGGGACCAGATCGCCGAACCGATCCTGCTCCACAAGAAGGCGACACCCGCCGCCGCGCGGAAGCGGGCCGGTGAACTGCTGGAGCAGGTCGGTCTGCCGGCGGCGCGCGCCGACGCGTATCCCCACGAGCTCTCCGGTGGTCAGCGCCAGCGCGTGATGATCGCGATGGCACTGGCCTGCGATCCGCGTCTCGTCATCGCCGACGAGCCAACGACCGCGCTCGACGTGATGATCCAGGCGCAGATCCTGCGGCTGATCGAACAGCTCGTCGCCGACCAGGATCTCGGCCTCATCATGATCAGCCACGATCTGGCGGTGCTCTCCGACACCTGCGACCGGCTCGCCGTGATGTACGCGGGCCGGGTCGTCGAGGAAGGCCCGGCCAAGCAGGTGTACGAGAACGCCTCGCACCCGTACGGCAACGCACTGTCCGCCGCCTTCCCCAGGATCGGCGACCTGTCGTCCCGGCACGCCCCGCGTGGCCTGCCGGGCGACCCGCCGGACCCCTCGGCGCTGCCGTCCGGCTGTACGTTCCATCCGCGCTGCCCGGTCGCGCTGGGCACCTGCGCCACCGAGGACCAGCAGCTGCGGAACGCCGGGGCCGGGCGCCGGGCGGCCTGTGTGCTCGTCGGGCCCGGCGGCGGGCCGGCCGTCGAACCGGCCGCCGAGGAAGCAAGGAGCACGACATGACCACCACTCCCCTGCTCAGCGCGGAGGCCCTGAAGGTCACCTTCCCCGGCCGGCGCGGCGCCGACGCGGCCCGCGCCGTCGACGGGGTCGACCTCGACATCCGGCCCGGCGAGATCGTCGCCCTGGTCGGCGAGTCGGGCTGCGGCAAGACGACCCTGGCCCGCTCTCTGCTGGGTCTGGTCCCGCCGTCCGCCGGCCGGGTCACCTTCGGCGGCGAGCCGCTGAACTACTCCGGCCGCGCCCTGAAGGCGTACCGCAAGCGGGTCCAGCTGGTGCTCCAGGACCCCAGCGGCTCGCTCAACCCCCGGCACACGGTGTACGACGCGGTGGCGGAGGGCCTGCGTATCCACGGGTATCCGGGTGACGAGCGGGAGGCGGTGGCCCAGGCGCTGTCGAGGGCGGGGCTGCGGCCTCCGGAGCGGTTCTTCCTGCGGTATCCGCACGAGCTGTCCGGCGGTCAGCGTCAGCGGGTCGTGATCGCCGGTGCGCTCGTACTGGAGCCGGAACTGATCGTGGCCGACGAGCCGGTGGCCTCGCTGGACGCGTCGGTGCGCGGCGAGATCCTGGCGCTGCTGCTGCGGCTGCGCGACGAGCTGGGCCTGTCGGCGCTGGTGGTCACGCACGACCTCGGTCTTGCGTGGAACATCGCGGACCGGGTGGCCGTGATGTATCTCGGCCGGATCGTGGAGACGGGTGAGGTGGAGCAGATCCTGACGGCGCCCCAACACCCGTACACCCAGGCCCTGTTGTCCGTACTGCCGGAGGCGGAGGGTGAACCGGTGATCCTCACCGGGGAGCCGCCGGACCCGTCGAAGGTGCCGTCCGGATGCCGGTTCCACGCGCGCTGCCAGATCCTGGCCTCGGGCGAGGCGGAGCGGGCGGGGGTGGCCGACGCATGCCGTACGAAGGATCTGCCGGTGCTCGCGGGCGGCGGCGCGACGCAGGTCGCGTGCCACTGGGCGACGGCGGTGTAGTACCCCGCAGCACGGCTACGGCATACGGCCCCGGACCTGTCTCTTATACAC